>NZ_FYDH01000002.1:0-3748 GCF_900187475.1 Pseudomonas sp. Irchel s3h9 | reverse complement strand
CGCGCCCTCGACCACTACCTCAAACCCGCCAGCCAAATCATGGCCAGCACCCAACAACCCGAACGCATGTACCTCGCCAACCCGAAGTACAACAGCGAATCCCTGCTCGCCAACGCCAGCGAAACCCTGGGCTCCGCCAGCGAAATGCTCCTCAACTTCGCCGCCATGCTCGACACCCCCCACCGCAAAACCGCGCTGGGCATCGCCCAAGTCGTGATGCTCGGCGAAATCGCCGTCAACCAAGCGCTGGATAACGTCGAAATCGCCAGCTAACCCCCACCCCGACGAGGGGAAACCCTCGTCGAACCCCGCTGTCGCACCCTGGCTGGCACACGGCCACGGCTTGCGCCCCCCAGCCTCGGCTGTCAACCTTCAGGCCGTTCTCAAGGATCAGAACCAGGAATCACGGATGAGTGGCTACGTACCCAACTCCCCGAAAAACCACCGCTACGAAGAAGCCAAACCCGTCGATATTCACGCCCAGCGTTGGGCGGAATATGAGAAACACGGGAAAGAGCCTGCGCGCGAACCTGAGAAAATCGGGATCGCGTTGAGGATTGGGGTTTTCTTTGATGGCACTGGGAATAATGCGAATAACACGGCGGCTGGATTGCTGTGTGGGGCGCAGCATCCGATTGCGCCGGCAGATATTCCTGCTAGCTGTCAGCCTTACATGAGGGATCCGGACAGCAGCTACGCCAATAGCACCACCAATGTTCAGAAACTAAGCGAACTGTACTTCGCACCTCAAAGGGCCGAAGGAGATGGTTTGCAGAAGCAAGCGTTCCGGATGATTTATATCGAGGGAATAGGAACTGAGTCAGGCAAGAAGGACAGTACGTTAGGTGGTGGTACTGGCCGAGGCGATACAGGCGTGGCAGGACGTGTTCAGTTGTCGTTCGCAGAGATCAAAACCCGTATCAAGGACGTGCTGGATAACAATCCCAATAGTGAAATTACGTCCCTGACGTTTGATGCATTCGGCTTCAGCCGTGGTGCTGCTGCAGCAAGACACTTTGCCAACGAGGTCGTACGTGGAAAGCAGGGGCCACTCGGGGAGGTTTTGCGAAGCAACGCCAATGCCCTCAGCCGGACCTTCATCGAAGAGTACAAAAGCAGCATCAACATGGGTTTTATTGGCCTTTTTGATACGGTGCCATCCATTGCTGGCTGGTCGAATCTGGGGGATATCAAAAGTCCCATCGCAACAGGAATCAAACTTTACCTCGACCGCCGCTTCTTCACTGATGTGGTGCAGTTATCCGCGCGTGACGAATATCGGGCTAACTTCGCTCTGAGCCGCGTTAAAGCGGATCACTTGGAAATAACTCTGCCCGGGGTTCATTCCGACATCGGCGGTGGCTACCGCGATGAAGTCCAAGAGTGCGCGCTCGTCAGTCCGATGCAAACGCTTGAGGTGTCGCAATTTACCGACGTCTCCACTACTTCGATCTACCGTGATGCCGTGACGGTGAAGGCGCAGTGGCTCGCCAAAGGATGGCCTGAAGAAATGTTGGAGATCGTCACGCCTGATGCCCTTTTTCTGCCAATTGATCGGCAGGAACGGCTCAGCCCACGTATGAAGCGCGTGTATGCCGCAGTGCAGCTCAAACGTCCTGTGAGTGGCTTGCTCTCCAGGGTATATCTACGAGTGATGCACCGATTGGCAAAAGAGAAGGGCGTTCGGTTTCAAGACATTCCCGATACGCCTGAGTTGGCAGTGCCCGCAGAGCTTCAAGCGCTGTGTGATCGATTTCTGGCGGGTAGTTACGACACCTCCATCCAAGAAGACCAATTGTTGAAGCTAAAGTACATTCACATGTCTGCAAATTGGAACCATCCTCTCGGGCGCAGAGATGGCAGTGGCGTCCGTGCCGTTTACATCAATGCCCCGACACCGGACTCGATACGCGTACAACACCCCCATGTAGCTGACTGGAAACTTTGGTGATGAAAGTACTTTTTACCCTGCTATGCGCGCTGTTCATTACTGGGTGCCAGTCTGCGGATCCGCTTTCAGCAAAAAATGACCCGAAATCCGAGTGGTGGGAGTTGGCGTTTACCGAGCCGGACTATATGAAGGTCTGGGTAGAGAACAGTTCTGTTCAAGACATTAACGGCAGGATTTTCTACAAAACCGGCGGCGGCACCGCTGCGGGGGGAGAGCCGGAAGATGGAACGGAGTCCGCCCGAGGTTGGACAGGTGGGGTAGGCGGCAGCGGAAGGAGAGTGGTAGGAGCAGATTTACCTGTTCGCATCTGGGTCCGTTGGCAATCGATTGTCGAACAGAAAACGTGGCAGGCATGGGTAGAAATCCCAGAGGAAGCTAGGCAGTTGATGGTGGCGTCCGTCAATCAACGTTGCCCGCAGACGCCTGGTCAGGAAGCGAGATTTATGGCGTCGGTTTATTTAGGGTTGGCCCCCGGTGGTGTTGTGCAGGTTTGGGTAAGAGACTCTTGCCACCACCCGGTCAAAGTCGCTCGAGCGCAGGCAGAAATTGAGCCGCTAGGGCCGAGCCAAGGTAAGAACGAAGGGCGTTACGCTTATCCTGTGAGTGAAAAGGCAAAGCAGTACATTGAGAAGTACGGTATCCCTTACGGTAGTTGGTGAGCAGCGTGCTTCTGACCTCCAATCTCACCCTGGATGAAGCGCCTCACGAGGCTGTTCTCGTACGTCACCTGAACGTCGCAACACGTTTGGTTGGCGCTAGTCGGATCATGGAAATTCATTTTGAGAATTGTAAACACTACACGCTTCGATGATGTCGACCACGACGCGGGATATGAGTACCGTGGTTTCAACTACGTGATTCGGAATGAAATGGATGAGTTTCACGTCAGAATTTACGATAGTGATCTTGGCAAGGTAACGGTAGTACGTCCGACCTCTATGTATGAAAACTGCAACCTCAGAATTCTTGTAGGCTTTTTACAATCCAAACTTGGTGCATCCTCGATATCCGTCTATAAGATGGAGGTAGGGGCTTATGAACAGATAGATCTCAATGGGTGATATTCAAAAAATAAATCTGTCCCGGTTTTCTGCCTGGCCAATCATTCCTGCGGAACGTGTGCACGAATGGCAGTGAATCACGCGCACGTTGTGCTAAATTCGGTCGATCTAACTCTTTGGAACCAGAAACGCGCACAGGCGCAGTACCGGAGCGATGTGAGCAAAGTTGTATCAATGGAGAGGCAGATTGCACGAGGTCTTTATCAGCAATGATGCTGAAGTTGAAATTGAAGAGCTGCTCGCACTGCTCAAGGCCCACTGTATTGTGGTTCTGAATGCCGTCATGCGGACTCAAGCAAGGGATATCAGAAAGGTAGCCAATGCAGCAATCAAGGATTATCGAGGTGAAGGCCCACATGTCCATCTGTTCGAATTCGATGTTCCTATCGACACCGAACGATGGAGCATGCCGACCTTCACCCACTCCACACGCAATCAGCTAGACATCACGCAGACACACCGCATCGTCGACAGAGCTACCCGAGCGTGGGTAGATCGAGGTATGGCGAATCACTTCCTCTATACCAATTGCGCAGAAGTTCAAAGCAAAAAGAGCAAAAAGGGAACTGAGCAAAAAGGGGGCTGATTTATTTCTCAGAAAATAAATCAGTCCCGAATGGCACTTACTTAACAGCTAACCACTTGAGCTGAAAGCAAAAAATGAAGAAGGGCTGGTCTTGGTCTACGGTGATAGTTGCGAACACACCCCGACAAACCAAGGACACAGCCCCAAATG
>NZ_FYDH01000017.1:0-175001 GCF_900187475.1 Pseudomonas sp. Irchel s3h9 | reverse complement strand
CCATTATTACAATCGGATCAGGCTGCACAGTCACAATGGCTACCGAACTCCGGTGGACATGGAGGCCCTGGCGGCATGAAAAAGGGTAAAACCCTATAACCGTGTCCAGTATCGTTTGACCAGATCACACCGCCGAGGCAACTCGATCACCACTTTCAACCCGCCCCACTCACTCTCGCCCAACACCAGCAACCCGCCCCACGTATCGACGATGTCGCGCACAATCCCCAGCCCCAACCCATGCCCGTGGGTCTGCTCATCCAGCCGCGTACCGCGACTGAATACCTGAGCGCGCTGTTCCTCGGGAATCCCCGGGCCGTCATCTTCCACGCTCAGGGCGAATCCATCCGTACGTTCAATCACACTCAGACGCACCTCGGCGTCCGCCCACTTGCAGGCGTTATCCAGAAGATTCCCCAACAGTTCGAGCAAATCCTCGCGATCCCACGGCAGTTGCAACCCCGCTGGCGCGACATAACTCAGCGCCAAATGCTCGCCATGAATCATATTCAACGTCGCCAACAACCCCGGCAGCTCCGCATCGCAATCAAACAGCGCCCCCGGCAGTGCATCACCGGACAGCCGCGCACGGTTCAACTCGCGATTGAGCCGTTGCTGCACCTGCTCCAGCTGTTCCTTGAGCACCTTGCGCAACTCGGGATGCGCATCGAGTTTTTCACTGGCGGCCAGGCTCAACAACACCGCCAAAGGCGTTTTCAATGCATGCCCGAGATTGCCCAAGGCATTGCGTGAACGCTTGAGGCTGTCTTCAGTGTGCGCGAGCAAATGGTTGATCTGCGCCACCAGCGGTTCCAGTTCCACCGGCACCTGATCATCGAGTTGCGAACGCTGGCCCTGCTGCAATTGCGCGATCTGCTCACGAGCCCTTTCCAGCGGTTTCAGCGCGCGGCGCACGGTCAATCGCTGCAAGAACAGAATCAGTAACAATGCCGCCAGACCGAGGCCGAGGCCGATCTGGCGCATGCGCTGAAAGCTCTCGCGCACGGGGGTGTAATCCTGCGCGACGCTGATCGAAATCGACTGGCCCAGGCGCCGATAATCCGAGCGCAGCACCAGCAACTGCTGACCGTCCGGCCCCAGTTGCAGATTGCTGTGCAACCCGGGATGGTCGAGCAGCGGCAGGTCCTGATCCCACAACGAGCGTGAACGCCAGTGGCTGTCGGCAAAATCGATACGGAAGTAGTGCCCGGAAAACGGCCGCTGGTAGGCCGGGGACAGATGTCTTTCATCCAGTTGCAGCCCTTGTGGGCCACGGACCAGCGCCACCAATAGGCTCTCGCTGTCGTTGCGCAGGCCGGCTTCGAGGTAGCGCTGCAAACCCACTTCGAACAACCACAGACTGGTTTGCGCCACCACCACACCGACGACCACCATCACGCTGATCAAACCCAGGCTCAAGCGGCGCTGGATCGACCTCACGAAGCCTGCCCGCCGAACAGGTAACCCTGGCCGCGACGGGTTTCTATCACGCTTTTGCCGAGCTTGCGCCGCAGGTGATTGACGTGCACTTCGAGGACGTTGGAATCGCGCTCGGTTTCACCGTCGTAGAGGTGTTCGGCGAGATGGCTTTTGGAGAGAATCTGCTCCGGGTGCAGCATAAAATAACGCAGCAGACGGAACTCGGCGGCGGTCAGTTGAATATCGGCGCCGTCGCGCACCACGCACTGGCGGCCCTCGTCCAGATGCAGACCGGCCGCCTGCAATGTCGGCTGATTGGCCTGGCCTTTGGAGCGGCGCAGCAGCGATTGAATGCGCAGCTGCAGCTCTTCGGGGTGGAACGGTTTGGTCAGGTAATCATCGGCGCCGGCCTTCAGACCTTCGATGCGCTCGGCCCAGGAATCACGCGCGGTGAGAATCAATACCGGAATCGCCAGACCGCCGGCGCGCCACTGCGCCAACACCTCAAGCCCCGGCACACCCGGCAGGCCGAGGTCGAGAATGATCAGGTCATAGGGCTCGCTACTGCCCTGATACAACGCATCACGACCGTCCGCCAGCCAATCGACCGCGTAACCTTGTCGTTGCAGGCTGGCGAGCAATTCGTCGGCCAGCGGTACGTGGTCTTCCACCAAAAGCAAACGCATCGATCAATCTTCCTTGTCTTTCACAAGTTCGCCGGTATCGGCCTTCAAGTGCAGCTCACGGGCGACACCTTCGACGGTCAGCAACTCGACTTCATAAATATAGACGTCGTGTTTTTCTTCCAGCTCGACTTCCAGCAGTTTTGCGCCGGGATAGCGATCCAGCGCCTGCTGCAGCACTTGCTCCAGCGGCAGGATCACGCCCTTCTCACGCAGACTCAGGGCTTCGTCCTGATCGAGGTCACGCGCCATCGCGGCCGAGCAGAAAATCACCAGCGCCAATGCCGTACGGCTGGTGGCGCGAACATTAACCTTCATTACTTATCCTGATGATCCTTGAGAACCTGCCCAGTCACCGCGTCTAATTCCAGATCCCAATCGACGCCCTGCGGATCGCGCATTTCGATCTGGTAGCTGTACTTGCCGTACTCTTCTTCCAGCTCGGTTTCAGTGATCGTCGAACCCGGGTGTTTGGCCAACGCGGTGGCGTTGAGCTTCTCGAAGGAGACGATAGTACCAGCGTCGCGCAGACGCAGGGCTTCGTCAGGGCCGAGATCGCGGGCATGGGCAAGGCTGGCAGTGAAACCGATAATCGAGGCAATGGACAGGGCAGTCAGGGTTTTCATGGTGTCTCCATATTTTTATGTGTTGCATACGGTGGGCACCTTAGCGGGATGAACTTAACTGAAACTGAATTGCCATCATTGCTCCCGCTCAATACATATCCCCGTGTAGGAGCTGCCGAAGGCTGCTCCTACAGGATTTTGTAACATGTGCTTATAATTGTTCGCTTGCTAACGATCGAGACCGGTATGACCGCCATCCACATCAAATTCCCCGCCCTCACCCTCAAAGCCGGCCCACGCGCCATGGCGCGCATTCGTGCCCAAGGCTTGAATGCCGCCGACGTCGGCACCCTGCCCGGCGCTGCCGGTGGGCCGAAGGCGTTGGGGATTCAGGGGCTGGATCTGGCGCTGTTCGGTGAATGGCTGCCCAGCGCGCCGCGCGAGCGTTCGCTGATCGGCGCCTCGGTCGGTTCCTGGCGCTTCGCCAGTGCCTGCCTGCCGGACGCCGCCGAAGGCATCCGGCGTCTCGGCCATCTGTACGCCGAGCAGAACTTCAACAAAGGCGTGACCATGGCCGAGATCAGTCAGAGCTCGCAGCGCATGCTCCATGACCTGCTCGACGGCCGCGACGCGAGCATCCTCGACAACGCGCATTACCGCCTGAACATCATGGTGGTGAAAAGTCAGGGGCGCCTGGCTGATGACCATCGCGGTCGCCTGGGTCTGGCGCTGGGTTCGGTGATCGCCGACAACTTGCGCGGCCGCGCGCGCCTGTCGCGACACTTCGAACGCTTGATCATCCACGACCCACGCCTGGCCCCGCCGGTGAATGCGCTGAACGACTTCCCGTCGCGCTTCGTCGCCCTGAATGCCAGCAACCTGCGTCAGGCCTTGCTCGCCTCGGGTTCGATCCCGATGGTCATGGAAGGTGTACGGGATTTGCCGGGCGCCGGTGCTGGCACTTTCCGCGATGGTGGTCTGCTCGATTATCACCTCGACCTGCCCTACAGCGGTGACGGCATCGTGCTCTATCCGCACTTCACCGACCGGGTCATTCCGGGCTGGTTCGACAAGACCCTGCCGTGGCGCAAGGCCTCGGTGGAGCGCTTGCAGGACGTGCTGCTGCTCGCGCCGTCGAAGGAATATCTGGCGCGCCTGCCCTACGGCAAATTGCCTGACCGCAACGACTTCAAGCGCTTTATGGGCGATGCAGCGAGCCGGCAGAAATACTGGCACGCAGCGATGGACGAGAGCCGCCGCTTGGGCGATGAATTTCTTGAACTGACTGCCAATGGTCGCCTCGCCGAGCGCTTGCTGACCCTTTAGTCAGCACGGTCAAACACAAGCTGATAAACTCGCCGCCTGCCCGAATCGCTGCGGCGAACGCCATCTGAACAGAGCCGAAAATACTGTGGAAATCTTCAAGGAATTTACTTTCGAATCCGCCCACCGCCTGCCGCACGTCCCGGACGGCCACAAGTGCGGGCGTCTGCACGGTCACTCGTTCAAAGTGGCGCTTCACCTCAGCGGCGACCTCGATCCGCACACCGGCTGGATCCGCGACTTCTCTGAAATCAAGGCGATCTTCAAGCCGCTGTACGAGCGTCTCGATCACAACTACCTGAACGACATTCCCGGTCTGGAAAACCCGACCAGCGAAGTACTGGCCAAATTCATCTGGAATGAAATGAAGCCGTTGCTGCCGGAACTGAGCGCGATCCGTATTCACGAGACCTGCACCAGCGGTTGCATCTATCGCGGTGAGTAACTTCTGAAACCCAGATACTCCTGTGGGAGCGAGCCTGCTTGCGAAAGCGGTGTGTCAGCCGACATTGATATCGACTGACACACCGCTTTCGCGAGCAGGCTCGCTCCCACAAGGAAACAGTGATTTGCCAGAGAACAGCCTTCACGGCTGTTTTTTTACGCCTATGCTTTTTGGCTCCCACCCGCCAAGAGGACAGGCCCATGACAGACTGGCTGCTGGATCAGGTCTTTGACTTCAACGGCCGACAGGTCCGCTATGCCGTGCGCGGCGATGGCCCGCCGCTGGTGTTCGTGCATGGCACGCCGTTTTCGTCATACGTGTGGCATCGGATCGCACCGCACTTTTTCGCCACGCATCGGGTGCATTACTTCGATCTGCTGGGCTACGGGCGCTCCGAGCAACCGGACGCCGATGTCTCCCTCGGTGTGCAAAATCACCTGCTGACGCAACTGCTCGATCACTGGAATCTGCAACGCCCTGACGTCGTCGCCCACGACTTCGGCGGCGCCACCGTGCTGCGCGCACATCTGCTCAACGGCAGGGATTACCGCAGCCTGACCCTGATTGATCCGGTCGCGCTGACACCATGGGGTTCGCCATTCGTGCAGCATGTGCGTCAGCATGAAGCGGCGTTTAGTGGCATCCCCGACTACATTCAGCGCGCCATCGTGCCGACCTATATTCGCGGGGCGATTCACCGGGATATCCCCGACGACGAACTCGCACCCTATGTGCAGCCGTGGCTTGGCGATCCGGGGCAAGCGGCGTTCTATCGGCAGATTGCGCAGATGGATGAGCGCTATACCCGAGAAGCAGAAAGCCTGTATCCAACGATCCGCTGCCCGGTACAGATTCTCTGGGGCGAGCAGGATCAGTGGATTCCCATCGAGCGTGGCCGCGCGTTACATCAAATGATCCCGGGGTCACGATTCCACCCGATTGCCAACGCCGGACACCTCGTCCAGGAAGACGCCCCCGAAGCCATCGTCGCCGCCCTGCTGCGCTTCCTCTGACCTTGATCGTTCCCACGCTCTGCGTGGGAATGCCTCAACGGACGCTCCGCGTTCGGCTTTGAAGTGGGGCGCGGAGCGTCCCGGGCAGCATTCCCACGCAGAGCTTGGGAACGATCAAAAACAAGATCAAAAGATCGCAGCCTTCGGCAGCTCCTACATTGGGGCTCCGGTGTATTCAGGTGCACTGTTTTCGCGCTTGCCGACGCGACTCGTCTATACATAACCCGCGCCATCCGGCATTTGGCACGACCACTGCAACCCTCCCCCGCGTCTCCTCCACTCCAGCAAGGACCGCCCCATGACGCAGAACGATCCCGGCAACGATTACCCCCTCAGCGAAGTCCCCATGCATGCACGCAAAGGCCTGGCCTCGACGGCGATGGTGCTGCTCGGTTTCACATTTTTCACCGCGACCATGTTTGCCGGCGGTAAGCTCGGCGTGGCGTTCAGTTTCGCCGAGATGATGGCGGTGATCGTCGTCGGCAATTTGTTACTCGGTTTGTATGCGGCGGGCCTGGGTTACATCGCCTTCAAAAGCGGCCTCAACTCAGTGCTGATGGGGCGCTTCTGCTTCGGCGAAGTTGGCAGCAAGCTCAGCGACCTGATCCTCGGTTTCACCCAGATCGGCTGGTACGCCTGGGGCACGGCGACGGCTGCCGTGGTGATCGGTAAATATTTCAATCTCGACGAAAGTACGGTGCTCGGCCTGATGGTGCTGTTCGGTCTGCTGTTCTGCGCCACGGCCTACGTCGGTTATCGCGGACTGGAGATTCTGTCTTACATCGCGGTGCCGGCGATGATGTTGCTACTGATGCTGTCGATGTGGGTGGCGACGGTGAAAGTCGGCGGTTTCGAAGGTTTGCTCAGCGTCGTCCCGACAGGTTCGCTGGACTGGTCGACGGCGATTACTCTGGTGTTCGGCACCTTCGTCAGCGGCGCCACGCAGGCGACCAACTGGACACGCTTCTCGCGCTCGGCGCGGGTGGCGGTGCTGGCCAGCCTGATCGGTTTCTTCATCGGCAATGGCCTGATGGTGCTGATCGGTGCGTATGGCGCCATCGTCTACCAACAACCCGACGTGGTTGAAGTGCTGCTGTTACAAGGTTTCGCCATGGCCGCGATGGCCATGTTGTTGCTGAACATCTGGAGCACCCAGGACAATACCATCTACAACTTCGCCGTCGCTGGTTGCAATCTGCTGCGCACCGGCCGACGTAAAACCGTGACCCTCGCCGGTGCGGTGATCGGCACTCTGCTCGCACTGCTGGGCATGTACGACATGCTGGTGCCTTACCTGATTCTGCTCGGCACGGTGATTCCACCGATTGGCGGGGTGATCATGGCGGACTTCTTCTTCCGTTGGCGCGGGTGTTATCCGCGCCTGGCCGACGCACGGTTACCGGCGTTCAACTGGCCGGGACTCGGGGCCTATGCGGTCGGCACCGTCGCCGCGTTCAGCTCGCCGTGGGTCGCGCCGCTGGTAGGGATCGCTGCTGCCGCGCTAACGTATGTCATCGTCACCGGCGTACTCGGCGCTCGCAGCGCGACCGCGCCACTACAAGACTTATAAAAAGGACTCGCCTGATGCACATCATCAACGCCCGTTTGCGCAACCAGGAAGGTTTGCACGAATTGCACCTTGAAGACGGTCTGATCCGCAGCATCGCCCGGCAGACCGAAGCGCCGACCCTTGGCCCGGATGACCTCGATGCCGGCGGCAATCTGGTGGTGCCGCCCTTCGTCGAACCGCACATTCACCTCGACGCCACGCTGACCGCTGGCGAGCCGCGCTGGAACATGAGCGGCACATTGTTCGAAGGCATCGAGTGCTGGGGCGAGCGCAAGGTCACCATCACCGAAGAAGACACCAAGACCCGCGCGAAGAAAACCATTCAGGCCCTGGCCGCCCACGGCATCCAGCACGTGCGCACCCACGTCGACGTCACCGACCCGCAACTCACCGCGCTCAAAGCCATGCTCGAAGTGCGCGAGGAGAGCCGTCACCTTATCGACCTGCAAATCGTCGCGTTCCCGCAGGAAGGCATCGAGTCGTTCCGCAATGGCCGCGAGCTGATGGAAGAGGCGATTCGCATGGGCGCCGACGTGGTCGGCGGGATTCCGCATTTCGAATACACCCGCGATCAGGGCGTGAGTTCGGTGAAGTTCCTGATGGACCTGGCCGAGCGCACCGGTTGCCTGGTCGACGTGCATTGCGACGAGACCGACGACCCGCATTCGCGCTTCCTCGAAGTGCTCGCCGAAGAAGCGCGCAGCCGCGACATGGGCGCGCTGGTCACCGCTAGCCACACCACGGCGATGGGTTCCTACGACAACGCCTACTGCGCCAAACTGTTCCGTTTACTCGGCCACTCCGGGATCAGTTTTGTCTCCTGCCCGACCGAGAGCATTCACCTGCAAGGGCGCTTCGACAACTTTCCCAAACGCCGTGGCGTGACCCGCGTGAATGAGCTGCTCGAAGCCGGCATGAACGTGTGTTTCGGTCAGGATTCCATCGTCGACCCGTGGTATCCGCTGGGCAACGGCAACATTCTGCGAGTGCTTGAGGCGGGGCTGCATATTTGCCACATGCTCGGTTACCGCAACCTGCAAAGTGCGCTGGATCTGGTCACCGACAACAGCGCCAAAGCCATGCACTTGGGTGAGCGTTACGGCCTGGAACAGGGGCGTCCGGCGAATCTGCTGATTCTGTCGGCGGACAGCGATTACGAGGTAATTCGTAGTCAGGGGCTGCCGTTGTATTCGATTCGTGGCGGCAAGGTGTTGATGAAGCGGCAGATGCCGGTGGTGGAATTCAGTACCGCGCTGAGCTGAGACTTGTGTTGAGGCCGATGGCCCCATCGCTGGCAAGCCAGACTCCCACAGGGTTTGATGCTGAACACAAAACTGAGTACAGCCACTATCCACTGTAGGAGTGAGCCTGCTCGCGATAGCGGTGTATCAGGCGATATTATGTTGAATGTATTTCCGCTATCGCGAGCAGGCTCACTCCTACAGGGTTATGTGTTTGAACATACTATTTGTGTTCACCACAAAACCCTGTGGGAGTCTGGCTTGCCAGCGATGGCGGTTTTGAATTCAGCCCATCAGCCGCGCCGTACCAAACAATCTGACCCGCACTAATTCTCCGTCCGCCTCTTCCAGCAAAATCGGCGCCGTGCCACCGGGCATGACCACTTGCACTTCTCCCGCCGCGACCCAACCCACTCGCCACGCCGCGCAAGCCACCGCACTGGCGCTGGTCCCGGATGAAGCCGTCGGCCCTTCGCCACGCTCGAACACCCGGGCGAGGATTCGCTGCGGCGACTCCAGCACCGCCCATTGCAGATTGACGCCCGCCGGGCACGGATCACCGCCACCGGTGGGCATGGCGTAGGCGATTGCAGTCAACCCTTCGCTCAGGGGGGATTCACGCATCGGCTCGTTGCTCGGCAACGCCGCTTCGTCGGCGAGCAGGGTTACGCAATGCGGGTTGCCGATGCGCACGAACTGGCTGTGCGCCCACTCGCAATCAAGTTGTGCCAAGGGCGCGACGTGGCTCACGTCCCGACCGTTGAACTGAAGGCTCTCAACCACCTGCGCGCCCACGGCATCCGGCCCGAATCGCGGTTGGCCGAGATCAAGCCAGAAACCTTCAACGCCTTCGACTTCGGCCGGTTTCACCGAGGTCTCCACGGCGTCACCCTTGTCGTGATGCACGCGCAACAACGCGCCCTCCTCCGGCATCAAGCCTCGCTCGGTCAGCGCCTGCGAGAAAATCGTCAGGCCGTTGCCACTGCGCTCGGCGAGGGTGCCGTCGGTGTTGACGATCAGCACGTCGAATGGCGGCGACGTCTGGAACGGTCCGATCAGCAGGCCGTCACTGCGGTGGGATTTGCTGTTTGCCGGGCGCTGGCCTTCGGGCCAGTCACAGCAGAGTTTGATTGCTGCTTCGCTCCAGGACTGACGCGACGAGGCGCATCCGGACGCGCTGGCAGGTAAATCAACGCCCGCCTCGCGTAATTCGGTGGGCGAGATCACGCCATAGATATTGCCGCGTGCATCGTAGAATTGCGTCATCAGTGTTTGCCCCTGTCGCCGAAGAAGGCCACTGTAAAACGCAATCCCTTGTGGGAGCGAGCCTGCTCGCGAATGCAGTGTGTCAGTCGATATATTTTTCAGCTGACACTGCGCCTGCGCGAGCAGGCTCGCTCCCACAGGGGGATGTCCATGACCGCTTATTGGTGAGTCTCTGTTCCCACAGGGTAGGATGTTGTCTGTACTTCCCCGAATGGCCGGCGATCGAACCTCGTCGCTGAATCAATGTCCTTCGGGGACGCGATGTTTTTTGCCAAGGATCGATATGACCAGCCTCAACCCCCAAGACACCTTCGTCCCCGGACGCCTGCAACAGATGTCCACGCGCATCGCCTTTTTCATCGCTGGGCTCGGCATCGCCGCGTGGGCGCCCTTGGTGCCGTACGCCAAGGCCCGCGCCGGACTGGATGAAGGCACGTTGGGGTTGTTGCTGTTGTGCCTCGGCGTCGGTTCGATTCTGGCGATGCCGCTGGCGGGGATTCTGGCCACACGGTTTGGCTGTCGGCGCGTCGCTACCGGCGGCACCTTGTTGATCTGCGCGGCGCTGCCGTTGCTGGCTACGGTGTCGTCGATACCGGCGTTGATCGCCACGCTGTTCATGTTCGGCGCCGGCCTGGGCACGGTGGATTCGACGGTGAACCTGCAAGCGGTGATCGTCGAGCGCGCCAGCGGCAAGAACATGATGTCGGGTTTCCACGGCTTGTTCAGTCTCGGCGGGATTGTCGGCGCGGCGGGTGTCAGTGCCTTGCTCGGCCTGGGTTTGACGCCACTGGCCGCCATGCTGGTGGTGGTTGTCATGCTGATCGCGGCATTGTTCAAATGCGTGCCGCACATGCTGCCCTACGGCAGTGAAAGCTCCGGACCGGCATTCGCCATCCCTCACGGCATCGTGCTGTTTATCGGCGGGATGTGCTTCATCGTGTTCCTGACTGAAGGCGCGGCGCTGGACTGGAGTGCGGTGTTTCTGGCGCAGGAACGCGGGATCGACACGGCGTACGCAGGGCTGGGTTATGCGGCGTTTGCATTGACCATGACGGCCGGACGTTTGCTGGGTGACCGGATTGTGCGGATGGTCGGTGCAACACGGATCATTTTGTTTGGTGGTCTGTTGGCAGCGGCCGGCCTGTTTCTGGCGACATTCGCGCCAAGCTGGGAAGCGGCGCTGGTCGGTTACGCGTTGGTCGGCGCTGGTTGCTCGAACATCGTGCCAGTGCTGTACACGGCAGTGGGCAAGCAAACGGTGATGCCGGAGAGCATCGCGGTGCCGGCCATTACCACGCTGGGTTATGCAGGGATTCTGGCCGGGCCGGCGGTGATCGGCTTTGTAGCGCATGCCAGCAGTTTGAGCTTTGCCTTTGGCTTGATGGCGGTGCTGTTGGTGGCAGTGGCCATCGGCGGCAAAGTCCTGAAAGTCTGAAGCAAAAGATCGCAGCCTGCGGCAGCTCCTACAGGAACGCATTCCAATGTAGGAGCTGCCGCAGGCTGCGATCTTTTGATCTTATGCTTTAGAAGCCGACACTGGCCTGCACAAAGAACGTGCGCGGCGCGCCGACATACATCCCCGAGTTGTTGTCGCTGGAACGGGTGAAGTACTGCTTGTCGAAGACGTTCTTCACCCCGGCGCCCAGTTTCAAATTCGACACCTGCGGCCCGAAGTCATAACCCCCACGCACGTTCCAGGTCACGTAACCCGGGATGTCGCCATATTGCCCATCTGCCGTGCCATCGGTGATGTAGTTGCCGTTGAAACTGCCGTCGGCGTTGACACCGGTGCCCGGCGAGCGCTGTTTCGACTGAGCGAAACCGTCGATGTTGTAGGTCCAGCGGTTGATGTCGTAACGCAACCCGACGGTCGCCACCTGCCGCGAATAGAACGGCAGATCACGGCCCTTGAAGCCCGGAATCTCACCTTCGTAGGTCGCACGGGTGTAGGTGAAACCAGCGTTGGCGGTCAAACCGTCTAGACGTGGATCGAGCGCCGCCATGTCGTAATGCACCGACGCTTCAAGGCCCTGGTGCTTGGTCGCGCCGAGATTCGTCCAGCCGACATCGTTGCTGATGTATTGCAGCTCGTCATCGAAGTCGATGTAGAACAGCGTCACTTCCCCGCCCCACACATCGTCGTTGTAGCGCGTGCCGATTTCGTAGGTCTTGGCCTTTTCCGGCTCCAGACCGTTGGCGGTCTGATCCCCCGAACCACCCTGGCCGAGCTGGAAATACTGCAGGCTGCCGAACGAAGTTTCGTAGTTGGCGAACAGTTTCCAGGCGTCCGACAGGTGATACATCACGCTCAGCGCCGGCAACGGTTCGTTGCTCTCGATGCTGCGGTTTTTCGCCTGCACCGGTTTACCGGCCGTGTCGAGCACGGCGCGGTCATGCCAGTCGGTGCTGATGTGTTCGAAGCGAATGCCCGGGGTGATGGTCCAGTTGCCGACGTCGATCTTGTTGTCGAGGTAGACCGAATTGGCCTCGGTGCCGCCCGTGCGGTCCTGGAACACATGGCCGTCGGAGGTCGGCGTGAGCACCGGCTGGTTGTTGACCAGCGCCACACGGCTCGACGATTCGTGCATCGCCTCTTTCAGGTAGCGATAACCGACGCTGACTTCCTGCGTGGTCGGGCCGACATCGAAGACCCGCGACACCCGTGGCTCGATACCCAGGGTGTAGTAGGAGCGCGGATAGGAGCTGAGGGTTTTCTGGTCGCGGGCGGCGATGGTGCTGCCACGGAAACTGTCGGTGTAATAGGTGAGGATTTCCGCTTGGGTGCGTTCGTCGATCTGGCGGATCCACTTGAACGACACGTCTTTGCGCCGACCGGTGAACTGGTCGTAATCACGCACCGAGTCGTACGGTTTGGCGTCGTACTGCTTCTGCGTCAGACCGCCGGGCATGTCGGCCGTGGCGTCGTAGTAGTGGAAGTTGAGGCTGAAATCGTCCTGATCGGTCGGCGCCCAGTGCGTCTTGAGCAACACGTCGTCGATGTCGTTGCCGTTGTTGCGCTCGCGGTAACCGTTACCGTTGACGCCGGAATACAGCAACGCCACGCCCATGCCATTGTCGGCGGTGCCGCCGAGGAACGCGGTGTCGATGTGTTTCCAGCCACCGTACTGGGTGGTTTCCAGGGTGGTGCCGATTTCGCCGGTGGCTTTTTCCGGGATCGCCCGGGTGACGAAGTTGATCACGCCGCCGACGTTTTGCGGCCCATAACGCACCGAGCCGGCGCCGCGTACCACGTCGATGCTGTCAAGATTGCCCGAGGAAATCGGCGCCATAGACAGTTGCGGCTGGCCGTATGGGGCAAACGCCGCCGGCACGCCATCGATCAGCACGGTGGAGCGCGGCGACAGACGCGAAGTCAGACCGCGCACGCCGACATTGAGGGAAATGTCACTGCCGCCGGTGCCGTTGGAGTCCTGCACCTGCACGCCCGGCACACGCTTGAGCACGTCACTGACGTTCATTGCGCCCTGTTCAACCATCGCTTCGCGGCGGATCACCGTGCGCGCGCCGGGGTGGTTCTGCACCACGGCGGCGTTGGCATCGCCTAGCCAGTCACCGACCACTTTGATGTCGGTCACGCCCAGTTCCAACGGGCCGTTGCTGGCGGTGGAGGTTGCGGCAGGCGACAGCGTCACCGAACCTTCGTTGATCTGATAATCCAGACCACTGCCCTGCAGCAATTGGCGCAGCGCCTGCTCCGGGGAGATATCACCATCGACCGCCGGGGCCTGTTTGCCGGCGACCAGATCCGGGCTGAAAAACACTTGCAGCGATGTCTGCTGGCCCAGTTCGCTCAGGGCCTGGCCCAGTGGCTGCGCACGGATATGAATGGCTTCACCGGCGAACGCCAGCGGCATGCCAGCGTTGACCGCCAGCGCAAGAGCCAGCGGCAGCCAAGGGGATTTTTTGTTGTTGGCAGGGGTGTTCTTCACGTCGTACGTAGTCCTGTGAATCGCAAGAGTGTGCGGCTGTTAATGCAAACCAGTTGCAGTTGTACAGGAAGACGCTGAACTCGAAAAAAACCTGAATTTTATTTTGAGATTATTTCCTGACTGCCATCGGCAAGGGTGCGAACGGCCACCGGCAGGATGCTCGGCAAGGCTTTGAGCAAGGCATCGGTGTTGTCGGATTTGAACACGCTGGTCAGACGCAGACTGGCCACTGCCGGGTTGGCAACAGTCAGCGGCTTCTCACGATAACGCGACACTTCGGCGGCGACTTCGCTGAGGCTGGCGTTGTTGAACACCAGTTTGCCACCGCGCCACGCCGTCAGCTCTGCCGGGTTGACCGCATAGGCGGCGGCGACCTGGCCTTGTGCATCGACATGGGTGCCGAGGCCGGCAGTCAGGCTGATGAATTGATTATCCGGCGCATCGCGCCCCTGCACTTTCACCGTGCCCTGCTCCACCGCCACGCGGGTCTGCGTAACATCGCGGCGCACATCGAAACGCGTGCCGGTGACCGTGACCTTGCCGCTGCCGGCCTCGACCACGAACGGTCGCGAGGTGTCGTGCGCGACGCTGAACATCGCCTCACCTTCGGCCAACTCGATGACGCGACGATTCTTTTCGTAACGCACCTGCAAGCGGCTGCGGCTGTTCAGATCGATCAACGAGCCGTCCGGCAGCGCCACGTGTTTGCGTTCGCCTAGCGCCGTGGCGAACTCGGCGCTGTAGCCGCCCGGATGATTCAAACCACTGAACAGTCCCAGCCCGAGCGCAACAGCCAGCACACTGGCGGCCACCGCATAACGCAACAACGGACGGCGTTGACGACGGTTCGGCGGGGTTTCAGCAAGGGTTTTTAGCCGTGGCGACGGGAGCAGATCGGCTGCCGACCACAAGCCTTGCAGCAACTGAAATTCGTCACGGTGCTGCGAATGTTGATTCAGCCAGGCATCAAAGCGCTGCTGCTCGTCAGCACTGACGGCCGGCTCCTGTAAACGCACAAACCAGCGAGCCGCATCATCGCGCACCGTTGTTTGCCCGCACGCGCAAGCACGCGTCTCCATCATGGAATGTCCTGTTGGGCTGAAGATGAAAGGGGGCAGCGGCTCATGACTGCAACCCGTCCAGTCGATCACGCAGATGGCGCAGGGTGCGGATCATATACTTTTCCACCATGTTCTTGGACAGCCCCAGGCGTTCGGCGATTTCCGCCTGAGTCAGGCCTTCGATCTTCTGCCAGACGAAAATTTTGCGGCAGTTGATCGGCAATTCAGCGAGCGCCCGTTCGATGGAATCGGCCAACTGGATCGCACGCATGTAATGCTCAGGGTCGCCGATTGACGACTCACTGTGATCGATGTCCTGCGACTCCATAGCGCCGCGCCGATCCTCACGCCGATAACCGTCGACCGCAATATTGCGCGCGGTCTGGTGCAAATACGCCCGTGGCTGCTGCACCGCCGCCGAATCGGACTCAAGCACCCGCACAAAGGTGTCGTGCGCCAGATCCTCGGCCTGCGCGCGATTGCGCAGGCGACGAGTCCAGGTGCCGATCAACTCTTCGTAGTGCTCGAAAAAGCCGGGTCTGCGGGGACGCATGGGGGTTTTGGCGGCGTGCTGAGGAAAGGGGCATGAATAGTAATGCTTCCTATTAAGGCGAAGCAATGGATTCCTCGACCGACCGTCCGGGTCACCTGTGCAGCTCAGCGTTTTATCGAAATCACCCCACTCATGTATTCATGGAGATCACGCAGATCCTTAACACTCCAGGCGTGCGGCGGTATTTTTACCCCGTTTTCCTTTAGCGTTTTCGGTATCAGGTTGCCGTTTGGGCGAAGGATGATCGACGACACAATCACGCCCGGGTATTCATTCAGGCGTTTTTTGAACGCGGAGGTTGTCAGGTCAGGTGTGGGCGGATTGCTTTTGTGCGCCAGCGGCCCGGTGCCCTTTATATCGGCGCCGTGGCACACAGCGCAGCGCTGCGAATAGAGATTTTTGCCGTTGCTGTTATCCGCGAAGGACACGGATGTTTGAGTGATCAGCAAAGTCCCGAGTAAAACGGCGGATGCTATTTTCATTGTTTGCCTCCATGGCATTTAAGAGGCGCAAGATAGTCGAGTTTTAACGCCCGGCGCAAAACCAAAGTGGGAGCGAGTCTGCTCGCGAAGGCGGTACATAAGTCACTCATTGCATTGACTGGATGGACGCTTTCGCGAGCAGGCTCGCTCCCACAGGGTTTGGTGGTGGATGCGGGTTCAAGTGCATCCATCACTGGCCAGTGAGTCAGCCTTTTTCGTCGATCCCGGCTTGCAGGGTCTGGGTGTCCAGATGCCCGCTAAGGGTAACCGGCCCGACTTTCAGGTTGCCGTTTTCCAGGGAAACCTTCGGTGCGTTTTCCTCAGCTTTATGCGGCAGATCCAGGCCTGCCTTCACGTCATAATCGCGGTTGCTCAGATCAGCACTGCTGACCTTCGAACCACCCAGATCGACCTTCCCTTGCGTCGCCGAAATCCGCGCGCCGGTCAGTTGTGTCGCGCCGCCAACTGCGAGGTTCACGCCTTGGCTGGCACTGATCCCGGACGCCTGCGCCACGCTGTTCTTGTGCGCATATTCCCCCTGCGCGTTCAGCGTCGGCTTGTAGTCGGTGCCGGCGAGCTTCTCTTTTTCGCTCGGTGGATTTTTCTTCGCGGTCAGGCCCAGATCGACATCGACCTTGGCGTGGTTGCTCGAGTCTTGACGGCTCTCGACGGTCAAATCACCCGCGACCTTGCCGCTGACAGTTTTCGCGTCGATCCGCGCACCCGCCAGCTGTGCATCAGCGGCGCTGTTCAACACCACGCGGTCAGCCTTGATCTGGCTGTTCTGCTGGGTGCTGCCTTGCAAGTAATCCACACCGACTTTCGCCCCAGCATTGAAACCGTGATCGCTGCTGGCCTTCTCATCTGCGGCGGTCGGGGTTTTGCTGCTCAGGTTGCCGCCGGCGTTGAGCGCGACATTCCAGTTATTGCGGTGGTCGGTGGACTGCGCCGATTCCTGCACATAGCCGCCCTTCTGCGCGTCGATGCTGACGGTCGGTGCGCTGACTTGCGTGCCTTGCAGGTGAATCGAATCACCGCTCAAGACGATGCCGTTCTGGCTGTTGAGTTGGCCACCGGTGAGGGTCTGCGACTGCTCGTGGACCCGACCGATATTGAAATTGCCGCTCAGATTGCCGCCCTGATCACGACTCTTCTCGCTGCTGGTTTTGCTGCCGCCGCCCTTCAAACCACCGCCGAGATTACTGCCGCTGGCGGTGTGGGTGTCGGTGGCTGCTTGCAGATCAAGTTTGCCGTCGGCGTGCAGATCGATGGCGCCAGCGCTGTCGATTTTCGTGCCTTGCTGCAGCTGATTGCCGCCGCTGCTCAACTGCACCGGACCGTTGCCGCTGATGCTCGCAACGTGAGCCTGGGTATCAGTGCTTTGCTTGCCGGTGTGATCGAGCTGGAAACCGGCGCCGAGGTCGACGTTGGTGCCATCGGTGCCCGGCAAGGTGCCGACCGTCAGCGAGCCATTGCCGCGCAGGCTGCTGTCATTGTTGCTCTGGCGGTCGTTGGCCTGATTCAGCGCCAGATCACCGCCGGTGTTGATGCTCACACCGCCCTGCCCGCCGTCGAAACGGCTGCCTTCGAACTGCGCATCACCGCCGATCTTGATGTTCACACCCTGGCTGCCGGCATAAGCGCCGACGACGGCGGTGGAACTGTCCTTGCTCGACGCACTGCTGCCACCCGCGCCGCTGCCAGCGACGTTCACGTCTTCACCGGTCTTGGTGTAGACGCGCACGTCGACCTTGGCATCCACCGCGTTAGCGCTGCTGTTGTGCGTGTTGCTCGCAGCGTCGGCAAGCAGTTTGTCAGCGCTGATGTTCACTTGGCCGGCGCTGGCGTTGTACTGGGTGCCTTGGTCGTGCAGCGTGCCGGTGGTTTTCACATCAACAGTGCCGCCGTCAAATCGGCTGACCACAGCGTTGCTGCTTTGCTCGGTTTTGCTGGCGCTGCCGTGACCCACCGCAACGTCGATACCGACGTTCGGCTGACCGAGATTGGCCAGCGAGTCCTTGTCCGGCACCTTGCCGTTGAGCACGTCTTTGACCGCGCCCGCGATCGGCCGGGCGATGTCCTTGTACTCGACGTTGGCGCCGATGTCCGCCGACCAGTTGCTCTCGCTATGCGTGCTGCTGTCAGTGTTGCTGGCCGCACGGTTGTCGATCTCGTTGGCGGCGACGTTCAGACCGTTGCCGGCCTTGAGTTGTGCACCTTCGGTAGCGAGTTTGTCGGCATTGATCGTCAGGCCGCCGCTGCTCTGCACACTGGTGGATCGCGCGGTGGTTTTGCTGGTGGAATCCTGAGCCGTGCTGTGGGCGAAATCGACGCCGCTGCCAGCACGGTCGAGGCCGCCGGTGTAGTAGAAACCACCGCCGGTGCTGGAGGTATCGGTCGAAGTTTTATGGCTGTCTGCTTCCGCGAGCAACGAGACGTTTTTGCCGCTCAGCGTGGTATCGCCAGCAGTGGATTTCACTTGCGCGCCTTTGAGCGTCACGTCACCGCCCGCCTTCACCTGCACACTGCCGCCGCTGAGGCTGGAGCCCTGATGGGTGACGTCGTTGCTAGTGACGGTTTGCTGTTTGTCTTCGTAGTGAATCCCGGCGCGATACTGCTCTGGCGTTTGCTCTTTGGCGTACGCATCGAAGCCACGGGTTTGCGTGGTGTCAGTGCTGTCGTGAGTGTTCTGTGCAGAGTGCACATTGACGTCGCCTGCCGCGTCGGCTGTCAGCGCACCGTCAGCCTTGACCGTCGAGCCAGCCACCTCGATGTCCTTGGCGCTCTTGAGCTCGAGGTTGCTGTCGGACACCAGTTCACTGCGCACGGTGCTGCTGTCCTGGCTGTTCTGCCGCGACTCGTCCTTGGTGATGCCGAAGAACTTGCTGTCCTTGTCGTGGTTGTTGCTGTGCGAGGAGTCCTGCACGCCGTCGATGATCAGCGAACCTTTATCGCTGATCACGCTGGCGTCGGTGCCGCCACGCACCTGGCTGCCGCTGATGCGCACATCGTCAGCCTTGACGATCAGTTTGCCGCTGGCGTTGATTTTGCTGCCCTGATGCTGGGTCTTGCCCTTGTCGGCATCGCCGGTCTTGCCGAAGAAACCACCGCCGACCAAATCACCCGAATAGCGATTGTCGCTGCTGCGATTAGTCCGTGTGGCGGTGGCGATTTCCACTTGTTTGCCGGCCAGTTGCAGGTCGCCGGCGCTGCTCAACTCAGCGCCTTCGGAGCGCAACAGCGCGGCGGTTTGCAGGGCGATATTGCCAGCCTTCAACTGGCTGGTGACGCTGCGCTGTTCTTCGCTGCTGCTGTTCCAGTCGGCTTTCCACAGGTGTTTGCGGTGGTTGCCTTGATCGGTCTGCGTATGGCTTTCGGTAGCGGCAGTCAGGCGCAGATCACCAGCGCTTTGCACGCTCAGATTATTCGCGGCTTCGACTTTCGCGGCTTTCAGTTCGGTGTCTTTGCCGGACGACAACTTGGCGTCGCGGCTGGCAATAATCTGGCTGCCGTGCTGACGCGATTCGCTGTCGGTCTGGGTGCGATCGTAAGTTTCCCAGGTAATGCCGATGGTGCTGTTGTTCCAATTTTCGCGTTTTTCCTGAAGCTTGCGGCTTTCGACGGTGGACAAAGTCAGGTTGCGTTTGGCGTCGAGCGTGACGTCACGACCAGCGACGTCGGTGGCGGCCAACGTCAGATCCTTGCCGCTGTGCAAGCCGACGTCGCCCTGACTACTGCGGATACCGGCGCGGGTCACGTCGAGGCTGTTGGCCACGGCCTCACCGCTGACACTGAGGTCACCGGCCGAACGAATCTGCACGCCGTCACGCCCGGCGACTTGTACCGCGCCCACCCGCACGCCCGCGCCTTCGGCGGTGCTGACAATATTGATGCGACCGGCCTGCATCGCGCCGAACAGGCTGGCGTCGATGCGTTGATCAGACGTGTTGCCCGCCGGATCCACGGTTTTCACCTGACCGCTGGCGTAATCCACCTGATTGCGTCCCACCGTGAGGTTCAATTGATCACGCGCAGTGATCGCGCCCTGACTGTCGATACGCGGCGCGATGAGGTTGATCGAGCCCTCGCCGTTGCGCAGGCCACCGCCCTGAATCTGCAACTGACCGCTGGCATCGCGGCTGTTCAGACTTTGCAGTTTGCCGTCATTCAATTCCGGGCGACCGACCACCAGATTGGCATTCGGCGTATTGATGAAACTACCGCCATTGACCGAGATGCCGTTGGGGTTGGCCAGCACATAATCGGCTGCGCGGCCGAAGATTTCCTGCGCACCGTTGATCGCGGACGGGTTGCGACTGATCACTTCGTTGAGGATCACGCTCGCCGCCTGCCCTTGCAATTGCGGGTTAGCCGCCAGTTGCCCGGCCAGTTGCGATTGCCCGGCCTGCAAGGCGTTGTTCAGCACCAGGCCTTGGCGGTCGACGTTGTAGTCGAGGAACTGGTTGTGCGACAGGCCCGAACCGTTGGGCGCGACGATGTTGACGATGGGCACACCGCCCTGGGTCTGCAATTGCGCGGTGCCGCCGGGTCCCGGTGCGACCACGACACCGCCGGCGAGCGCGCTCGGCAGGTGCACGGCGAAGAACAGGCTGGCAATCGCCCAGCGCAATTTACCCCGAGGGGAAAGATGAAATGCAAAGGTGTGTGCTGGCATAAAAACGTCTCCATGTGAGTACGGCATCACGTCGCGCGTTTAGTCTTTGGCCGTGGCTGACGCGCTCAGATCCGACGGCTGTTTATTCACTGCGTTGTTCAGATTTGCAGGCCCACCCGCATCAGCCAGGTTTCAGGCTCGTGCTGCAGACCGTTCGGGGTGTTGAGGGCGCGCTGGTAATCGACGTCCACTTGCAGGTTCTTCCAGCCCAGATTCAGGCCGACACTGGCACCACTCAGGCGTTGCCCCTGCGCGCCGTGATCGGCCTTGATCCAGCCGTGGTCGAGGCCCACACGCGGGGTGATCTGCAGCGACCATTCACTGCGCAGTGGCAGGCGCAAGGTGTTGCGCCAGATCGCGCCGCTGGCGCCGGAGGCACTGCTGACCCGATAGCCGCGCACCGCCGAGTCGTCGGTGCCGAGCAATTGTTCGATGGCTGGCAACGGGTCCGGGCTGTATTGCACGTTGAACTGGCTCTGCCACTGCCAGGCCTGCGCGCCAAGCTGACCATTGCGCCACTGACTGAGGCCGGCGCGGTATTTGCGAAACTGCGCCTTGGGCAGGTTGTTGATCTGATGTTGTGAGTCATCGTCGGCGCCAAACCAGTGCAGGCCTTGGGCGTAATTGACGTCAAGGTTCCACACCGCGCGGTCGAGCCAGAACAGATTGAGCCCGGCTTCGGCGACGGTCAGGGTCGGGCTTTGAATACCGAGGCGAACGTCTTGCAAGTAGCTGTCGACATCCTTGTGCGCCAGTTGCAGGTTGGCGCTGAGCTGACGACTCTGGTCGCGCCACAACACACGGTCGGCGCGCAGGCTGACCTGATCGGTGATGCCAGTGCTGTGAAAGGTCACGCTCGGCAGTTTGAACGGCGCACGATATTCGGCGTGGCTCGCGAACACGCTGTAGGTCCAGTAGCCGTAGGGGATCGCGTAATACAGGCTGGCATTGCGGCTGTAGCGGTCACCCTGATTGAGGGTGTCGCTGGCGCTGAGACTTAACAAGTCGTTGAGTTGCAGTGGGCTGTCGAGGCTCAGGCTGACGGTGTCGCGATCACGTCCAGTGCTGGCGCTGCCGAGGTTGTCGAACCCCGCGTTCAAGGCCCAGCGCGAATGCGCGGCGGTGCGCGACCGCAGGATGATCCGCGAGGCGCCGGGCTGGCTGCCGGGGGCGATGTCGGCGGTGAGATCGATCGAGCGCAGGCGATTGAGTTGATCGAGGCCCTGCTCCAGATCGCGCAGATTCAGCGGCTCGCCGAGCATGTTTGGAAACGCGCCCCCGAGCGACACCGGCTGGCTCTGATCGGCCAGTTCGATGGACTCGATGTAACCTTCGTCAATGCGGATATCCAGCGACTGCCCCGCTGCCGGTGCACTGACCAAATACGGGCGGCTGGCGATATAGCCCTTGTCGACGTAGATCGCGGTGATGGTCGCCAGCAGATGATTGATCTGGCCGACGCCCATGCACGGCGCCAGCAGCGGTTTGATCTGCGCGTTGAGTTTGTCGCTGTCGATCAGCGTGACGCCGCCGATGCGCGCACCGCTCAACGGCCAGCAACGTTCATCGGCGGTGACGGTTGGCGGGATGGCCGGGGTGACCGGCGCCGGGCCGAACGCGCCGCGTTCCAGTTGCCGCTTTCTTTGCTCAAGTTGCAGTTGTTGCAGATCGCGCTGCTGCTGTTGCTGCTGGCGCAGCACTTCCTGGCCCGGCGCGACAGGTTCGGCAGCTTCAATCGAGGAGGCACAGACACTCAACACAAAGGCCGACAGCAGCGGGCAAAGCGGGGAACCACGGCGAAAAACAGCGCGAAACGGAAACGGCACGCAACTTCCTTGCGATCATCAAATGGCGTAATGCCATGTCATCAATGATCGTGATAGTCGGAGCCATCCCACACAAAAGCAAGACGCTTCCTACAGCGCTTACATTTCTTAAACAATTGCTTTGCCTGGCTTTATTGTCAGCAGCAAGGCCACGGCGCTGCACGTTATCAGGGTTTCCCCGAGGGCCTGAAACCAGCCGGCGAGCATCAGCCCCGCGCCGATCAGCAGGTAATACATCAAGCCCAACAACGCCCCGGCAGTGCCCAATCGATCAGCGTAATCGGCCAGGGCCGAACCGAGAATGTTCGGGATCGCCAGGCCAAACGCCAACACCACCAGCAGCATCGGCAGCACGAACGCGACACTGCCCTGCAGCGACCACACGCCCACACCACCAAGCAAGGCGATGCCAGCCGCGAGGCGAATCAACTGCAATGCCTTGAACCCGACCGTCAATAAGCGCCGGTTCAGCCATGCGCCAAAACCTGAGCCCAGCGCGAGGATCACGCCGCTGTAACCGAAAGCGCTGGCACTGACGCCCAACCGCTGAAACATGAACGGAGCGAGGCTGTAATAACTGAACAACGCCACGTTGAACGAGGCGATCCACAGCGCCGAGCGCCAGATTCCCGCGTCGCGCAACATGCGCCCAAGCGTTTCGAACAGAGCCACATGGCCAGTGGACGCTGGGCGGGTTTCCGCCAAGCTATAGCAACTCCATAGCCACAACAGCGTGGCCAGCAACAGCAACGCGGCGAGCACACCGCGATACCCGAAGGCCTGCACCAGGCTGGCGCCACTGAACAAGCCAATCGCCGGACTGGCCGCCAGCGCGATGCCCACCAAGGAAAACACCTGCGCCAGTTCGGCGCCTTTAAAGCGGTCGCGCAACACGGTCTGCGTGACCACCGAACCCACCGCCGCACCGAAGGCCGCCAACATCTGCGCCAGTAACAAGCCGTTGAAACTGCCGACCCGCAGGCCTAAAAGCGTGGCAATCGCATAGATTGCCAGGCCTGCGAGCATCGCCGGGCGCCGACCGATGCGATCACATAAACGCCCCCACACCACCACCCCGACGGCAAACGAGAGGAAATACACCGACAACGTCTGCGCGGCGGCTTGCGGGCCAACGTTAAACACCCGCCCGATATCACCGAGCGCCGGGCTGTACAGGGTTTGCGCGATCTGCGGAAACATCAGCAACGCAATCGCCAGCCACAGAAAATGTCTGTTGTTCATTCTTCATCACTCCTCGCATAAACCGCCGAGGAGTTTAAGAATCGGTGAGTGACGTATTATCCGAACCCTGCCAACTAATCGCTAAAATCGGACAACCCATGGCCTGGCTTGATGCCCACGCAACGTTTGACGCAGATCGCTTTCAGGCACCGGTGATTGGCATAGCCTCGACTTTGAGCGATCACGACTCCGGCTTGCACCGCCATCAACGCGGGCAACTGCTGTACACGCGCCAAGGCTGCACGCGAATTACCCTGGCGCAGCAACTGTGCCTGCTGCCGCCGTCGCGGGCGGCGTGGATTCCACCGGGTGTTAGCCATCGCGCGGTGATGCAACAGAGCGTCGACTACCGCTCGATCTACTTGATCCCCGAGCTGTGCAGCGCATTGCCGCAGCAGGTCTGCGTGATTGAAGTCAGCCCGTTGTTGCGTGCGGTGCTGGAACCGATGGCGCTGGCGGATTTCGCCAGCGATTGGCAGCAGGGCAAACTCTCCCACTTGCTCGGCCTGTGTCTGAGCGAAATCGCTGAAGCGGCGCAGCAACCGATGCTGCTGCCGTTACCTCAGGACAAGCGCCTGGCACCACTGTTGAAAACGCCTGAACGTCTGCCTCCAGAGTTGCAAGTACTGGAGCAGCAGGTCGGCGCCAGCAGCCGCACCATTGGGCGAATCTTCCAGCGCGAAACCGGCATGAGTTATCAGCAATGGCGCCAGCAGTGGCGCTTGATGCGCGCGATGGAATTGCTCGCCACCGGGCGCAGCCTGAGTTACTGCGCGTTCGAATCGGGTTTTGCCAGCGACAGCGCTTTCATCGCCTTCTTCAAAACCATGACCGGCAGCACACCGGGCCACTGGCTCAAGTGAACAACTGACGATTGGCACCAGAAATAATTTGCCACTAAATATTACCTACGTCATATTACAGCCGTAATAACGATCCGCTTACGCAGGTAATCCGCCATGACCAGCATGCCCACCCTCGAACCTGTTGTGGTAAAGACCAAGCCGCCCCTGCTTAAACGCGTTTTGCTTCCGGGCGCAGGATTGCTCGCGCTGATTTTCGCCGGTATTTACGCCATGCACTGGTGGGGCGCGGGGCGTTTTCTTGAAGAAACCGACGATGCCTATATTGGTGGCGACGTCACGGTGATCGGCCCGAAAGTCGCCGGTTACATCGACGAAGTGCTGGTCAGCGACAATCAGCACGTGAAGGCCGGCGATGTGCTGATCCGCCTCGACGCCCGCGACTATCGCGCCAACCTCGCCAAGGCCGAAGGCGCCGTTGCCGCCGAAGAAGCACTGCTGGCCAACCTCGACGCCACCGAACAACTGCAACAAGCGGTGATCGGTCAGGCCCGCGCCGGCATCGACGCCGCTGGCGCAGAAACCGCACGCTCGCGGGATGACAACGCGCGCTACAAACGCCTGGTGACGACCAATGCGGTATCGGTGGAAAGCGCACAACGCGCCGACGCGACCTTCAAAACAGCGCAAGCCCTCAGTGCCCGCGCCCAGGCCGAACTGCTCGCCGCGCAACGCCAACTGGCGGTGATCGACACCCAGAAACAACAGGCCCGCGCCGCCCTTCAACAAGCCCGGGCCGAACGTGATCTGGCGCAACTGAACCTCGGCTACACCGAACTGCGCGCACCGTTCGATGGGGTGATCGGCAATCGCCGCGCACGGGTTGGCGCCTATGCGCAGGCCGGTTCACAGCAGTTGTCCGTGGTGCCGGCCAGCGGCTTGTGGGTCGATGCCAACTTCAAGGAAGACCAATTGGCGCGGATGAAACCCGGGCAGCGCGTAAGCATCCGTGCCGACGTGCTCTCCGGCCAGGAATTCCACGGTCGCCTCGACAGCCTCGCCCCCGCGACCGGCTCGCAGTTCAGCGTGCTGCCGCCGGAAAACGCCACCGGCAACTTCACCAAAATCGTCCAGCGGGTGCCGGTACGGATCCTCCTCGACCCGGCTGACGGCGTGCTCGGTCACTTGCGTCCGGGCCTCTCGGTAACGGCAGAAGTCGACACCCGTGCGCAACCGGAAACCAGCGCCGTGGCCGTCGCGCCATGAGCACCACCCTCGCCGCCCCGGCGCAGCCATTCAACGCGGCGGACATGGCGACCGCGACCAAGGTGTTCGCCTTCGCGACCATGTGCATCGGCATGTTCATTGCGCTGCTGGATATCCAGATCGTCTCGGCGTCGCTGCGCGATATCGGCGGTGGGCTGTCCGCCGGTACCGATGAAACCGCGTGGGTGCAGACCAGTTACCTGATCGCCGAGATCATCGTGATTCCGCTGTCGGGCTGGCTGTCGCGCGTGTTCTCCACGCGCTGGTTGTTCTGCGCTTCGGCGGTCGGCTTCACCCTCGCCAGCCTGCTCTGCGGCGTCGCCTGGAACATCCAGAGCATGATTGCCTTTCGGGCGCTGCAAGGTTTTCTCGGCGGCTCGATGATTCCGCTGGTGTTCACCACGGCGTTCTTTTTCTTCACCGGCAAACAGCGGGTGATCGCTGCAGCAACCATCGGCGCCGTTGCGTCATTGGCACCGACCTTGGGACCGGTAATCGGTGGCTGGATCACTGATATTTCTTCGTGGCACTGGTTGTTCTACATCAACCTGGTGCCGGGGATTTTCGTCGCTGTAGCGGTACCGATGCTGGTGAAAATCGACCAGCCGGAATTGTCCCTGCTCAAAGGCGCGGACTACCTGAGCATGGTGTTCCTCGCGCTGTTTCTCGGCTGCCTGGAATACACCCTCGAAGAAGGCCCGCGCTGGAACTGGTTCAGCGACCAGACCATTCTGACCACGGCGTGGATCAGCGGCCTCGCGGGATTGGCCTTCATCGGCCGGACCTTGCACGTGGCCAATCCGATCGTTGATCTGCGCGCCTTGAAGGATCGCAATTTCGCCCTCGGCTGCTTCTTTTCGTTTGTCACCGGCATCGGCCTGTTCGCGACGATTTACCTGACGCCGCTGTTCCTCGGCCGGGTACGCGGCTACAGCGCGCTGGACATTGGTCTGGCGGTTTTCTCCACTGGCGTGTTCCAGATCATGGCGATTCCGCTGTATGCCTTTCTGGCCAATCGCATGGACCTGCGCTGGATCATGATGATCGGTCTGGGTTTGTTCGCGGTGTCGATGTGGGAGTTCAGCCCGATCACCCACGACTGGGGTGCGGGGCAATTGATGCTGCCGCAAGCGTTGCGCGGGATTGCCCAGCAACTGGCGGTGCCGCCGGCGGTGACGTTGACTTTGGGTGGGTTGGCGCCCTCCCGTTTGAAGCATGCTTCGGGTTTGTTCAACCTGATGCGCAATCTGGGCGGGGCGATTGGTATTGCGGCGTGCGCGACCATTCTCAATGACCGCACCAACCTGCACTTCACGCGGTTGGCCGAACACTTGAACAGCAGCAATGAAGCGATGAATCAGTGGCTGTCGCAAGTCGGCGGCAACCTTGCAGCGCTGGGCCAGAGTGGCGACGTCGGTGTCACCGCCAGCCTGCGCCAGTTGTGGCTGCTGACTTACCGCGAGGCGCAAACCCAGACCTACGGCGACACCTTTTTGATGATCGGGGCATGCTTCGTCATCGCCACCGCGATGGTGCCCTTGATGCGCAAGGTGCAACCACCGGCGGCGCCGAGTGCGGATGGGCATTGATCCAGCTTTCTGAAGTTTTCCCGGCCCCTGTAGGAGCTGCCGAAGGCTGCGATCTTTTGATCTTGTCTTTTAAAAGCAAAGTCGAAAGATCGCAGCCTTCGGCAGCTCCTACAGAGGATTGTGGGCAGCTTAAGCCTGTGGGATTTTGCGGAAGCCCACCGCCAGACGATTCCAGCTGTTGATGGTGTTGATCGCCACGCTCAGGTCGACCATTTCTTTGGGCGTGAATTGCGCTGCAACCACGTCGTAATCTTCGTCCGGTGCGTGGGTCAGGCTCAGTTGGGTCAGCGATTCGGTCCACAGCAGCGCGGCACGTTCGCGGTCGCTGAAGAACGGCGCTTCACGCCAAGCGGTGACCGCGAACAAACGGCGCGGGGTTTCGCCGCCCTTGATCGCATCGGTGGTATGCATATCGATGCAGAACGCGCAGCCGTTGATTTGCGAAGCGCGCAGCTTGACCAACTCGATCAGGGTCTTTTCCAGCGGCAGTTTGGACACCGCCGTTTCCAAAGCCATCATCGCTTTCAAGGCGTCTGGGGACGCGGTGTAGAAATCGGCACGAGGTTGCATGGTAGCTCCGGGTAGCAAGTGAATGTGTGGCTACGTTAGCCCTCACACCCGGTTCGACAAATAGCCAATATTGCCGAAGATCAGGAGGCCACTAGGTTTCGCTGTTGACCACTCGTCAGCCACCCGGCACCAAGGGTTCTGCGCGTCAGACCAATATCAGGTACAGACCCTTTATGGAGACGGATCATGATCACGCGCAAACTCACTTCGTTATTACTCGCCGGGTTGCTGGCCACGGCATCGACCGCGAGCTTCGCCGTCAACGACGGCGCTGACGCTACCGGCACCAAATCCGGCGGACCGACCAGCACCACCACGCCGCCAGACAACACGCCGGGAGCGCCTTCCGGTGGTAGCGGTTCTTCGGGTATGGGATCCGGGACTGGCACCAATGGTGGCGCGAGCGGTTCGGGCTCGGGGGCTGGCGGCGGCACAGGTTCGGCCGGCGGCGGCACTGGCGGTGCGGGCGGTGGCACTGGCGGCTGAACGAACAAGAGCCATCCCAAATAAGTACGCTATCCAATGTAGGAGTGAGCCTGCTCGCGATGGCGATTTGTCAGTTATGCAACTGTTTGCTGACACACCGGCATCGCGAGCAGGCTCACTCCTACAGGGTAAAACGTGTAGTTCAGCGATCGGAGCGCATCAATTCGGCCAGGCCGCTATCCAGCGATAACACCGCTGCGCGATTGCGCCCGGCATTTTTCGCCTGATACAGCGCCGCATCGGCGCGTTGGATAAACACTTCCAGGCTGTCATTGCCGCTCGGGATAAATGAATAGCAGCCCAGACTCACCGTCAGATAACCGGTCGGCGAGCCGCTATGGGTGATGTGCTTGTCGATCACGCTGCGCCGAATCTGCCCGGCAATTGCTAGCGCGCCGTTGATGTCGGTGTCCGGCAACAGCACCGCAAACTCCTCGCCACCGTAACGTACTGCCAGATCGGATTTGCGCTGACAGCACGCCCGCAGCACCTGAGCAACCTGGGTCAGACAATGATCCCCGGCGACGTGGCCATAGGCGTCGTTGTAGCGTTTGAAGAAATCGATATCGAGCATGATCAGGCTGACCGGACTGACCTGCCGCGCGCCCCGGGCAAATTCGATCTCCAGCGAACGCTCGAACAAACGTCGATTGGCCAATCCGGTCAGGCTGTCGTGGGTCGCAATCTGCTCCAGTGCGCGCTGGGCCTTGCGCAGGTTTTTTTCGATCCGTTCGCCGTCGCGCACTTGGTGAATGAACACCCAGCCAAACAGGCCGACGCCGAGAATCACCAGCGCGACAATCACACTCGACTGGAACGCACGCTCGTACCAGCCCTTGAGAATCGTGTCGCGCGAGGTCGCAGACGACACCACCAACGGATACGCCGACAAGCGTCGATAACCGTACAAACGCACAACACCATCGACCACCGAATTGATCATCGCCGTGCCGGCCGCCGCCTCGGGCAGCAACGTGCGATAAATCCGTCCTTGCGCCAGCGACGTGCCGATCAGGCTCTCATCAAACGGACGGCGGGCAAGCAAAGTGCCGTCGCTCAAGCCAAGAAACATGATGCCTTGGTCATCGAGGCTGAAGCTTTCGAAGAAGCGGTCGAAGTACGACATCTTGATCCCGGCCAGCAACACACCCTGAAAATTGCCGGCGTGATCATTGACGCGTTTGGAAATCGGGATGATCCACTCGCCGTTCTCGCGGCTGCGAATCGCCGGGCCGATGTGCGCCAGCGTCGAAGCGTTCTGTTGGTGGAATTTGAAATACTCGCGGTCCGCCACGCCATTGCCACGGGGCAGATCAGTAAACGAGGTAATCACCCACTGCCCATCACGATCGAACAGGAACATGCCGTGCAGCTGATCGAGTTGCTGCACGCGCCGGGCGAAGGTTCTCTGCAGACGCGGCTTCTGCGCGGCGCCGTAACCGTCCTCCTGAATCCAGTCGACCAGGCTGGTCATCACCAGATCGGCAGCCAGGAAGGTGTCCTCGGCCTGCTGGGCCATCGCCCGGGTCAGGTTGCTCGACGCGACTTTTGCCACCGCCAGATCCTGGCGTCGCGACTGCTCCAGTTGCAGGTACAGCAAACCGGACAGGCACAACCCCACCGCAACGATAAACAGCACAGCCGCTTTGCGTAGCGGCAGGCGTTTAAGGGTGCCTCCGGGGGCCTGATGTGGATCGTGAATGGGGATAGGCAAAAGCAAGTCCTGGGCAGGTACGACAAGGGCGCCAGCAGGGAAACCCTTATGTTTGTGAGCGTAGCCCACCGGAATCTACGGGGCAAACGCCCCGCTCCCGCCCAGGTATATCGGCGCGCAGCGAATTTGGATGATCGCTGTTCGCAGATTTATTTTCGATGCCTCTTTAGGGTTAGTCTGTTATGAAGGGCCAGGCGCCGCATCGCACTGTGCAGATGCGCCCGCGCACTTTGCGCATCGCCCTCACGCATCTGCTCATAAGCCCGCTGTGCAATGGCGTGGGGCACCGGTTTCAGCTCCCGTTGCGTGGCCATCGCCAGCAGCTGCACCTGCGCGGCGCGCTCCAGGTAATAGAGGTCGTCCCAGGCTTCGGCGATGGTCGGCGCGGCAACGATCACACCGTGGTTTTTCAGGAACAGAATGTCAGCATCGCCCATGACACTGGCGATGCGGTCGCCTTCTGACGCGTCCAGCGCCAGACCGTTGTAATCCTCGTCTACCGCCGTGCGCCCATAGAACTTCAGCGCGGTCTGCCCCAGCCACAAAAGCGGCGGCCCTTGCAGCAGGCACAACGCCGTGGCGTGAGGCATGTGGGTGTGGAACGCGACTTTCACTCGCGGCAGTTGTTTGTGCAGGCGCGCGTGGATATAGAACGCCGTGGCTTCCGGATGGCCTTCGCCTTCAACCACATTGCCGTCGAAGTCGCAAACCAGCAGATTCTGCGCGGTGACTTCGGCGAAGGCATAGCCATAGGGATTGACCAGAAACAGATCGTCATGCCCCGGCACCATCGCCGAAAAATGATTGCAGATGCCCTCCTCCAGGCCATGCAACGCGGCCAATTGAAAGCATGCCGCCAGCTCGGTGCGTGCGGTGATGATCGCTTCTGTGTCGAGGTTCAGCGCTGTCAAACGTGCAGCCTGCGCACTGGCGGCCAGGGTGTGAGCCATGACGTTTCTCCGTTACCAACCGAGGGATTTGAACAGCGGCAACACTTGATCGAGGCGGTTGAGGATGGCGTCGGGGCGATAGTCCGGCAGCAACTGGCGACCGGTACCGCGATCGATCCATACACAACGAAAACCCATGTCCCGCGCCGCCGTGTGGTCGAGCATGGGGCTCGCGCAGATGTGCACCACCGCTGCGCGGCTGACGCCCAATTGCTCATGAGCGTAGTCGAAGAGCCGTGGCGCCGGCTTGTAGGCACCGGCCTGTTGCGCGGTGATCACCCGGTCGATGTAGCCGTCGAGTTGCGCGACGTTGCCGGCAATGATGTCGTCGTCGGTGTTGGAGACGATGCACAGTTTGAAACCCATGGTTTTCAATTCACGCAGGGTCTCGATCACCTCGGCAAACGGCGGCATTTTCGGGATCGCGGCGGCCAGACGCTGGCTGTCTTCGGGCAGGCTGGGCAGGCCCAATTCTTCCAGGGCCAATTGCAGGCCGAGGGTGCTTAGCTCGCGGAACGAACGGTGCGGCGGGGTCTGTTCGAGGCGATGTTCGTGGCGGTCATAGACGTCGATCAGCTGCCCGACATCGATCTGATGCTCGCCCTTCTCGCTGAGAATTTCCCCGACGACGGCTTTGAGGCCTTCGTCCCATTGAATCAACGTGCCGTAGCAATCGAAGGTCAGCCATTGCGGGCGCGGTGTGTGAGTCAGTGTCATTGGTCGAGTCCTCCGGGGTAAGGACTTCAGCTTAAGAGCGCTCGGTGATAGTGTGAAATTAAATAAATAGCCAATCGTCAGTTGAATAACCACTATCGAGAGCACTGCCATGCTGGATCTGGAACTGCTGAAAACCTTTGTCTGCGTGGTCGACGAAGGCAGCTTCACCCGCGCCGCCGATCGCGTGCACCGCACCCAATCGACGGTCAGCCAGCAGGTGCGCAAACTCGAAGAGCTGGTCGGCCACGCTTTGCTGCTGCGCGACCGTACCGGGCTGAATGTCGCCGTCACCGAACACGGCGAACTGCTGATCCACTATGCGCGGCGTTTGCTGGCGCTTTCGGCAGAAGCAACTGAAGCGCTGGCCAGTGACCTCGACCTGGAAATCCTCCGTATCGGCATGCCGGAAGATTTCGACGCGCGGCGCATGGCGCTGATCCTTGCCGGCTTCACCCGCAGCCATCCGCAAGCACGGCTGGAAACCCTCAGCGGCATGAGCCTCGATCTGCGCCAGCGCCTCGATGCCGGCGACATCGACATCGCCCTGATCAAACGCGAACCCGACAGCGGCCCGGCGTGGGCGACCTGGCCGGAGCGGCTGGTGTGGGTCAAAGGTGCGGAGTTTGATTCGTCCACTGGCGTGTTGCCGTTGGCGTTGTTTCCGCAGGGCTGCCTGTATCGGCAGCGCGCCATTCGTTTGCTCGATGTTGCCCAGCGACCGTGGCGTGTGGCGTTCGGCAGCCACAGCCTGACCGGGATTCAAGCGGCAGTGGCCTCAGGGTTGGGGGTGTCAGTGCTGCCAGTGTCGGCGGTGTTGCCTGAGCATCAGGTGTGTACGGATCTGCCGGAACTGGCGTCGACGGAGTTGGCGTTGGTTAGTCGGGACGGTGTGTTGAGCGGGTTGCAGCGCGGTCTGGTGGAGTTTTTGCGTGGGGAGTTGGGGGTGGGTGCGGGGGGATTTGCCTGAAATCCCCCCGTTTTTATCATTGGGGTTTGTTGATTTCCCGTAGGAGGTCCGCGACGGGAATGTTCATGGTGTTTGAGTAGTAGGGTTTGTAGCCGTAGGCGGTGACGACGACTTTGCAGGGGATTTGTTGTTTGTTGGAGAGGAGTTGGTTCAGTTCTGCCGCTGACAGATCCCTCTCCGTACTTCGGTTGCTGGAGGTTTCAGTGATAAATGTACTGGTCGAAAAGGAGAATTTGGAGTTGCCGTTTTCGCGCACATCAGAATCTACCAGCCCCACTGCAGAAAACTGAATAGCTTTGCCAACCGAAAAATCGTGGTCATCCGCTAACGCGCATCTCAATGTCCCCGAAGCCATCCCTTGCCTTTCGCCTCGGCCAAACAGGTTCAAAACATCCACATCGGATTGATATTTGATGACATATAAAAGGGGACTCGACCTATCTACGGACACATAACTCAAATTTGCCGGAGGCTGTAAATGGTCCTTTGCACATCCCGAACAGACAGCGAGAACCACGCAAAGGAAAAACCTGAACATCACGAAAACTCCTTCATGATTGAGTCAAACAGCAAGTCACTTGCAGACTTACCATCAGCGATTGGGGCGTTTAGCAATCCCAGAGCGTTAGCATGATTCGTGTCGACATTTACGTTAAGTGACGGTCCGCAGGAGATAATCCATTTTTCCCCGAAGTCCGCGACTCCGTCTGATGGGTCTCTCTTGGAAGGTGTTGCCTTGATATTGATCCAATCAACCGAAACTGGCGCGGGACGTTTGCGATAAATGTCTGAGCCCAGCCAAACCAGAGCCCCTTCACCCACAGGATCCAGGGTGATCAGCATCTGAACCCTGTAACCCCAATCCGACATTATTCTGGACAGGTGCGCACCATTCCAGCCGCCGAGGCTATGGCCCACGATATAGACGGGACAGCTTTTATACGGAATAAGGCTTAGCACGTGCCGTTGAATGTCCTGCTTTCCTCTGACTTCGTTGTAACCCAACCATTCCGATTTATATTTTCCTTCTCCCTTTAATGTCTCAGTGCGCCTATCAAATGCACGTCGTGCATCCTGGATGTTTTCATAAGGCCCAGAAAAATAATAACTCTCCTTATCTCCCGCACCTCCGATAAAAACCACAATCGCCTTGGTACTCTCCACCGGCACAGGCTTGTCACTGACATCCTTCTTGTCCGTCAGCGCATGTTCCTTGTGAAGCTTGTAATTGTTGCCCTTCGCGCACGTTATCGTTTCAGCAGCCATGCCTCACTCCTCCAAAAACAACTTGATGGTTTCAGGCAGGTGCGAGCTGACTTGGTGAGTAAATCCGTTGGCGTCAGACACCCCATGTTCCAGACGTCCGTCAGCGCGCTGAATCACGTAGGGATGATCAGGCATGGGCTCACCGGTCACGTCATTGACCAGTTTCAACCTGTCAGTGAAATGCACCGGCATCGGCAGCAAACCACTGAAGGGAGCCGACGTCACCGTGTCACCGATGATGACCGTGCCAGAACCGCCGATGACGACGTTGCCGTGCCCACCGGTGCTGTCCAGTGTCGCGGCGTTCAAACCGTTGATGAACACCGTCGACGCAACAGCACCGGTAATCGGGCTACCGCAGGCGGATTTGTCAGTCATCCGCGCAGCCGCCAAGCCGTCGAAATTCACATTCGGGGAGCCACTGACAATGGGATGGGTGCCATGTCCCGGCAATGGGCAGGCGGTTGGATCGGTGACGCGGGCGGCGGGTTTTCCGCTCATGAACAGCTCCTTGCAATGTAACGAGGTCATCCTTTCGGGGGCGCAAGCATGCGGGACTTCGCCGGGGGCTTCAAACCTTCAGACCAAAAAAGGCGCCCGATCGGGCGCCTTTTTGATACGTGGAAACCGCTCAGCTTAGCGCGCCGGCGGCACCCGAATATCCCCCGCGCGGCACTGGGTTTTCACACCCTTGCCACACGCACCGAACTGCAGATCCTTGCCCATGCACACGCGCACTTCCGACAGTTCCGGGCCGCTGCAAATGACCGCGATGCCATCCGCCGGAATCCCCGGGTTGGCCTTACGGAACAGGTCAGCGATTTCCTGCGCCTCGAAGTAATACGAGGAGCTGAACGGTTGCAGTTCCTGCGGGATTTTCACCGCGCCAACGGCTTTGTCCGATTCATCGAGATAACCCATTGCGCCGAGGCCGCTGCAAGTGCCGTGTTTGGACCATTCGTGGTCGAGCAGTTTTTTGGTCGGGAAAAGTGTCAGGCCTTTGCTGGTTTCCGCCGCATTCAAGGTGGTCAGCGGCGGGCAGGATTGCGGCCAGCCACCCTTGGCGTATTGCGGCCACAAACCGTGAAGCACGAAGCCATAGCCCTTGCCAGTGCACTGCGAGTCATCTTTGTGCGTCAAACAAAAGGTCGGCGACCAGGACAGCGCCAGCAGGTAGTAATCAAACACCCCCGCCACCGATTCTGCCTGGGCCTTGCTGGACTGTGATTGGCGCGCCGAACTCAAACCGATGCTACCGGCCGTCAGCGCAATCACCGCCAAAATTGTAAACAGCTTTTTCATATACCCACTCCTTTGGGACGCCTGCGTCCATGGTTTTCGATCCTGACCGACTTGGCCAGCGCTGATTTCGCCACGCTTGTGTTGCAAGCGCATGACGCAAGGCAAAGCCGTACGCCGTTGAAAGGTCTACGATTAACAGGCAGCCACCAAACCTAGGGAACCAAAATGAGTAAAGCAGACGAACTCGCCGCCAAACTCAAGCAAACCCGGCATACCCACGCGGATGCGGCACTGGAAATCGATTGCTGGCCTGCTCAGGTGTATGACTTGTACCACCGCATTGAGGCGTGGTTGCAGCCCGTCACCGAAGTAGGACTGAAGATTCGGCGAAATCCTACGCATGTTTGCGAAACTTCACCGGATGGTGAGGCGCATGACTACGCAATTGATCAACTGGTGATCGAGGCCAATGATCGAAGCCTGACATTCGATCCCATTGCGCGGTTTACCGAAGATGGCGCCGGGCGGGTGCAGATTACCTTGCCGGAAAGAAACACTTATCTGTTGCGAACCGTCGATGAACACCACGAAAGCCACTGGTGGTTGCAAACCGTCGAAACCGGGCAGGAATTGGATGCCATCGCCCTGACCGAAAACAACTTGCTGCAGGTCGTGCAGGAAGGGCTTGGCCTCTAGGATCGACAGCCCCGGCAGACCTTCTATTAACCTCTTAGAGTTGTACTGATGACACGACTGATTCAAAACCAGCAACAACTCGCTCAATGGGCGCGCGAAGTCAAAGGTTCATTGGACATTGCCGTCGCCTTTTGGGGCGAGCGCGCCATAACGGAACTGGGTCTGGATCAACGCCGTGGAGACGTCCGCATTCTCCTCGACTTGTCTGCAGGGGCGACCAACCCCGCAGTGGTCAGGCAACTGCTCCAACTGCATCCAGCGAACATTCGCAGCCTCCCTCGACTCCATGCCAAGGCTTACATTGGCGAAAACGAAATGATCGTGGGAAGCGCCAACGCGTCAGCCAATGGCTTGGGCATTGAAGGTCAAGCAGCCAATCACTGGATTGAACTCGGCATCCTGACGGACGATACCGTAGCGATACAGGACGCAAAACGCTGGTTCGCTGAACGCTGGTCTGAGTCGGATGCCATCGATGTCGACAGTGCCTACTTCAAACAAATCGAAGCGGCCTGGACAGCCCGGCAAAAATTCCGGCAGGCGCAAGACACACAGCCAGACTCGCTGATCGCGGCGGCCCTGAAAAACCCTGAAGCTTTCGGCTCGGAACGCTGGTTTGTCACTGTCGACATTCACGATATGTCCACCAAAGGCAAAAAGGCTCTGGCGCAGAAGTCGACGGAACAAGGGCAACCGGCATTTGGCTGGGAGAGCTGGAGCGATATCCCGCAGCATGCACACTTCATCAGCTTCTATCACGATGGCGAGCAGTTCTGCTTTGCAGAAGAGGACGGCGCCAATGAGCCAGTCTTCTACTCGGCTACCGGGCAAGCCGAGTTCATGCAGTATGTGAGCGCCAGTCATATCCCAGGCTACAAAAACAATCTGGGAGCGCTGCACGAATGGCTACCGCTGTTACACAAAGCCAAAGCGAGCACTGCCAACTGGAAGTCCGAGGGTGGAATGTGCATAGATCTCGGGACGTTTGCCGCGTTAAACCTGTCAAAACTGTAATCCCCGCCTCAGCCAACTGAAAGCTGGCGCTGGTTAGCCTCCCCGTCATGAGTTAAACGGGGATTTCCAGCGCATGCCTTCCAACCCATCACGACGCACCTTCGTCAAAGGCCTCGCCGCCAGCAGCCTGCTCGGTGGCCTGGGCCTGTGGCGCACGCCGGTCTGGGCGCTCAATGCGCCCGGTCAACTGCATGAACTGAGCGGCAGCAACTTCGAGCTGTTCATCGGCGAAACCCCGGTCAACTTCACTGGCAGCCCACGCACGGCGATGACCATCAACGGCAGCCTGCCCGGCCCTTTGCTGCGCTGGCGCGAAGGCGACACCGTGACGCTGCGGGTGCGCAACCGGCTCAGCGCCAGCACCTCGATTCACTGGCACGGCATTCTGCTGCCGGCGAACATGGACGGCGTGCCGGGCCTGAGCTTTCACGGCATCGAACCGGGTGGCGTGTACGTCTATCAATTCAAGGTGCGGCAGAACGGCACCTACTGGTATCACAGCCATTCCGGGTTGCAGGAACAGGCCGGCGTCTACGGCCCGCTGGTGATCGACGCCAAAGACCCTGAGCCGTTCCACTACGACCGCGAGTTCGTGCTGATGCTTAGCGACTGGACCGACGAAGATCCGGCCAGTCTGCTGAAAACCCTGAAAAAACAATCCGACTACTACAACTTCCACAAGCGCACCGTCGGCGATTTCATCGAGGACGTCAGCGAAAAAGGCTGGGGCGCCACCGTGGCCGATCGCAAGATGTGGGCAGAAATGAACATGAATCCCACCGACATTGCCGACGTCAGTGGCGCCACCTACACCTTCCTCATGAATGGCCACGCGCCAGATAACAACTGGACCGGCCTGTTTCGCCCCGGGGAAAAACTGCGTCTGCGCCTGATCAATGGCTCGGCCATGACCTACTTTGACGTGCGCATTCCCGGACTGAAAATGACCGTAGTCGCGGCGGACGGCTTGCACGTCAAACCGATCAGCGTCGATGAACTGCGCATCGCCGTGGCCGAGACTTACGACGTCATCGTCGAGCCGGACGCCGAGGCATACACCCTGTTTGCCCAGGCCATGGATCGCAGCGGTTATGCCCGTGGCACGCTCGCCACTCGCGCCGGGTTATCTGCGCCCGTACCGGGTCTGGACCCGCGCCCACTGGTGACCATGGACGACATGGGCATGGGCGGCATGGATCACGGCTCGATGGACATGAGCACCATGGATCACTCGGCGATGGGCCCGATGCAATCCCATCCTGACAGCGAAAAAAACAATCCTCTGGTCGACATGCAAGCCATGACCACCGCGCCCAAACTCAACGACCCCGGCCTCGGCCTGCGCAACAACGGCCGTCGCGTGCTGACCTACGCCGACCTGCGCAGCACCTTCGAAGACCCGGATGGCCGCGACCCGAGCCGCACAATCGAACTGCACCTGACCGGGCACATGGAGAAATTCGCCTGGTCGTTCAACGGCATCAAGTTCTCCGACGCCAAGCCCTTGCGGCTGAAGTACGGCGAGCGCATCCGCCTGGTGCTGGTCAACGACACGATGATGACCCACCCGATTCACCTGCACGGCATGTGGAGCGATCTGGAAGACGAAAACGGCGACTTCCAGGTGCGCAAACACACCATCGACATGCCGCCCGGCACGCGCCGCACCTACCGCGTCACCGCCGAAGCACTCGGTCGCTGGGCCTATCACTGCCATCTCCTGTACCACATGGAAACGGGCATGTTCCGCGAAGTGCGGGTGGAAGCATGAAGGGGCCGCTGATGACTCGACTCACCGCGTTTTCTTTGCTGCTGGTCGGCAGCTCGGCGATGGCCGCCGGCGACACGCCGGGCATGGATCACAGCCAGATGTCCGGCATGGATCATTCCGCGATGCAAAGCATGGACGACGGCAGGATGCAGCCCGCCGCCCCGACGGAAAGTCGCACGCCGATCCCGCAGTTGACCGACGCCGACCGCGCCGCCGTATTTACCAGCCCCGGCGGCCATAAAGTCCACGACAGCGCGATCAACACGTACTTCCTCGCCGACAAACTCGAATGGCAGGACGCCGATGACGGCAGCGCGTTGGCCTGGGATCTGTCCGGCTGGATCGGTGGCGACATCAATCGTCTGTGGCTGCGCTCCGAAGGCGAGCGCAGCAACGGCAAGACCGAAGACGCAGAGATTCAAGCACTCTGGGGCCATGCGATTTCGCCGTGGTGGGACGTGGTCAGCGGCGTGCGTCAGGACTTCAAACCCGGCGCGCCGCAGACTTGGGCTGCATTCGGTGTGCAGGGCATGGCGCTGTACAACTTCGAAGCCGAGGCCACCGCGTTTGTCGGTGAAGGTGGCCAGAGCGCGCTGCGGTTCGAGGGTGATTACGACATCTTGCTGACAAATCGTCTGATCCTGCAGCCCACCGCCGAAGTCAACGTCTACGGCAAGAACGATGCGCAACGGGGTATCGGTTCCGGGCTTGCCAACACCGAGGCGGGCCTGCGTCTGCGCTATGAAATACGCCGCGAATTTGCGCCGTACATCGGCGTGACGTGGAACCGCACCTACGGCAACACCGCCGATTACGCCCGCGAAGAAGGCGAGAAGCGCAGCGAAGCGCGGCTCGTGCTTGGCGTGCGGATGTGGTTCTGAATTCCCATTAAAAAACACTCCAGAGGTCTTGCATGCGCACCTTGAAAATCACCCTTGTACTCGCCAGCGGCTTGCTCCTCAGCAGCCTCGCTCAAGCCCACCCGAAACTGCTCTAGTCGACTCCCGCCGAAGGTGCCGACGGCGCCGCGCCCGGCAAGATCGAACTGCATTTTTCCGAGAACCTGCTGACAAAATTCTCCGGCGCCAAACTGGTCATGACCGAAATGCCCGGCATGGCCCATTCGCCGATGCCAATGAAAGCCAAAGTCAGCGCCGGCAGCGATCCGAAAAGCATGCTGATCACCCCGCTCGCGCCGCTGCCCGCCGGCACCTACCAAGTCCAATGGCGCGCAGTGTCTTCCGACACGCACCCGATCACCGGCAACGTCACGTTCAAAGTGAAGTGAGCAATGGCTGAACTGATCAACATCGTGCTGCGGTTTGCGTTGTATGTGGATTTGCTGCTGTTGTTCGGGCTGGCGTTGTTTGCGCTGTACAGCGCTGGGACGCTGCTGCGGTTTCGGCCGATGCTGCGCGGGATGGCATTGATCGGGGCGTTGTTGTCAGTGGCAGGATTGATGCTGATGACCCGCGCCATGAGTGGCGAAACAGCGCTCGCGGCGCTGTGGCCACATCTGCAAATGATGCTGCTGGAAACCGATGTCGGGCTGGCGTGGGCAGTGCGGATTATCGCGCTGATCGTGGTGTTGATCAGGCCGGGCGCGTGGCTCGCATCGATGGCTGGCGCCATCGCCCTCGCCTCTTTGGCCTGGAGCGGACACGGGGCGATGGACGAAGGAATACTGCGGTTCTGGCATTTTCTCAGCGACATTCTGCACCTGCTCGCGGCGGGCGCGTGGCTGGGTGCGATGCTGGCGCTGGTGTTGATGGCGCGGGGGTCGGTCGATGAAGCTCGCATTCGTTCGCTGGCGTTTGCGGTTCGGCGTTTTGAGTGGATCGGTGCAGTGATTGTGCTGACGCTGTCGATTACCGGCGTGGTGAATTACCTGTTCATCGTCGGTGCGAGACTGGACGAAATCTTGCTCGGCACTTACGGGATGCTGCTCGCGATCAAGGTTTTACTGTTTGCCGGGATGTTGGTGTTGGCGGCGTTGAACCGCTTTCATCTTGGTCCGGCGTTGGCGCAAGCGTTGCGCAATGGACAATATGTCATCGCGGCAAATGCGCTAAAACGCAGCGTTGTCGTTGAACTGGCAATCGCATTGCTGATCGTGGCGCTGGTGGCGTGGCTAGGCACGTTAAGCCCGGAAGCAGGGTGACACCCGGGAAAGCCTTTCACTACACTGGGCCACCGTCCTTCTCAGAAGCCCCGATCGCAATGACAACCCTAAAAAGCACTATGATCCTCTGCGGCCTGCTGACCGTGGCCGCCGGCGCCCACGCCGAACCAAGCGCTTCGCACCTCGACAGCATCCAGCAACAACGCCAGTTGCGCGTCTGCACCACCGGCGACTACAAGCCCTACACTTTCAAACGCCCCGACGGCGATTTCGAAGGCATCGACATCGCCATGGCCCGCTCGCTGGCCGACAGCCTCGGCGTCAAAGTTCAATGGGTGCAAACCACCTGGAAAACCCTGATGCCGGACATGCAGGCCGGTAAATGCGACATCGGCATGGGCGGCATCTCGGTGACGCTCGAACGGCAGAAAAAAGCCTACTTCAGCAACACCCTCGACACCGACGGCAAGATCCCGCTGGTGCGCTGCGCCGATGTCAGCAAGTATCAGACGATCGAGCAGATCAACCAGCCCAATGTGCGTCTGGTCGAACCTGCCGGCGGCACCAACGAAGCCTTCGTCCATGCCTTCCTGCCCAAAGCGCAACTGGCCCTGCACGACAACGTGACGATCTTCCAGCAACTGCTCGACAACCAGGCCGACGTAATGATCACCGACGCCTCGGAAGCGCTGTATCAGCAGAAACTCAAACCGGGGTTGTGCGCGGTGAATCCGCATCAGTACATGCAATATGGCGAGAAGGCCTATCTGCTGCCGCGCGATGACATCAGCTGGAAACTGTATGTCGATCAGTGGCTGCACTTGAGCAAAGTCACCGGCAAATATCAGCAAACGCTAAGCGAATGGATTGCCGTACCGGCCGCGCAGTAATCCTTAATCGTCATGCAGCATGCCGGAGCTGTACTGATTGAGACTGCTGCCGATACTGTTGCCACCGAACTTCAACGTATTGGCGTTGCGCCCCTCCGGCGACTGACAGTCGCTGGAGAAACAACGGGTGGTGGTCAAACCACCCGCGCCGGAACAGGCACTCAACACCGATACTGCAGCAGCAATCAACAGCACTTTGACGACATTCTGGCGCATGGCACGATTCCCCTCGGGATGAACAGCGACGATCTTGTCTCAGCAGACTAGGCCTGCTTCGCACGCGGCAAGATGAAACTTTGCTGATCGACAGCGCGCGTTCAGAATCGACTAACCACCAGACAAGAACCGCCACGTGCAATCGGATCAGCGCAATTCAACGCCAGGAGGCCCATGCTTGAGACGAGAACTGAGCCACGCCGATCTATACAAAATCCGCGCAGCCCTCTCCGATATTTTCGTCGACACCGGCGTCGATTACCCCTACATCGCCCGGCAAATCGAAGGCTATGATCCGGAACAGGTTAAAGACATTCTGTATGCCGAAGTTGCCGTCGTCTGCGCCTGGAACCTGGAATGTGTACTCCCGCCGGTCTGGACAGGTTTCGAACCCGATGTGTTGAACAGGGACATCGAGCAAATGCTGCTCGCAAACACGAACAGCTGGATTCGGCGGCAACTGCACAAGCTGCACACCGCGTGGTTGCGATTCAGCTATCGGGAAGTCTGGGCAGAGATTACCGCTCACTGCAAAGGCTGGAATTAATACAGCCCTGCGTGGCAATGGCGCATCAACGACATACAACGCGTTGAAACTGAAAAGATGATTGCCCCTCTGCCCGCTCAGTCCTTCCCCGGCTTGGGAATCGCAATCCGGCTCCCAGTCTTGACCTCGCGCAACGCCAGACTCGACTGAATCGAGGCAATCCCCACCTGACGCCGGAGCACCTGCTCGATGAAATCGCTGTAGCTATCAAGATCCTCCGCCAACACCTGCAACACATAATCGGCATCGCCGGTGATCTTGTGGCAGGCCACCACCTGCGGCAATTGCGCAATCACCGCCTCGAAAGCGTCCGGCGCGTGGTCGGCGTGGGTGGAAAAACGAATGTGCACGAACGCCATGATATCCAGCCCGAGCATTCGCCGATCAAGGTTGGCCTGATAGCCCTTGATGACCCCGGCCTCCTCCATGCGCTTGCGCCGTCGCCAGCACGGCGTAAGGCTCAGCGACAGCCGCTCGCTAAGTTCAGCGTTGGAAATACTGGCGTCCTCCTGCAATAACTCAAGAATCGCCAGGTCGGTCTCGTCGAGGCTGATACGTTTGGATATTTTTTTCTGCATGACGCCATTCCTGAGTAAAAATGCCCGAATAATCGACTTAATAACGAACACAAAGCAAAGAAAGCGCAGCCAAGCCGGAACAGAATATTTGCACTGGCTAACAATAACGGATGCGCAGAATGTTTACAGTTTTCAGTGATTCCCACCGTTTGCACCACGGCACCGAATTGAAAGACGGCGTGCTCAAACCGTCGTTCGAGCAACCGAGTCGCGCCGACACCGTGCATAACCGCGTCAAACAGGTCGGCCTCGGGCAGATCGTCGAGCCGCGCGCGTTTGATCGCTCGTGCTACGTCAACGCGCACAGCGAGCGCTACGTCAGTTTTCTGGAAAATGCCTGGAGCGAATGGCGCGCAACCGGTCGCACTCACGATGCCTTGCCGCTGGTATGGCCGGTGCGCGATCTGGCCGGCGAAGAGGTGCCGACGTTCATCGATGGCAAGCTAGGTTTCTATGCCATGGATGCCGGCTCACCGATTACCGCGACGACCTGGCAAGCGGTGAAAACCAGCGCCGATATTGCCCTCACCGGCCTGGCCCTGATCGATGAAGGCCACGACAGCGCCTTCGCCCTGTGCCGTCCGCCCGGCCATCACGCCGCGCGCGAATACATGGGCGGTTATTGCTACCTCAACAACGCCGCCATTGCCGCGCAACAAGCCATCACCCAAGGCGCCAAACGCGTCGCGGTGCTGGATGTCGACTTCCATCACGGCAACGGCACGCAGAACATTTTTTACCAGCGCAGCGACGTCATGTTCGTCTCGTTGCATGGTGAACCGGCGGTGTCCTATCCGTACTTCTCGGGCTACAGCCACGAAGTCGGCGCGGGTGTCGGCGAGGGTTACAACCTCAACTATCCCCTGCCGAAAAACACCACCTGGGAGAGCTATCGCAACGCCCTGCTCCACGCCTGCAAAAAGCTCCAGCAGTTCGCCCCTGAAGTGCTGGTGATTTCCCTCGGTGTCGACACGTTCAAGGACGACCCCATCAGCCACTTCCTGCTGGAAAGTGATGATTTCATTGGCATCGGTGAACTGATCGCCAGCGTCGGCTGCCCGACCCTGTTCGTCATGGAGGGCGGCTACATGGTCGATGAGATCGGCATCAATGCCGTCAACGTGCTGCACGGTTTCGAGAGCAAACGCAGCTGAGCCAGCCCGCGCTCTACAGCCTTTCAATGTCTGGATCGGAGAATAAAAACATGACGCTTTTTATAGATGTCGATGATGCTGCACGCCTGTTAACTCAAGTCGGTATTCGCCGCGCCATCCGCGAAATGGCCGGCTACATCGAAGCGGACTACGCACGCTGGGCACAGTTTGATAAATCGCCGCGCACGGCCAATCACTCGGCAGACGGCGTGATCGAGTTGATGCCCACCGACGACGGCCAGCAGTACTCGTTCAAATACGTCAACGGTCACCCGAACAACGGCCAGCAGAACTTGCTCACGGTCATGGCCTTCGGGCTTCTGGCCGATGTGCAGAGTGGCTATCCGACGCTGTTCAGCGAACTGACACTGACCACCGCCGTGCGCACCGCCGCAACCTCGGCGCTGGTGGCGAAATCGCTGGCTCGTCCGGGTGCGACTTCGATGGCCCTGATCGGCAACGGTGCGCAAAGTGAATTTCAGGCACTCGCCTTTCATGAAATGTTGGGCATCAGTGAAATCCGCCTCTTCGATATCGATCACGATGCGTCCCTCAAGTTGAAGCACAACCTCGCAGCGTTTCCGGACATCGACGTGATTCTGGCCAGCTCGGTGAAGGACGCGGTCAAGGGCGCGGACATCATTACCACGGTCACCGCCGACAAAGCCTACGCGACCATTCTGACGCCGGAGATGATCGAGCCCGGCATGCACATCAACGCGGTCGGCGGTGACTGCCCGGGTAAAACCGAACTGCACGCCGACATCCTGCGCAATGCCCGGGTCATCGTCGAATTCGAGCCGCAAACCCGTATTGAAGGCGACATTCAGCAACTGGCAGCCGATTCCCCGGTGATCGAATTTTTCCGCATTGTGCAGGGCGAAGTCGCCGGACGCGAAAACGATGCGCAGGTGACGGTGTTCGATTCGGTGGGTTTTGCCCTGGAAGACTTTTCCTCACTGCGCTACCTCAACGACCTGGCTCACGCGCAGCAAATCGGCCAGCGCATCCACCTCGTGCCGACACCGGCCAACATCAAAAACCTCTTCCAACTGCTCGATCCGCAACCGGCCAAAACCTCGCGTCTGCGCACCGTCAGTTGATCGCAATCGCCGCCCCCACCACAGGGGGCGATTCACCTTGTGATTAGCCGCTGCACCTCTAACAAGAACGCTCGACACCTACTTTCTGCCAAAACTCAAAAACATAAAATCAAGAGGTTTTGCAATGAAATCGACCCCTTCCGGGCTGCCTGAACAGCCCGCGCTGCAGCGCACGCTCAGCAATCGTCACATCCAGTTAATGGCCATGGGCGGTGCCATCGGCACCGGCCTGTTTATGGGCTCCGGGAAGATCATCGCCCTCTCCGGGACGTCGATTATCCTCATCTACATGATCATCGGCCTGTTCGTGTTTTTCGTCATGCGCGCCATGGGTGAAATGCTCCTGTCCAACCTCAATTTCAAAACCTTCGCCGACTTCGCCGGTGCCTACCTCGGCCCGCGCGCGGCGTTCTTTCTCGGCTGGTCGTACTGGCTGAGCTGGAGCGTGGCGGTGATCGGCGACGCCGTCGTGGTCGGCGGATTCTTCCAGTACTGGTTCCCCGACGTCCCGGCGTGGATACCCGCCGTCGGCATGCTGGCAACCCTGTTCGCCCTCAACGTGCTGACGGTCAGGCTGTTCGGTGAAGTCGAATTCTGGTTCGCGATCATCAAGATCATTGCCGTCGTGACCCTGATCGGCGTCAGCACCGTGCTGATCGCCAGCTCGTTCGTCTCGCCCAGCGGCGTCACCGCGTCCCTGAGTCATTTGGTGGACAAACAGGCGGCGTTCCCTAACGGTTTGTTCGGCTTCTTCGCCGGATTTCAAATGGCGATCTTCTCCTTCGCCGGCACCGAGCTGATCGGCACGGCTGCCGCCGAAACCCGCTCGCCGGAGAGGACTCTGCCCAAGGCAATCAACTCGATTCCGCTGCGGATCATCCTGTTCTACGTCCTCGCGCTGACCTGCATTATTGCCGTGACCTCGTGGCAACAGGTTTCCCCGGTCAAGAGCCCTTTTGTCGAACTGTTCCTCGTCGCCGGATTTCCCGCAGCGGCCGGTATCGTCAACTTCGTGGTCCTGACCTCAGCGGCCTCCTCGGCCAACAGCGGCGTGTTTTCATCGAGCCGCATGCTGTTCGGACTGGCCAATCAGGACAACGCCCCCGGCCTATTCCGCCGACTGTCGAGCAACAGCGTGCCGCTGCTGAGTCTGGCGTTTACCACGCTATTGATGCTGGTCGGCGTGCTGGTGCTGTTCATCGTGCCGGAAGTCATGACCGCGTTCACCATCGTCTCTACCGTGTCGGCGATTCTGGTGATCTTCACCTGGTCGACCATCCTCGCGTCTTACATCGCCTACCGGAAAAAACGTCCGGATCTGCATGCGAAGTCGGCTTACAAGATGCCCGGCGGTGTGCCGATGGCTTGGTTCTCGCTGGCATTTCTGGGGTTTGTGCTGTGTCTGCTGGCGTTGAGGCCTGATACGCGGATTGCGCTGATGGTCATGCCGGGGTGGTTTGTCTGGTTGGCGATTGCTTATCAGTTGACGCGGTTGAGGAAGCCGAAATCTGCGGTTGAGTCGGCGGGGCAGTTTGGCTAGATCTGCAAGTGAAAGCCGTCACCTTAAAGTGACGGCTTTTGGTCTCACTGGAAGGCTGTGCCAATCCTCGAGCGATCCTCTGAAAACCAGATTCCGGTGACTTTACCGGTAATGTCTTCGAGTGCGACCTGGCCCATAAAGCGGCTGTCGTTACTGACATCGCGGTTATCACCGAGCAGATAAACATGGTCCTTCTCGACCACCGTCGGCGGCGTTTGCAGATAACGAGGATCCTTCACGCGATCTGGCGGTGCAAAGAACAGCCCCATGTTTTCGCCGTTGCGAATGACCTTACCGTCAACAATCGACAAGGTATCGCCACCCACCGCCGCCACACGTTTGACCGCCTCCGTGCCGTTGTAGCGATAAGTCACAATGTCGCCCACCTGCGGCGCGTCGATGCGCATTTTGGTGACGATATAGTCACCGATCGAAAGGGTCGGAACCATCGAGCCAGAGGGGATGAAGTAAGTCTTGAACCCCAGCGTCGGGCCTCGCAATGGCCCCAAAAGCACCAGAGTGAGAATGACCAGCGCCACCACGTAAAGCACATGGATACGGGTGCTGGGGCTGTTCACCGGATGGTCGTTTCTGCGCACCGATATCGCAGCTGCCGTGGCCGAGCCGAGCTTCACCAGGACGATAAACGTAGCGAAGACATACAGGCCCACCGGCGTGGCAGGCACCCCGCAGACACCAAGTAAAATCACACCCAGATAGAGCAAAGCGGCAACACGCACCGCCCACTTCACCTGACCGGCATACACCAGACCCCAGCCGGCCACCAGGCACGACATCACGAATGCTTGCAACGGCAGCTTTGGCTTATCAGGAGCAGACATAAATTCCCTTCACGTAAATAGCTGAAAATCAAGCGCCCGGCCTATTTAGCCAATAGGGCGCTACGGGCAATGCATAGGGGGTTATTTAGCGGAAAAATAACCGGTCGTGCGCAATTGCAGGCTGTACACCCAGATACCAAACACCAGTGCATATTCCTTGAACATCGGCAGGGTGAGCAGATGCACAACCGAACCGCTGTTCATCTGCGACAGAGAAAAGGCAATCCCCAGAATCAACGCGAGCATAAAGCACAGCGAACTGATCTTCTTTCTCGCCAGCAACAGCAAGCCGCCGACAAACATCAACAACGCCACCACGCAGACGTTCAACAACATCAGGAACGAAATATCCCCTTCCCGCGCTTGTTGAATCCCGTCATGAGCCACCCACAGGCCGGCCTGAATCAATACGACAAAGCAATAAAAAACGGCCATGAAGACAACGGCGGGACGTGTGTTGTACCAAGCTCGGGACGATGTAGCTTCCATGGTGCGGCGACTCCTGAGTAAAGGCGCGGAATGCTACTAAATGGCCATCACCCTGTCCATTTCCCCGCCCTCATCCCGGCTGCTTTGCCCAGTGCGAACAGCCCCTCCGTGGCAACGGCTGAGCCGTTCACCACAAAGGGAACTGATTTACGCCTTCACCTCAACGTTATCCAACGCCTGATTCACCGCCAACTCGCCCAGCATCACCACCTGCGCAATGCCCAGCGCGGTTTTGCGGTGCGAGGGGTCGAGTGCTGCGGCGAAGTTGTTGAGCATTTCCGAGGCGGAACTGAGAGTTTCACTGGCATTGGCCAGCAGGGATTCCGAGTCGTACTTTGGGTTGGCGAGGTACATGCGCTCGGGCTCGTTGACGCTGGCCATGATGTGGCCGGCGGGAAGGAGGTAGTGATCGAGCGCGCGCTCGGCGGCTTCGTGGAGCTTTTTGGAGTTGAGGGATTCGTAGGGGGATGCGGGATCGGTTTCTGGCGGGTTGGGCGTTACTTTGAACATAGATGGAACTCCAGCACTAAAAAAATGGGAGCCATCCACTCTCGCTACCAAACGAAGGGTGGTGACCATACACAGGTTGGTAGACCGGAGCACTGGAACCGGCGCTTCCGAAGAAGCCCTGAGCATGGCCACCATAATCCAGGCGCAAAAATGCGACTGCATGAGGTGACGCAATGCATCAGTGCTGCGGGTCTACCAAACCCGATCACTGGTTTTCAGTGACCCAGGAACGATAGAACCCGCTAGCTAGACGCACAAGCCGGCGGATTCTGTCTTAGGTGTAGGGGGAGGCGCAAGCGGTTGTAGGCAACAGCTTTCAACCGCAGACACCGATTAAACAAAAGCAAAAATCACCACTTAAATCGGCCAAATTTTCCTCATGCCCTTCGCAGAAGAGGAGAGAAATTACATATCCAGCCTGCGGAGGAAGGTCGTCAGGAACCTCAAGTCATCCAAAATCCCCCGGGCATCACGGCAGGAAAAAAAGAAGGCTGGGGGCTCTTAGTCACAACGGATGGATTGTGCTTATTCACAAATCCTGGCTAATATTGGCGACCATATCTAGGGATGGAAAAAATGCACCTCGTAACGAGATCTTACTTTGATACTTTCTGCAAAGATTTTGGTGCTCCGTATGAGGAGTCGAAAAATTTTGAGGCTTTTGTCAGCTATTGCGCCTTTTCCAATTACTCTGGAGATAGAGTTGAAGTAGCTGATTTGGTCTATGAAGGCGCAGATCCAGGAATAGATGGCGCTCTGTTATTCCTTGATGATCGCGCAGTCTTCTCATTAGAAGAACTGGAAGAAATATTTGAAACGAGCCGGCGCGAATACAAAGTCACAATAGTATTAATCCAAGCCAAGAGATCTGTGACTTGGTCAAAACAGGAGATTGATTCATTCGTTGCGGCAATCGTCGATTACCTGTCAGAAGAACCAGCACAACCTCATAGCCCCTACTTGGCTACCTTCAAAGAAATGTTCAAAAAAGTATTCGAGAATATCGGGAGAATTCGAGGCGGACTGCCGGATCTTCATGCGTACTTTTTTCCGCAGCTCCAGACACGGATGCGGTAGAAATCAATGCCGCATTTCAAGTCGGCGAAACCGCACTGAAGAGAATGGGGTATTCGAGCGAAACACGTCTCATCAAAGCTCATCGCGACCTAATCCATGAATTGTGGTTAACGGCCGACGGACCAATGGAAGCAAAACTACCAACGGTTGGCTATGCCCCCTTCCCTTTTGCACCCGACATAAATAATGCCTATGTAGCCACCGTAACTGCTCGAAATTTTATCGACACTGTCCTCAAAGACGAAAACGGAAGTCCTCGAAAGAAACTATTCGAAGAAAACGTTCGCGACTTCCTTGGGGTAGATGTCGAAGTAAACTCTGAGATTGCTGAAACATTAAGCAGCCCAGATAAAAAGCAACGTTTTGGCCTCATGAATAACGGCATTACGATTGTAGCATCCAGCATTAGACCAGCAGGACAAGAAATATACATCCGCGATTTCCAAATCGTGAACGGATGTCAAACATCAAACATACTTATATCTTTAGACTCACAGGTTGACAACACAGTTAGCCTAATGATCAAGCTTATTGAGGCCGACAAACCTTCGGTAATTGACGATATTGTTCGAGCAACAAATCGACAGTCAAAGGTAGAGGATGCACAGTTCATATCTACATTAGACGCTTTGAGAGTTTTGGAGCAGTACTTTAACGCAAGGGGAGCAACAGAGGCCAACAGAATTTACTTTGAGCGCCGCAAAGGCCAATATAGAGCGGAAAACGTTGCTCCAGCTCGTATATTCGACGCTAGGGAAGTAGCGCGCTGTTACGCCGCAGTGGCAATGATGCGACCTGATTTATCAAGTAGATATCCGAACAGATTAACAGGCGACTTATTAAATGATGTTTTTTCTCAGGGACGGCATGAGGAAGACTATTATACTTCCTGCTATATCTACTATCGACTTAGACTCCTCACAGGCAATAAGAGATTCGACGGTCGGTACTCCAAGCTACGCTGGCACATCATGACAGCAGCATCCAAGTTTTGCGGCGCAATGTTTAAAGAATTTGGTTGTAAAAATAAAAACGAGGCCCTGTACAACTTATTCTCCGCTAATGACGGTGCTTGGTTTGACAGATTGGATCTTTTGATTAGAACCGCTTTACCTGATCCAGATATTTCGCGGGACTTGCTGAAATCGCCTCCCCTCACCGCGACAGTGTTGGGGAATGTGGACGCTATAATCAAATAACTTACTGGCAACCAAATCATGCTGCAAGCGTGTAAACGCTTGCAGCGTTAGCTAGGATGATCACCAAGGGCTCATCTTAAAAAAGGGATTTATTCGCTTCAGCGCCTGAAGCCCAACACATCTATTATCCAAAATCGCCCTGCGTTCTCGGTCAGTTTTCTAGAACAACCGCTCATAAGAGTCGCCCCAGCCCCGATAGCTCAATCCTGATAAACTCCCCACTCCCAGCCCCACCCAATCCAGAACCGCCAATGTCCCCTATCACCGCCACACCCGCCCCACTCTCCCGCCGCTTCTCCGTCGCCCCGATGATGGATCGGACTGACCCTTCTTTTACCTCCCGCAAATAAAGGCCCGAACACCTCCCCGCCAACCCGCGTACCAGTTGCGTACCAGTTCTGTTTTCCTCCCTCCTCCTCCCATCCCTTTTGCTGACTGCTTTAGCAAATTTTAAGCAGCGGTTCTCAGCTCCAATCCTGGCACTGTCTATAGTCGGCTGAGCCGAGCTTTTGTGAGAGTTAAACCCGCGTGCATGGAAGGCCAGTAAGCCTACCCGTCCGTGCTTCAACCCGTTTTCAGGTTGACCCCTGGGAAAAAGGTAATTTTGGTAATTTCCTTTTTTATTGTTGAAAAAACACAATAAAATCAACAGGTTAAAGGTGTCTTGCAAAGGTAATAAAAGGGTAATAGAGAGGTTAGAAAATTACCCTTAGTCGTAGTAATTTCAGAACCATAAAAAATCCTTTAGAATCAAACACTTGGTGAAATATTACCTCCTGCCTTACCAAATATTACCTTCAAAGGTAATACGTTAAAGCCACGTCCTATAAGGGCTGTAGCCATTTTTTCGCATCGGCTTACCAAAATTACCTTTTCCCCAGCCTCGAACTGAAATCAGCTCCCTCAAGTGCCCTGCTATCCTTCCTGCTTTCTGAATGGAGTCGAATGCATGGCCAGCGAATATTCCCTTCCCATAGTCCTTGAAAAGATCTATGAAAATCAGCTTGCGCTCGAAGCCGCGCTCATGGAGTTGGTGCTTTTGACGGAGCAGCAGGGACACGAGGCTGTAGGCGAAAACGCGCGTGTCGCACTTGAGCGAATTGGGGAGAATGCAGGATTTATCAAGCAAGGTTTGGCGCGCCTTATCTCCAAGGAAAAGGACTAGATCTCGATTAGACGTAATCACTTCCAGCTCCAGCCTTCAACCGTAGGAAAGCATGGGTGAAAAATATTTTCGCTCTGAGCGAAAATATTTTTTGACCGGCCCATTGTGATCTGCCATGATGATTTTGCGGTCGATGATTTCTCGATTGCTTGTAGGTGCTAAGGCACTGCGGAGGTTGATTGTGAACCTCTAAATTTTGGGCCGGGCGTGTGCGGTCGTCACTGTGCGCGTATGTAGTGCGGTCTTGTAGGCTTCGTCGAGACTCGAAGCCTGGTGATTTCAGCGAGGGGGAAAAATACAGTTCAAACATCGGTCATTTGGCTTGTGAAGGGTTGCATCGAGAGGTCGGTTCTACATTTCGTGGACTGACGCAAACCCTTACAGGAGCATTCAATATGCAACCACGTGACGAGAAAGCCGAAGAACTGTACCTGGCGAAAGAGAAGACGAAGCAGCGTTTGAAATTATTCAAAGTCTGCTTTGGTGTGATCAAAGTTCTTGTGCCGTTACTGTCGATAATTGACAGGCACTGGACGAAGATCATCGCATTCTTCCATGAGTAACCTACCCCGCTGGTGTCACATTCATCAGAGGTGTACAAAATGTTAGGCAAAGCCCTTAAATTAATCCGCTCTTATCACGATCTATCTCAAACAGAGTTATGCTCTAGACTAGGGATATCAAACTCCCATTTATCTGAGATTGAGTCTGGAAAGAAGCAACCGTCTATCGAGTTGCTGCGAAAATACAGCGACTGCTTTGAAATACCGCTGTCATCGATTCTGTTCTTCTCTGAAACTATCGATTCACCTCGCCCGACTAACAACCTGCGTTTCGGATTGGCTAAAACAATTATTTCGTTACTTGAATGGAATGAAAATCGAAATGCAGCCAAAGAAAAATATAAGGAAAAAACGAAAGCCTGACAACGAACTACCAATTCATCAGTGCGCCTTATATAAATTAGGCTCGCCGAAACGATTGGCTGATCTTCTCAATATTAGCACTGTTGAACTGGAAGCCATTCTAAAATCAGAACGCAATTACAAACTTTTCAACAAGGCTGTTGCTCCTAACCCCTTCACAGGGAAGTCCCGAAAACTTCGGGCAGTTCAGGAGCCTAAATCTCGCCTTCGACAATTACACGAAAGAATTTTGTCTCTACTGCGTCGTGTCCAGTATCCAGCCTACGTACAAGGTGGAGTGAAACACCGTTCGTATCAAACGAATGCGGCTATTCATCTTGGTGCTCGCCAAACAGCAACGTATGATCTAAAAAACTTTTATGGATCTACGCGCTACTGCCTTGTACATGATTTTTTTCATAATTCAATGTGCTGCCCAACAGACATCGCAGGTCGACTTGCCTCGCTGACGACTTGGAACGGTGTGATGCCTACTGGAAGCCCACTTAGCCCGCTACTCTCGTTTTGGGCAGCTAAGGGCCTATTTGATAGATGCGATACTTTGGCAAAAAAATACGGCCTAAACTTCACATGCTATATAGATGACTTAACCTTCTCGGGAGATCAAATCTCGGGGAAATTTAAATCAGAACTTAAAATACTGGTTGGTCGCTTCGGGTATGAATTAGCTAAAGACAAAACAAAAATATTCCGTTTTGGTGTACCCGCACACATAACCGGCGTTATCTCACACAACGCGAAACTCTTTGTTCCTCACACGAGATTGAAAGGCATACGTAAAATTCAAGATGCTATCGATGGAAAGGGAGATACTTATGGCTTCACCGCTGCGCAGCTCAAGCATAAGTTAGCTGGAACAATAAACGAAGCCGCCTCGATTGATGCTGTCAAATACGAAAAATGGGCTGTTTACAGCCGCCTGGATGCTGATGACAACATTAATCAGTGACCTTTACTGATCTCTTTATAAATCTGCATTCAACGTTCTGATACACGATCTATCCTTGTCACAGGCTCGCTACTCGCAATTGAGCTGTTGCGGCTTCTGCATTTTTAGCTGCTGATATTTTGTGAAATGCTTTGCGCCCCCCAGACCCCCTGCATCTCGGCGCTTAGACGCAAATTCACGTTCCATCATGAGAGACATTTCTCGCCTTCGGGATATGCGAGCGAATTTCAAAAAACTGGAGAAAATCCAATTTTTCAATCGCCGAACGCCCACAGAATGGCTCTTTAAAGGAAAAGCCACCCCAACGAACTCAGGTGCATTTGCAGCCGAGCAATTGCATTTTCTTTCAATACATTGCATTCAGTGTAAGCGCTGAGGCGACCAATGCCCCTATGCCTGGCTCAGGCGCGCGCTAGGTTTCACCACTCCCACCTTTTCAAAAATCAGAGACGTGAACCCCGTTGGCGGGAGGGGGATAAGTGCTTTTTCCCATGCTTTTTTATGAGCGGTGGGATTTTCCAGAGTTAACCGGCCGGCCTGCGCGGTGACACCAATGCCGTCAGTCGCAGAGTAGATGTAGCGCCAACCGCCTACCGATATACTGTTTGCATATACAGTATTTATAAAGGGTAGGCATGTCCGATGAATAGAGAATCTGCGGTAGCCATAACCCCGGACTCGTCCGGGATTGCGCAATGGCGGGTCATGCTGCGCGATGAGGTGGCATTGCTCGCAATGCCTGGTGCCCATCACAAAGCGTTGCTCAGGCAAGCCCATGCTATGCACCAGGGACATATGATCGATGCTGACGAACTCGGCGATCTGCTGGAATTAGCGGACGCGGCGCTGGCTTACGCGGTCGAATCGCTACTCGACCTCGACGCTGACGAGTAGGAGAAGCCATGCACTTACTGGTTACGCCTATGCGCTTACGTGGTATCGCGTTGGATCCGAAAGAGCGGCGCCGCTATCCGGCGATCCGAGGCAACGTTATGGTCAACTCTACTAACTGTCATGAGTTGGGCCGGGCCGCGAACGTTGCCCGGGTCGAGGTGGGTATGCCGCTTGATCCAGATCCGCTGCCGCCTCTGCTTGACGCGACGCTGGCAGGAATGGCTGTAACGGGTTTTGTGTTGAGTGGAATTGAATTTATCGACGGCTGTGCTTTCGCACAATCGTGGTGGTGCCGCCTGGAATAGATTCCTGGTGTGCAATACCGTAAATTCCTCTAAAAATTAGTGAGGCAATAGGTCATGTCTTGGGAAGAAGATTTTTCAGTACTCACGCAACTTTGCTTTCGTTTGATCGAATCAGAAAACGGGAAACTAATTCCATCGGGTGGCGAGTGGAAAAACGATGCTCAAGTCATTGCCACAAAGATATTTTGGCATCTCGCATCGGCCCGACACTTGAGTAATGGAGAAATATTTGAGTTTGAAGGTGTGCGGCCATTTCCACACGTCGATCATTCTTCCGTCGCAATAGTTATGCGTGCGGCAGTAGAGGCATATCTAACATTTCATTACGTATTTATTAACCAGGACGAAAGCGTCTCGGTATATCGACACAAAATATGGAAGCTTGGAGGATTGGTTGATCGGAGTAAATTTTTCGCGAACACGCCAGAGAGCGTGCAAAAGCTTGCAGTTGAGAGTTTGGCAATAGACCAGCTCCGTATTGATATTCAAAGCGACACAAACTTCAATATTAAAAAATCAAAAAATTTGCTGCAAGGCAAGTGGCGGGAGGATATAGGGTGGACAAGTCTGGCTAGCTTGGCAGGCTTTCATGAGGTCTATTTTAAAGATATATACAACCATTTGTGCGGTCATGCTCACGCGAGCTTCATAAGCGCCCTACAAATTAGAGACGCTTATGATATCGAAAGCCAACGAATGTTAGCCGGTTCCATTCGACAAATTGGTTGTCTCCTTATGGCTCATTTCGCTTTTTCGTATGTTCAACTCTTTCCAGGCGCACAGAAAGCTCTGCATGAAGACAAAGTGGCTTTCGAAACAGCAAGTACGTGGAATATTCAGAAAGAGGATAGTGAGTTTATATATGGAAAAACCGTTCCTAAGTAGGTCTACTACTCGTGATAAATCTTACTTTTTCCCACGGCCCCGTGTACCCCTGAGCGGGATACTGAAACTCAGGATGTGTTGCGATGTATTCGAGTGTGAGACTGGAGGCCTTATCAGCATTTTTAAGCAGCTGGTTTGCTATAAATTCCGCCCCAGCGTCGGCACTTGCGTAAATAAGGGTAAATTGACGGGGTAAATAAAAATCTTCGTAAAGCGGAATGATTCTACTGTTGAATTTAGGAAGGTCTTCTAAGTAAGAATCTACAATTAGCGCAATCTTGGCAGACGACTTTATCAAGCCTAGAGTATTGAGGTGCTGAAGTGCAATGCACCATCCTATTATTTCTCGCGGACTGAGGAGCGATAAATATTCTATGCAGAACGGAGTTTCATAAGAGTAGGTATGTTTAGGATCCATTTTGTCTGAGAGCCATTCAGCGAAAATAATACCTGTAGCCGAATGGTTCTCCCCGTTTATGATTTTGTCATTGGTGTCAATTGCAATCATTGTGTCAAAGCAGCGTAAAGCGCTATTCGCGTCTAAGTGGAGCTGACCGCCGCTTAGCGGAGTAATGCTTAGCGTTTTCGGCGGCTTGCTGTCTCGATCATATGTAACCTGATGATAACTATTTACGATTGGCATTGTAGTGCTGAATGATTGATCAGCGGGGTTGTAAGAAATATCAATCGCTGTTACTTCTTCTTTCGAAGTGAAGTATGTGTAAGCAGTGCGGGGCTTCACCGCTGATTTAGATTTCTTCGATTTTTTACCTTTTTTTTTGTTCATGTAATGCCCCTTAGTTAGAGAGTGATAGAGGTCAATAACCCCTCTAACTTCTTGATTTTTGTTGCTGCCGCACCAAATGACGACGCATTACTTGGAACTGGCGAATTCCCGTGGACGTGGGAAGCGATCGCAACGTTCATTTCTGCGACGACATCCAGAAACTCACCCAATATTTTTAGCACGTTCACGCTCTCCGAACCTACCCAAGTTTTCGGTGCTAAAAACTGCTGAGACGCGCTTACAACGCTTCGGCGCAAACCTTCAATCCGTTCCTGCATATCGCCACCAATTGTGGCGCTGTGCTTCTGCCCTACAACCACGTTCAGATCCCGGCCGGTCGCCTGGTGCAGATCGTCCACCGCCGCCAGGCTCGCGGATCCTCCTGACATCAGCTTGAGCGCGCCAAGCGCTTCGATCTTTTTCACACCACCCACGGTCTCGGTAGAGTGGTCATCGACCGTCTGCGTGTGGCTCTGGAACTGCTCGCGGTTATCCAGGGCTTGCACTTCGCGCTCAATCGCCTGATCACGGATCTTTCCGTCGGTCTGGCGCAACCAGTTGCCGTCGGCGTCGACGCGCTGCTGGGCAGCGGCGCTGTGCTGCCAAACCTGATCGCCTTTAGGCACCTTCGGCATGCTCAGGCCGTGCGGCAAGATCGATTGGATGTACGGCTTGTTCGGCAGGCCGTAGGCGAAGCACACCACCACCCGCGTGCCTTCCTCCGGAAAGGCATAAATGCCCATTTCCTCCCCACCGGTGGGCAGCGGTAAAGGAACGCCAGTGAGCGGCGGCATGGCCGGGTCTGCTTCATCGTCGGCGCCGAGTACTTCGATGTCCACGGCGTAGCGCGGACGGAAGTCGTCGCACAGTCCTGCGTCCGCCGGCGCGTCGGCCACGGCGACCACCCGGGCAAATCGCGGAAGGTGATAACCACCGGTGAGTTCGGGGAATTGGCGCTCTACAGCGCGGCGGATTGCGTCTTCCATCGGATGGCCATCTGGTCATTGGAGAGCGTCACCGTGGTGATGCGCTCGCCGTTGTTGATCGTTGCACCTGGTCGCAACCCGGGAAGGGCCGCGACCATCGCGCTTTGGTTGCCCTGGTAGCTGTCAAACAGCTCCGTTGGGATTTGCAACGGCGCACGGGCGCCGAAAAAACTGTCGGCCCAACTGCCGGCGAACACTTCACCGTTGCCCAGCTGGTGCCAGGTGAAGTCGGGAATGCTGAACACTCGAGCCAAACTGTCCATCGCCTGGTAACCGGCAGCAAGGCTGTAGAAATACGGCGCCTTCACGCTGGCATAAGGCCGATCCGGTATACGAAAGCGCAGCCCGGTCTGTTCGCTGACCTGGGTCAACACTGCGCGCAGATCCACATGACGCAGGTTCAACGGCAACGGGTTGGCCAGCACGGCGGCCAGCTCACGGCAAAACAACACCTGTTCGACCGCGTTGGCGGCCGTGCAGCGCTCGACGTAGCCGATAAAGTGCCGTTGCAGCGTGCCCTCGTTGTAGCCGATATCCAGCGTCACCAGCCCTTTCAGCGGCACAGGGGATTGAACGGTGAAGTTCGCCCGGCCGGGGCTGGTAGCGTCCAGCCTGACGTCCTCCTTGATGAGAGCGATCGGGGCGCCGTTGATGGAAAGTATCTTGTGCAGCTTCACGTCTGCTCACTCCCGAGCCACTTATCCACACGTCCCAACACCTTTTCAAAGCCGCTCAGCGCGGGGTTGTCGTTGGTTGCGTCACCGGCGCCGCCTTCGCCGACCGTACTGCCCGGGGCGCCCTGAGCGTCTACCTTGTTGCCAGCGCGCCGGCCTTCGACTTTCTCCGGGTTCGATTCGCGTTCGCTCAGGGTGAATTGCACAAGCCAGGCTTTCAGGGTGTCAGCTTCCCGCGCACTGACGCCGTCGGAAAATTCCACCTGACGCACACCGAAGGTTTCGGCCGTGTCGTTCACGATCCGATACAGATGCAACTGACCGCCGCCGGCGGTGGCTTCAGCCATGCGCAACAGTTCCGTCAGCTGGGTTTTATCCACAAAGGGAATCATCAGCGAGACGGCCAGCGTCTTAGGCTTGAAGCCTTTGTGAGCCTTGTCAGTGTTGCTGGTCTGGCCGGACATATCGCCGCTTTCGATTCGCAGGTTGGCCGTGACTTTGAGGTTCTTGCCCTGGACTTTTTGCCCGTCGAGTAACAGCGTCATAGGCCCACCAGTTCACGCACAAAGCTCAGTCCTTCTTTGCTGCCGACCAACAGAACCCCGGCGCATTGAATCCATTCGTGGCCGGGGGCATCGCCGGCCAACAGTTCGCGGCGTAGTTCGCCGGCAGTGCCCGGGCCGATCAGCCGCGCGCGCACGCTGACGTCAGGGTTTCCCCCAGCCAGTAGCTCTTTCAGGTCAGCCAATTGCTTATCTCGCCCCTGCTGCTGGGCGCTCTTGCGAGCTGCCAGCGCTGCCAGATCGGCCAACGGCGAGCTGTCAGCGGCGTAGCCTTCCAGCACGGCTATCTGCCCCGCCATCGACTGTTTGGCAGCTTTGACCACCGTGCAACGCTCCAGCGGCAAACCCTGCCAGCGCGGTAGAGTTCCGGCGCCGGGGATCTCCCACTTTTCACTCTCCAGTTTCACCAGGTGTTGCGCCCGGCGCTCGGTGCGCACCAGGTCAGGGATCGGCAGCAGTGCATTGAAGCGCGCCAAGCTGCTGGCCAACTGTTCCAGGCGCGTGCCCAGGAACAGGATCGACAACGCGTATTGCGGCCCAGTCGGGCGCCCACTGTCGCTGGCGTCTTCCAGTTTCTTGGCGAGATGTTCCAGCGCGTTGGGCGCGGACAGAAAGCGCTGATAGCCCGCGCCCTGGCCAACGCCGCTTTGAAATGGCGTCACGACCAGGCACGCCGGAACCTGCCCCATCTGCTCGGCCAGCGCTGCACGTCCGGCCGCGATCGCGCCTTTTGCTGCACCACCGACCGGCCCCGGGTTGGTGTTGGCCAGTCCACTCAGGCCAGCCAGGCGCTGGGCGGTGCTGGCCAGTTCGCCACCGGCCAGATCCTTGGCCGCTGACAGCCCGGCCATCCACTGCGTGGCCTGCTCCGGCCAGCGCATTGTCACCGGTGCCCAGGTCATGCCGGCGGCGTCCAGGTGATGGCTTTCATTGCCTTCAGATTTTTGTCTTTCTGAGCCTTCGCCACAGCTTGGCGCAGTGTTTCCGCGTGCTGCTGTGCGGCCTGCCGGAAGCGCACCAGGTCAAGGCTGACTTTCTGCAATTGTTCGATGGTGTGCGGTAGGAAAGCCAATACCTGATCGACGTCATAGCATGGGTAAACGTCGTCCAGGCCCAGCAGCACCTGGCCGTTTAAATTCACCTGGTCATCGATCGCGCTGCTGTACCGGTATGGCTCGCCCAATGCGCTGGAGGTAAAGCCACCGGCGATATAAGCCGTGCTGCCGGCGGCGATCGCTTGCAGTTTCTTGTCCCGAAGTGCAGCCAACACGGCGTCGATGTCATCAACCCATTCGCCATTCTTCCAGACCTGACTAGGCCCGGGCTTCTTCATGGTGAAACCCGCCGGCACCCCTTCGAAGCCTTCCAATGTTCGCGGCTCGCCGGTGTCGGTGCTGTACACCACAACGCCGCCGAAGTAATCCACCAACTGCCAGGCCTTACCGTTCCACCACGCGGCTTTGTGTTCCGGAATCGCGGGCGGCTCCGCTTCGACGCAACCGCCAGGAATCAAATAGACGCCTGGCTCCAGCGGCGATTCTTCAGCCTTCACGGCACCAATGAAGATACCGAGGTGGTCGGTCTGGAATACGAGTTTGTCAGTCATGCTCAATCTCAATACTTGATGCAGAAAAGAAGGGCCAAGTTTCGCGGCCGGGTTTCAGCACCGCCGGCAGCGGCGACGGTTACACCGTGGGTGTGGTTACCTGCGCCACCTACTCCGACGTTGTGCGCGTGCTGGCCAGCAGCGCCGATACCGACGTTGTGAGCATGGTTTCCTTGGTAGTCAGTGCGCATAGGTCGACCGTCGGCGTTTTTACCGCCGCCGATCTCAAGTTCTGTCCATACGCTGCCGCCAGCCGGATAACCGACGTTCACACCGGCGCCGTTATCGACTACGCGAAAACCGTGGTCGTGGTTGCCTTGCGCATCCGTCCAGGCGCTGTGCACGTGGTTGCCCTGCGCATCTGTCCAGGCGCCGTGCACGTGATCGCCCACGGCTGCGGCCGAGGCGCCGTGCGCGTGCGAGTGGATCATCATGTCCTGATAGACGCCGAACGCACGGCCAGGATCCAGACCGCGCCCGTCGTCCCAGCCACGAGGGAATAAGCCGCGCATGTCAGGCAAGTTGAACGTGGTGGAGCCGTCGCCAGCGCCGTAGTGCGTTCCAAGCCAGGCAAAGAGTTGTGCGTATGTGGTACGGGACACAGCCGCCCCGTTGCACTTCAGCCACCCCTGCGGCGCCCAAGACATGGCGAACGCCGCAACCATCCCAGTCATCGAATCGCCAACCTGCTTTTGTAGCTTGTTCAGAGCGGCGGTCGACGCCACGATCTGGCTGCTGTTGGTTGCTGGATCGTCGCTGATTGCGTTGGGCAGATTGCCAAGTCCGACGTCTTCTTTGGTGGTTGCCCGGGCGCGCAACTCCGCGTAATCCCCTTTACGCGCCGCCAGATGTTTAATGAGTGCGCCGGCGATCGGCTCAGGCTCACGGGCGTCATAAATCTCTGTAGGAGATGCGTAATAAGCGATCGGCACGCAGTAATGTCGAACCCCGGCAGCGTCGGTATAGTCGCCTTGCTGTCCGAAAATCACTTTCCACGTCGCGACCCGATCGCTTAATTGCCGCTCCAGGCAAACGTCGAGTGTCACCGTTCCGACGGCAACGCCAGTTAACGGGACAGGCTTTTCCATAAAAACCCGGATGCCTTCGATGTAGGCGGTGCCGGCGCCCAACTGGAAACCATTTTCGCCCTTACCAAATGTAAGCGAGTCACCAAAAAAGCAGGCGCGGCCGTACACCTCACGGTTACTCAGGCGTTCTCGTTCATCGATGCCAGCAAGGCGCACCGTAAAGTCATGCTGCCAGGTGCTGGCATCGATCTTTACGCCGGTTAGTTTCATGGCGCCGTCGAAGGCCACCAGAAAATTGCGGGTAACGTTGTTGCCGATCTGCTCCGGCGGAATGTTCCTGCGCTTCTGTTGCAGTGGCACCGACGACGCGGCGAACAAGATGCCGTCGGCGTCCTCGAGGCCGACCCAGTTAAAGTCCCAGTCGCCAACGTCAGACCCCAACTGTGCGCTGTACACCACCTGGTTCGGATTCACGAAACCCGCGTTCTTTTCCGGGATGGTGTAGACGTGAACAATCTGCGCAGCCGGTGGCTTGCCGGCAGCGCGATCGAGCGGCGCGGTCGGATCAAGCCCGGGTACATTCGCAAAAATGAAGCGGCTGACGATCAGCGGCTTTTGCTGGCTTTGTTTAAGGGCGATTTGGCTTTCGCCGGCCAAGGTAATACTGGCGCTCACGGTGCGCTCCTACAGGCTGGCAACCAGCGTTTGCTGGTCGTCGTTGAAGTCGATCAGGGCGATTTGCAGCCCTACGGGGGTGATGGTGACGAAGTCGTAGCGCCGGCACGTTCGGCCGTACTGCTGGATCAGCACGCGCAGAAGTTCGGGATTGAGCGACAACTGAGCGTTGCTGAACTTCAGCAGCACCACGTCCCAATCGCGGTCGGGCTGGCGTTCCTCGATCTCGACGTAACCCACGCCCAGTCGCTCGAAAATGCGTTTCAAACCGGCAGTGCTGCCGGCGTCGACTGAGTTGATAAACGCGTACTTCACGCGCAGTCGAAACAGAGTCTCGGGTTCGCCCTTGAAGCGCGTCACGTCCCGCTGCCAGGCCCACAGCTCAAGGATGCTCATGTGGCAGGTGTCGGGATCGATCTGCGAGTAGGGCCAGCGCAGCCACCCGGTGACGGTTCCCCACCACGCCTGTGCAGCCGCGACCAGTTTTGAAAGCTCGGTACCGCCCAGCCAGAACGGCAGTTTCAGTTTGTTCATTGCAGGTTCACCTTCAGCGAAGTCAGGCGCGGAATGTCCAACCCGCTGGTGATGTCGACGCCAGGTGTAAACCGCAATGAGGCGATATCGGCAAACTGCTGGTGCAGTTCTTCCGCGAGGCGACTGAAGCTGAAACGCGACTGGGGATAAGTCAGCGTCGGCTGATAATCGCGGGGCGTGCTTTCCCGAAACGCGGCGCGGATGAATAGCTCGATCTCACTTTTAAGCGTGTCGATCTGCTCGGCGCTCAGATTTGGTTGCGGCCAGAGCGTCATCGCAACACTCACGGGTACTTCGGGCATCACCATGGCCAGCAGATCATCGCCGTGGCCATGGTTGCCCTGGTCGCGAATGTGCGAATTGATTTGCTCCAGGTAAGTCGCCGCCGGCACACCTGCATCAAACAACACAAAGGCATTCGCGCTGCCCGGGCCACGCGGTGCGGCATGTTCGAAGTAAACGCCGTCCGGACGCACGCCCGGAAAGGCCGAGATCATGGCGCGATACACCGCGTCGGTGTGCCACTGATTCACGGCCGAGAACTGGTTGCGCACGCGCAAACGCAGCTGGTCGTTCGGTTCCGGATCCGCACCTGGTGATTCCAGCCAACCGTCCTTGTTCACTACCTGAACAATGCCGGGGATGGGCACCGGCAGGATGGCGTAGTAACCCGGCGCGAGATTGAAACCGCTGCCGGATTCGATCGCCTCCACCGGGACTTCCAGCTGCAGCTGGCCTGCTACGAACGTCGCCGGCGCCGTGGTAATCAGTTTGTACACGTTGCCGTTGATGGCGGCCGACTGCACCACAATGCCTTTTTCCAGTTCCATGACGCCGTCCGGCAAGGCCCGGGTGAACAGCAATTTCCCTTGCGCTTTGGTGGCGCCTTTACGCTCGACGTTCACCGCCCAGGCGAGCATGTCCAGCCACGCGTCCACCGCAGTTTTCACAAAGAAATTCGGCAGCACCGTCAGGCACAGAAAGTCCAACAGCCACAACACCGGTTTGGTCACCAGCGCGGTCATCACCCGCCAGAACGGCGAATAACTGCTGGTGTTGGCCACCTTCGCTCCCTGGGCTTCAACCTCCTTTTCCCACGCCGCCTTCAAACCGGCCTCGGTGGTCGGGATGCCGGCGTCGGCGATCACTTTTTTAAAATCGACCTGGCTCACAGACTTACCTCAATCGAACCGAATTTCAGGGTTTTCGCAGTGACCAGGTACACGCCTGGTTCTTGCTGGGTGATGCGTGCCGTACCCGGCACCAGGCGCTGGTCGTCCTCCACCAACAGTTCCATTTGTTGAATGCAGTCGCGCTGCCGCAGCCGATCGCGCTCGGCCACCAGTGTCACCAGCAACCCGCTGTCGCGGATCATGTGAGCGATGTCCTGAGCGATGCAGGCGCGGTCATCGACCACCAGCGGCTGGTGTGACGGATCCAGTGCCAGGTCGTTGTTGACGATCAACAGGTCTACGTACTCGCTCATCCGCCGACCGCCATAGCGACCATGTTTTCAACTTCCAGCGGGTTCATCGGTTTGCTGGTGTGAATGTTCACGTTCTCCACATGCGTGCCCTTGTTCTGGCTGCTGTTGTTGTTCTGGATGCTGGTCAGCAAGCCGCCGGGCGGCACCGCCGAAGGGCGCGCCGGCGAAAGGCTGGGGATTGCCGCGTTTATGGTTTGCTGGGCTTTTTGCGCGGCGTTAGCGGCGTCAGCGGCATTGGTCGCGGCATCGACGCCGGGCACTTCAGGTATGCCGCCGAAACGCGCTTCGATGTTCACGCCCGGGATGCTGTTCAGCAGCTCGATCACGCCGTTTACGGCCTTGGTGAAAATGCCGACGATGCTGTCCCATGCGGCCTTGGCCATGCCTGACCAACCGCCCATGGAGTTAAACCAGTCGGACAGCTTCTGGAGCTTGTCGGCGACGAACTGGAACGCGGCCGTGTTCATCAGGGCGGACGTCCATTCGTCCCAGTAGTAGACCGCCGCGACAATGACGGCCACCAGGGCGAGAACACCCACCACAATCCACACCATCGGGTTGGCCAACAGCGCCGCGTTGACCAGCCAGATCGCGCCCTGCCACAGCAGCATGGCGCCGCGCACCAGGGCAAGGCCGGCGCTGAGCGTGTAGATCGCGGCCATGTAAGCCAGGATCGCCAGTTTCTGCAGGACGAAGCCGGCAACGGTGCGCAGGTTCAGCAACTGCACGACCTTCCACACCGATAACAGGCCCAGCCAAGTCATCCGTGCAACGCCGACCACGACGGTCAACAACGACATGGCGCCGACGATCGCCATGATGGTCAGTGCGGTGATGCCGATCACCCGGGTGATGTTGGGAAACAGCTGCGACCAGCGCACCAGGGTTTTACCGATGTCGACCATCTTGCTCATGAACGGCGTCAGTACCGGTATCAGCACCTGGCCAAATACCACACGCATGACCTCGACCAGGGACGCCCACTGTTGCCACGGATCGACCATGGCCCGGGCCATCTGCTCGGCGTTCTCCAGTCCGCGCACCTTGCCCAACTGCTCGATGCCGTTACGCAGTCGATCGGTATCCTTGGCCAACGCGCCAATCACCTGGGCGCCTTCGCCGCCGAAGGCCTCCATTAACTTGGCCCCGGCCGACGCGCTGGTCAGATCACCGAACTTGCCCTGCAGCTTGTCCAGAATCGCCATCATCGGCAGGACCTTGCCCTGCTGATCAGTGAACTGCATGCCGAGCTTTTCCGATGCGGCGCCGATGTTCTCGAAAAACGCTTTGTAGCGTCCGCCGGCGTCGCCGCCCTCCATGGTGCTGCTCAGCGTGCCAATCACCGCCATCTGTTCGGCAAGGTCGACGCCGGATGTGGTGGCGATCGCGCCGGCCTCCTTGAAGGCATCTTTCATCGCGGCGCCGCTGGTACGAAACAGCTGCACGGCCAGCGCCGTTTGCCCGCCGAGTTTTTCCACCCATGCGCCCTTCCCCATCGCATCGGCCTGGGACTTCTGCAGGTTGTAGAGCGTGCCGACGTATTCGCCCATGGTTTCGGCATCGGACTTGGTGGCCTTCGCCAGCAAGTTGCTGGTGTTGGTGAACGTGGCGAGTTGATTGCCGGCAAGCCCCTTGATGGCGCCCTCGATCAAGTAAGCCGAGGCCACAAAATCCTTGGCGTTCTCGCCATAGCTCACCGCGAACTGCAGCGACTTGGCATTGAGCGCAGACAACGCATCCTCGGCAACGCCCAACGATCGGACGTCGCCCAAGGCGCGATTGACCTCCAGCGCCGGTTCCATGGACTCACGGATCCCGACCACAGCCGCCGTCACGCCGCCGATGCCCAAGCCGATGGTCTTGATGTGCTTTTCGCTCTGATCAGCCAGCTCGGAAAAGCCCATTTTCACCTTGCCCAAGGGCGCGGTGACCTTGTCCTGCAAGCTGAGAATGAAAGCCAAGCTGGCGCTACGGTCTGCCAAAGTCGTTATCCGTTCAGCGCAAGGGCGATGCCGTTAGCCACGGCGAACTCCATGCGTCTCCAGTGTTCGTCCTCCAGCCACTTGGCCGTCCCCATCGCCTCGGGCGTGGGTTCGGCACCAGGAAGCCAGCGGTTCGTCAGGGCCATCAATTGGCCCAAGCCGTTTTCGTTTAGGCGCTCAGCGTGCTCGAGCGCTTTTTTACGATCACCTCAACGTTGGGCGCGTACTCCTCGAGCAGCGCGCCGGCAATCTGCATCACCATCACCGGGTTGCCCAGCAACGGTTTCAGCGTTGCCTTTTCCTCTTGCTTGACGGTGGTCATCAGCAGGTTGTTGCCCGGGGCGACCTTGTTGGTTTGGGTCAGCGCGTTGAAGTACTTGGTGACGTCGGCCGGGGTCAGGTTGAAGGTGAATTCCTGTTCGCCGACTTCCAGGGTGATTTCGGTGTTGTTCTGTTGGCTCATTGGGTAGATCTCTTGTTGAGGTTGGGAAAAGTGGTGTCCTGGTGCGCTGGCGATCGCTGGCACACGCCACGGACGTATTGCTGCAGTCCGAGAATCATTTGCCGGCTTAAGGCGAGCTGATTACGGAGGGTGAAATAATCCGGTCGAGCGTCTGTTGCGAGTTCGGCGCGTCCTGCATCAGCCATGCGGGCGGTGCCGGCGGTGGCGGGCACAGATCCGGTGGCGGGACAGGTGGCGCGGACGAGCAACCGGCCAGAGCCATCGCTAACAGCGCGGCGCAGGCGCTCGTTTTCAGTGAGTGCATCGGTCAATTCCTTGGTGTTTCGTTGGTCTATCGCGTCCCGCTCGGCGAGCATCTCGCCGCTGATTCGGACCGATTCGCGCAACCCGACGACCTCCGAATTCAGGCCTTTCAAGTCTTTCAGCGCTTCATCACGTTGATCCACAACCCGGATGAACCAATACACGGGCACCAGGGCAGTAATCAGCATCACGATCAGCGCGAGCCGTAGCGATGGAATCGTCATTTCAGACAAACCTCCACTTCAGCCAGCCGGCGGTAGTGCAGGCCTGGAACAAAGCGCTTGCGGCCTTGGGCGTCGGTCACGTACGCCCATACCGGTGTCTTGCCGTCCGGTGCCCAGGCCAACGCCCTGCAGCCGTCAGCAATGCGGCCGGCGTTGATTAACGCCACCGCCCGACTGGCGCAAGTGCTGGGCACACCGACGTTGTGGGCATGGCTGGTCAGCGCGTCGAAAGTGTTCTGGCTCACGTCCGGGTTGGTGATGCAGTCGGCCAGCTGCAGCTGGGTTTTGCGGATCACCAACTGCTCCACCTCCGCGCAACGATCGGGCGACCAGTAGTCACCGACTACCACCGGGAACGGGCTGGTGTGTCGAGTGATGCCCTTGCAGACAGTGGGCAGTCCGCTGGCCAACTTGTCGGCATAGACGGTGTTCTGGCCGTTGCCTTCCCAAGTGCCCAGGAAGATCACCAACGGAGCGCTGGCCAGCGCAATCACGCCGGCTTGAATCCTGCCGCGCAGGCTCATGGGAACCACACCCGCAACAGTGCCGGCACAACCATCTGCAGCACAGAAGCGACCACAGTGAGAATGGTCAGCAAGCGGCCGACCTTCGCGCCGATGTCGTTCACCGCGACCGTCAGGGTCTGCTGGCCAGCGTTCAGTTCCGACAGTTGCCCGGCCATGTGTTCGAACCCCTGTTCCAACTTGGTCACGCGGGTAGGCACGGTTTCGTGGCGGTCTTCCAGCTCGCTCAGCCGGTGTTCAAATACGGCGAATCTCTGCTCAAGCGTCCCGAGGCGTGCGGCGTCAGTCGTCATCAGCGTTTACTCTGCTCAAAGACCGTTTGGCACGGGACGCACCGCGTTTTACCGCCTGTTGCCTGGCGCGCCGGCGGGATCTCGTTGCCGCAGTCCTCGCAATGGGTCAGGCTCGGCCCGACCGGCACAGACTTCAGCAGCTGGGCTTTGATTGCCTGATCACGTTGGCGCTGCTCCAGTTTCTGGGCGCGGTCGAACCAATCCACCATTAACGGATCCCCTCGATCTCGGTAGCGTCGAGGTACGGAACGCCGTTGATGTGAATGAAATCCGGACTGGTGACGTCAAACGGGACCTTGTGTTTGGTTTTCTCGCCACCTTTCGGGTCGATCGACAACAGGCTGGAGATCTTCACCTTGCAGCCGAAGGCTTCCACGCGCAGTTCCTCGTCTTCGCCGGCCTTGGCGAAGAACACTGCGTCAAACGGCTTGAGCTTGCGGAAGCTGCCCGCCGATCGCGCCGCATCGATCAGCAACTGAAAGTTGGAGCTGTCCAGTTCCAATTCGCCGGCAGCGGCCACGTCACCCTCCACGTAGCCGTCAGGCACGCCCCGGGTTTGGGCCACAGCTGAGTTGTCGGTGATGTCCAGGGTGCAGCTCTCGACGTGCAGCGACAGATCGCCCAGGCTCACGTCGAAGTTCTTGCCGCCAATTTTCGCCATGGGGCGTTACTCCGTTTTGTCGGTGGAAAGATCCAGAGCGATGTTCGCCGTGAGGTCTTTCGGGCAGTTGAGGGGTTTGAGCTTGATGTAGGCCGCAACCTTGGTTTTGCTGAGCCATTCCAGCACCAGGTCACCGTCTTTCGGCGGCTCGATGTCACCGGGGAACACCTCGCCGTTGAACTTGATGGACTTGGCCATGGCACGCAGAGGCGCCATCAGTTGGTTGGTGTTCACCGCCATGCTGTTGGGGGTACTGTTCAAGCGGCGATCGGCTACACGGCGGATCAGCAGCGGGCGAATCAGGCGAGCGGCTTTGTCGGTGATGCGCAGGTATTCCACGACTTGAAAGTCACTGCCTGGGGTGTCCAGCATGTTGCAGTCACCCCAGTACACGCCTGGATAGTCTGGGTAGGTCTGAGTGACGGAGAACCGCGCCCGATCCAGTTCGCTGCGCACAGCGGACGGCAGCGGTATCAGCTCCATATCGATAGGCACGTCGCCAAGCCCCAACACCGGCCCGGTGGCCACGCGCATCGGACTATCCGCGATGCTGACTGCCGAATTCGCCAAGCGACCAGCCAGCACGCCCAGGTCATTACCGTGCAGTTGCGGTACCGGTGAAACGCGCGGCGCTGCCAGACCCGCTACCAACGCTTTTTGCTCGCTCAGGTACTGCGCCCAGGTCTGGTCGACGGCAATGCCGGCGGTGCTTGCCAGAAAGAAAACACGACGGCCGTAGGTGTTGTTCAGGGCGACGGCCGCGTCATTCATGGCCGATAGTTCGTCACCCTTGGCGACAGGCTTGGTGACGATTACCGCTTCCACCGACACCCCTTGTTGCTGGGTTTTCTCCAGAGCGGTGGACCAGTCGCCTTCGGGGCCTATTGGGGCCGCCATGCAGGCCCAGCGCTGGCCACCGTTCAAACGTGCGGCGGTGATTTGGGTTTTCAGATCGCTTGCCGGGACGCCCAGGGCGGCGTCCAGATCGCTGTCGGTGTTCAGCGGAATGACCTGGCCGACGTTTTTGGCGGCGGGGCCGATGAAAAGAAAGTAACGCTCAACCTCAGTCACGGCGCCCTGGCCTAGATTGAGATTGTCGACGGTGACTTGACCGAGTGCCATGCAGTGCCTCGTTAGCGGGGTGAAGTTAGGATTTGTTGCAACACCTGGTTAATCAGGAGATTGGTTTCGCGCTCAGTTTCGGCGCCGATGAACTGGCGTTTCGGCAGCGTGATTTCCCAGCTCTGCGCGCCGGTGCTTTCGCTGCGCTGGTCGTCCAGGATCCGGATCAGCAAACCGGCTTTGGCGTAGTTCACATGCTCCTGAATCCACGCCACAGACGGCCGGGTCAGCGTCTTTTTGCCGGCTTGGCGTACACGGAAGCCCAACCGGCGCAAGCGCTTGGCTTGCTTGTCGGTTGCGGCCAACCCCGGTGGGGTCTTGTTCCATCGGCGCATCTGTTGGGCAGTGCGGCGCTCACTCACGCCGTTGTGCTGCTGCGCGGCGACCCATCGGGTCAGGGCGTTTTTCCAGCCCAATTCCGCTTCATCAGCAGACACCCGGGTGACCACCATCAACTTGGCCAGGCCGGCTTCCATCTTCTTTTTGCCCTTGGTGTCGCCCTTGCGTGGGGCGAAGGGTGTGCCGTCCAGGTTCTTCTGCTCACGCACTCGCTTGCGGCTCATCGTCCGCACGCGTTTGGTAACCTGGTTCAGCAGTCGGCGGCGCAATTGCGGCGGTAGACTCAGCAAAGCCAGTTGTTCGCGAACACCCAAGCGTCCGCGAATGTCGAGTTCGAACGTGCTACGCCCGGCCATCGGTGGCCACCTCGCCGCGCTCAGCGATCCACAGGTCAAATGGGACGAAAGCCCAGCTCTTGCCGAAGGCCTCGATCTCTCCATCCGGATCTTCGGCCAGGAACTGCGGCTCGACGAATTCCAGCGTGATTTCCACGTCGAACAGATCGTTATCCAGAGGCTCCACAAGGAATTCCGGCGCCGGCAGTTCGTGGCGGTCACGGTTGGAGTCGTGGTTTTCCAGCCAACTACCGACCAACGCCATCAGGCGCGCCGGATGGTCGGCGAAGCGCTCCAGGACGATCACAGCGCGATAGTGCATATCGCCCAGATGCATGCCATCGACGTCGGGTTTCCACACCAGAACGAGCTTCACCTGTTCGGTGAAACTGTCGAGTTGTTCAGGCTCGACCAGACGGCGTTCCCGTAGGTAGGCGGTCAGCCCTTGCAACTTGGTCATAGCAACGCCGCCGTGATGCGGCCACGGCCTTGCAGGGCACGCACGGCGGATTGGCTGAATGCCAAGAAGGTTTCTTTAAGCTCGGGTGCTTCCTTGGCGGTGTTCTCAGCGCTTTCGCGGCGGGTGACGGATGCAAATTGAGGCAAGGCGCTGGCCTTGGCGCGGCAATACACGGCGCGCTTGTACAAGCTGACCCGCAACGCACGTTCAGGCGCCGACTGTTCGGCCGCTTCGACGTTGGCAATGCCGAGGAGCTGCCAGCGGTTTTTGAGCTTGGCCAGGTCGGTGTTGACCTCGGCCATGGCAATACTCAGGGTGTCGACCAGCAACGTGCCCAGGAACTCCGCCGGCAGGCGGTAGCCCTTCTGGAATTCGGACACGGAGAGGTTCGGCCAAAAACCGTCGTTCTCAATCGTCTGTTCCACAAAGGTGGTGGGGTTCCCGGAAAAGCTCATTGCTGGCCGCTCAAATAGGGCGGGGAGACTGTTTTTCGTGGGGCTGGCCATGAATGGCAGACACACGTCCACAGTTCCCCGCTGGGGGGGGTAGTCGGTTATTGGGCGTCGGTCATGGCGGATGTTTGTTTGGCGATCGCCTTACGGCACTTCGCAATGCGCGTCTCATTGCCGGCTTTCGCGTACAGCTCGGTGGAACGTTCCAGGTGCTGGAGCGCGGTTTCCCACTGCTCGGCCTCCATGGCGCGCATGCCGATCAACTTGTGATACTTGGACGGGATCTGTTCGGTCAGCTCCCATTCACCGTCGACGCGAGGCAGCAGATCGGACAGGTACGGCTCCGGGCTGCGCTGGGCGTTGTATTCGGCGTAAGCCCAGTCAATCACTGCGTCCGCAACGAAGGTTTGCACGTCGCGACGCTTGAACCGCTCGGGCATTTCCTGCCCCTGCCCGATCGCAAAGTCCGCCAATGCCAGGCCGTCTTCGAACTGCTCGGTGTCGAACAGCCAGACCATCACCTGCACCAGGACACGGTTCGGCATCACCAGGCCCGAATCCATGTAACGCTGAATGAAGTCCTGATACTTGGGCAGCAGTTCCTCGCGCTTGAGTGCCTGACGCCCGGCGAGCCCCTTGATATCGCTCAGGCGCTGCAGATCCTGATCCAGCGACGCTTCCATCAGCAGCAGGTGCTTTTTCGCGTTGGCCGGGCTGCTCAGGGCTTCCGCCGGCGAATACGCCAGCGGTGCCGCTGCAGCAGCAATCACTGCAGCGGTTCCCTGAGCCAAAGTGCGGCGCTTGTGTGCGAGAGCCAGGCTCACTTCACCAGCTCCACGTTCTCAGTCAGCGCGATTTTCTCCAGCTGCTCGATCACATAGCCTTCATTGCGGCTGTTGTAATCCTCGACGCGGGAGCGTTTCGGGTTGTCCACGGTTTGCTTGCGCCAGCTGGAGTCCTGGAAGTAGATCGACAGGTTGTCCCAACTGGTGACCAGCACGCCGTTGACCGGGAAGAACGGTACGCTGAAGCTCGGCAGGCCACCGTAAGTGGCGATCACCTGAGCGTCCTCGATGCGCTCTTTTTCGGTTGGTGTATCACCCTGCTTGGCGTACAGCTTTGCCTTGTCAGCCGCTAACAGGTCGGTGCCGATAATGGCGATCAGGTCGCCGCCATCGCGCAGGCGCTCGTCCACCATTTGCTTGGTGTCATGCACCAAGGCGTCCAGGTTGGCGTAATCACCGCCCTGCCCCAGGATTACTTTGCCAGCGGTTTTGCCTTCCTTGAGTACCTGCTGTGGGGCTTGCTCGCGCAGTTGTTGCAGCCAGCCTTTGTTCACGTCCTGCAGCATTGGGTAAGCGGCGATATCGGTCTGCGCAGCGGCTTTCAGGCCGTGGAATCCGACCATGATGCGATCCAGGGCGATCTGTTTCTGCACAGCAGCCGAGTAACGTTGGTGGAAGTCCGGGAATTTGGCCCAGGCGTCGATTTTTGCGTAAGGCAGACCCACGTCCGACTCGGTGGACGAGAGTTCGTAGGTGGTGTTGTCCAGCTCGGAAGCGTCTTTCGCTTCGCGGTCGGTGGTCTTGGTGTTGGTGCGGCCGGTGACAGGGCCGGACACGCCGATAAACACCTTCTCGCCCTTGATCTCGGTCACCGGAATGACGTTGATGCGCTGCAGGAAGTCCGCTTTTGCCGTGATTGCGTCGTTTAACTCCTGGGTGATCGACGGTTCAACGGAAAACATCTTGCTGGACAGCGGGACGCCGTAGGTCTCGGCGATCGCCAGTTGCATTTCGGCGTACATCTTGGCGCCGTAGGCGCTCAGGGAACGAGCCATGTCAGAGCACCCGCACTTTGGATTTGTCGGCGGCGCCGGTGGAGCGCGGCAATTGACGACCGGAAGGGGTGTTCTTCAGTTCGGTGAACTGCTTTTGCAGGCCTGCCAACGCGGCCAGCACGGCCTTGTTACCGCCGCCGTTGCGCTTGAATTCGCGCTCTTCTTCGGCAGTGGTGACGATGTCGTTCACTGCGTCAGTTACGTCATCAATAGGGGCCTGATCGGGTTCTGGTGCGTCTTCAGCGGCAGGCTCGATTACGGCCTGAATGCCAGCGGCGACGACCAGCAGCTGGGCCAGCAGGGCTTTGAGGGCCGTTGCAGTAGCTTCATCCATTGGGGGTTTGCTCTCGGTTGGGGTTTGCGGAGTGGTTTCGGTGGGTGTGTCTTCAATGCCGAAACACTTGAACAAGCGGGTGAACATCGCAGCGAGACGTCCGATCTCGCCCGGCGGCTCGGTCTCAGTCGTGTTCTTGGTCACGGGAAGCGGGCCGAGTTCCAGCGAAGCGGCGTAATACGCCGCGCGGCTGGTTCGCTGGGAGAAATACAGCTCTTGAGTGCCGAGGCTGGCCGGCTCGTCGGTCACTGCGAGGCCGGTCAAATAGGCCTTGCCGGTGCCGGCGAAATTCGGGGTGATCTCAATGCTGGTGAACAGCTTCTGGCCCTGGTCGTTGAGGTACAGAAGGCGGTCGTTTGGTTTCAGCTGCGCTTCCAAGGCAATTTGCCCCGGTTCCAGATCGTCGCCCTCTTCCACCAGGCGCACGGCAAATACGGTGCCGTGCGACCCTGTCCAGCGTTCGTGGTCACACCAGATCACAGCGGTGTATTTGGCCGGGGTGTAGGTCTCGGCGATGTCGCGCAGTTCCTGGGGAAGGATGTCGCGGCCATCAATGGTCGGGCCGCTGGTGGCGACACGTTTCCAGTAGGAGACAAGGGAACGGGGCATGAGTGGTAACTGCGCTCAATCGCTGAATGAGCCGCCACGATAGGAGGCCGTTTACCGCCAAACAAACGGTTGAAATTCGGGGTTCTCCTATTTTTGGGAGATAGGCGGATCGCAGCATTTAACCCCGCGTTTCTGCGGTTTTCGCCGCATAGACTGCGGCCCATGAACTACCCGACCGAAGTTAAAGAAGCCGCAAAACGCCTCTACCTGCGCCGCTGTTCGGTAAAGGAAATACAGGCGCATTTGAAGCTGCCCAACATCCGAATCGTCTATTACTGGATCCGCCAAGGCGGCTGGGACGAGATGCTGACGGATGAAGAACCGTTGAGCGCGGTCAACCGGCGAATCACCCTGATCCTGGAAAAGATCGATCCGCTGACGAAAGCCGAACTGGACGAACTGGAGCGACTGACGGGCCTGCTTGAGCGGCTGAAAAAACTTGCGGCCAAGCCTGCACAGGCATCGCCGTCGGACGCACCGGACGAGCCTCGCGAACGCCAGCCTGGTCAACGTCGTGAACGAGGCGAAAGCAGCGGTAAGAAGCGGGAAAAGAAGGCCAAGAACGACGTTAGCGGCCTGACCGAAGTGGACTTCCTCGATAAATTCATCTCGAAGATGTACGACTACCAGAAAGAGCTGTTCGAGGCGAAACAGAACCCGCTGACACGCCGCGTCCGGAACATACTCAAAAGCCGTCAGGTCGGTCTGACTTACTACTTCGCCGGCGAAGCGTTCATGGACGCCGTGCTGAGCGGTGACAACCAGGTGTTTCTGTCTGCCAGCCGATCGCAGTCCGAGATCTTCCGTAGTTACATCATCCAGTTTGCCCAACAGTGGTTCGGCATCGAGCTTACGGGCAATCCGATCACACTGAGTAACGGCGCCGAACTGCGCTTTCTCAGCACTAACAGCAGCACCGCCCAGGGCTACCACGGCCACGTCTACGTGGACGAATACTTCTGGATTCGCGACTTCGAAAAACTCAGCACCGTGGCCAGTGCTATGGGCACACACAAGAAGTGGCGCAAAACTTATTTCTCGACGCCCAGCGCCGTGTCGCACCAGGCGTACCCGTTCTGGTCGGGTGATGAATTCCGCAACAGCAAACGCGGCAAGAAGGCCGGCGGTGTGTGGCCGAGCGAAGCGGCTTACACGCAGGGCGCGCTGTGCCCGGATGGTCAGTGGCGCAAGACAATTACCTTGGACGATGCGATCGCTGGCGGCTGCGACCTGTTCGACTTGGAGCAGCTGCAGCTGGAGTACGACGAAGACAAATTTCAGCAGCTGTTCTACTGCAAGTTCATCGACAGCACGCAAAGCGCATTCAGCCTCAAGGATCTGGAACGCTGCTACTCGGATCTATCGTTGTGGGAGGACTACAACGCGGAGCTGGATCGACCGTTTGGCAACAGCCCGGTCTGGCTTGGCTACGACCCAAGCCGCACCCGCGACGACGCCACCTGTGTGGTCATCGCGCCGCCACTCGAACCCGGGGCGAAGTTCCGGATTCTGGAGAAGCACAGCTGGCGCGGTCACTCGTTCACCTACCAGGCTGCACAGGTCAAGAAGCTGACCGAGCGCTTCAACGTTCAGCACATCGGCATTGACGTCACCGGCGTGGGTTACGGCGTTTTCGACCTGGTGCGCGACTTCTACGCCAAGGCAACACCGATTCACTACAGCCTTGAGGCGAAAAACGCTCTGGTGCTCAAAGCCCAGGACACGATCCAAGGCAGTCGCATCGAGTGGGACGCCGGCTGGACCGATATCGCCCAGGCATTCCTGACGATCAAGCGCGGCGCCACCAACAGTGGGCAGATCACCTACAGCGCATCGCGTACCGAAGCCACCGGTCACGCCGACATTGCCTGGGCGGTGATGCACGCCCTGTCCAACGAACCTTTGAACACCAACAAGCGGCGTCGCAGCCGCTACGTCACGAGTAACCAGAGCAGCCATGGCCAACCGCAAGCGCAGAAAGCAACACGTAGCCCAACCAACGCAGCAACCGATGCGCTCATTTACGTTCGGGGAACCGGAACAAGTGCTGTCCGGCAACATCGGCGAGTACGTGGGCGTGTTCCCCAGCGACGACGGCAAGATCTACAAACCTCCGGTGTCACGGGCTGGTCTGGCCAAGCTGCTGCGCGCCAACGCGCACCACGGCGCCATTCCAAAATTCAAACGCAACCTGCTGCTGCGTGAGTTTATCCCCTCGGCCGGCTGCAGCACCGAGACGATGGGGCGCGCCGGGCTGGACTACATGGTGTTTGGCGAATCGTATTTCTACAACGACACCAATGCATTCGGCCAGGTGCTGGAGCTGCAGCACCTCCCGGCCATCAACATGCGGGTGAAGGTCGACGGCGGTTTCGTGATGCTGCTGCCCGACAACAAGGAAATGGAGTTCGAACAGCATGAGATTTCCCACGTCCTGGACTACGACGTGGAACAGAATATTTACGGGATCCCGGATTACTTGGGCGGTCTGCAGGCGCTGCTGCTCAATGAGGCGGCCACCCTCTTCCGCCGTCGGTACTACAGCAACGGCGCGCACGCCGGTTACATCTTCTACACCAACGATCCTGATCTGACCGAGGAGGACGAAGACGAGCTGCGCGCACAGATCAGTGCCAGCAAGGGCGTGGGCAACTTCCGCTCGATGTTCGTCAACATCCCCAACGGCAAAGAAAACGCTATCCAGATCATCCCCGTGGGTGACTTCCAGGCGAAAGACGAATTGGAGAAGGTGAAGAACATCACCCGAAACGACGTTATCGCCGCCTGGCGCATGAACCCGGCACTGGCCGGCATCATCCCGGAAAACACCGGTGGTTTCGGAGACATCGAAAAGATCGATCGCGTGTACACCAGCAACGAGATCCGGCCGATCTGCCAGTTGTTCAACCAACTGAATGACAAGCTGCGAGAAGACAGGCGCTTTAGCTGGAAACCAGCACCTGAAGCAGTGGATACAACTACATGAAAAGCCAAGCGGAGAGAAAGCCACTACAGATTGTGGCAATATGGTGGCGATCAGCTGCCCCTGGGGAGGGACACAATGAGAGTTGTATGCAATTGCGGACACAAGGGCCGGATTGCCTCGCGGGAAGAGGTAACCAGAGCCTTTGTAAAACTGTACTGCCAGTGCCTCGACGCAAAGTGCGGGCACACGTGGGTGGCAAATCTGACGTTCTCGCACACGCTCAGTCCGTCATCGCAGACATTCGAGCGGATGTTGATCGATCGCTTGCGGGAAATGCCACGAGCGAAGCAGCGGGAGCTTTTCGAGCAGTTGGGATCGCAGGCGGTGGCGTAGTTACAAACCGCCAACGCTTTAGCGCCGGCGATCGGGATCATTCAAGGAATGACGGTCAGCCCTCTACTTTCTCCTTTGGGTTGATTGCCAGTATCTCGGCCACGCGACGAACCTGTTGCTGTTCAATGCGGCTCAGCCGGCGATACAGATCGATCAGTCGACGCTCAATGTCCGTTAGTACGGTAGTTTCCGACCCGGCGTATTCGAGGTTGATGTGATCGTTCTTCTTGCGATCCAACATGCTAACTACTCCATAAAGTGCATTGCTGAATGGACTTTATGGGGGGTGCGCAACTGCATTGGAATAAGAGATACCCCAATGACTGTGCGGGATTGTTGCGAGTTAAGACCGGTGCCGGGCGGCGTCGTCGGCCATCGCTTCAAGGAAACGACGAATCGCCTTCTGATCATCATCAGGGATCGACCTGAATTGCATGATCATCTGTTCTTCCGAGGGGCTAAAAAGTTGGCCCAATGGTGTCGCATGACGTCCCGTAAGGACGTACGCCGCATCTACCCCCTTCTCTTCCAAGGCCGTGACGTAACGAAGGTCTAGGGAGCTAGCTCCCAGTTCGTAGTTCTTTTGCGTTCCCCTACTGACTCCAAGTAGGACTCCAAACTCTGTTTGATTTAACCCCAAGCGCTCGCGCTCTTCCCTGAGGCGTTCACCTACTCGATCCGCTATGAGCATTTTTTTAGTCACCACCATTGACTTGATCATTTTTTTGACCAAGAATCACCACAGACAAACGCAAACAAACACAAATGAACAGAGGGAACACTATGCCCGCCACCATTACGCACGAGCAAGCCCGGGCGGCTCTCGATCGAAAGGGACTAAGTATCGCGGAGTTCAGTCGCAAGCATGGACTGAACAAAAATTTGGTCAGCGACCTTTTGAACGGTCGGATCAAAGGTCGCCGAGGGGAGGCACATCGCGCCGCCGTGTTGCTTGGCATCAAAGACGGCGTGATTGAACAGTAATCGCGGCGCTCAACAGGGAAAAGTAGAAGTTGAAAAGTCCAATCCTAGACACTCGCAAAGAAGTCATGAGCGAGATCATCCGCAGTTACGCTGGCGGACGCGAAGCCGCTGCTGCGCGCTTGGGTCTGAAGCTCAAAAAATTCGACAACCATGCCTACGAAAATGCTGGTTGCAGTCCCCTCAGCGACTTACAAGTTTTCATGCTCGAGCAGGACTGTGGAACTCAGCACCTCCCTACTTACGTCGCCTCGATGTATGGGGGACTGTTCGTACCGGTGGCCGATCCTGAAACGCTCGACAATGTCGAACTCTACAAACGCTCCGTGCAGGTTTCTGCAAAGCGAGGGTGTGTTGATCAAGCAATTGCCGCCGCTCTTGAAGACGGTTCGATCAGTGATGAAGAAGCCGAATTCATCATGGACGCGCATAACCTCCACGTAGCAGCAAGGCACGCAGAAGTGCTGGCTGCCATCGCTCTCTACCGCGCAGGAAAGGCTCAATGAACAATTTGTCTGCAGTACCGGAATACCAGGATGTCCTGCAGAGCGCCGCGCTGGCGTTTCTTGAGCGTCACCACTGCGAACACCTGAGCGACGATCAGCAACTGTTCAGCCGGGCTGTTCAACACCTGGTCGCAGACTATGACGTGCAAACGCAGGTCGCTGAAAAAATCGTTCACCTGGCAGGCACCACCATGGTCGCCGTTCGCGATCGGCAACGCCTGAACATCCAGAGCAGCACGTCGACGCACACCGTGATCGTTGATCCGGTGACCGGCCGACAATGGGCCGTACCGGTCAGCCTCATCTATGAGCGAATCATCAACGCGCCGGACCTTGGCCGCTTTCGCTTAGCCAACTCGTAACACCAACCCTCAAACAAACACCTGCCCCGCACTCCGTGGGTTTGGGTGAGCTGCGCCCGAAATCGAGGTTTCAAGATGGGAAACGCCGTAATTCTGACCACCCAGCTGCCACCTGCAGAGGCCGAAGCACTTCTGGCTGCGATGCGTGAGCAGTACCGCTTGAGCCTCAACAACTACTGGTATGCGGATGAGTACCGGTATGTCCCGCAAGAAAAACGGCACAGCTCGATCCTCGAAAGAACTCCGGTGATGGCCGCCCAGAAACGCCTGATGGCCGCCCTCTCCCTCAGCCTCAAAGCAGTGAAGTAATCATGAAAGAAGATCTCCGCCACGACGTGTTGCAACGCCTCCAGTTCGATTTCGGACTGAAGCACCGCGTAGGCACCGATTACATGCGCGGTGGCACCTGCCCCAAGTGCAAGAAAAAGGAGCTGTATTCCCGATTCGATACACCATGGATGGTGATCTGTGGTCGCCCGGAAAAGTGCGGCCATACCCTGCATGTGAAAGAGCTGTACGACGACCTGTTTGAAGACTGGAGCAAGCGTGCGCCGTCTACGGACCAGCACCCCAACGCCACTGCACGGGCTTATCTGGAGTTCGCCCGGGGCTTTCGATTTGAGTTGATCCAAGGCTGGTTCACGCAGGAAAGCTTCTACTCGCCCGAACACAATGCCGGCAGCGCCACCGTGCGTTTCGCCCTGGAAAAAGGCGGCTGGTGGGAACGGCTGATCGATCAGCCGCACCGTTTCGGCAAGATGAAGGCGCGCTTCAAATCCAAGGACAGCTATCGCGGCGTCTGGTGGTGCCCCCCTTGCGTCGACCTGCTCGAGGTAAAGGAAATCTGGATTGTTGAAGGGATCTTTGACGCCATCGCTCTGGTACACAACGACATCGCGGCCGTATCGGCCATGTCGTCCAACGCGTTCCCCGGGGACTCGCTCAAGGCCCTGATCAAAACCCGTGAAGACGGCAAGCTGCCTAAGTTGGTTTGGGCGCTGGACAACGAACCTAGCGCCAACGCCTACACCCGGCGCTGGGTCCGCGAAGCCCGAGCCCTGGGTTTCGTCTGCGAATCAGCACAGATCCCGCAACGCGATGGCCGCAAGTCTGATTGGAACGACCTGCACCAGCGCTGGAGCTTCATTCAGGACGATGCCAAGCGCGCCGAACAGATCGCTTCGGACCTTAAACAGGCCCGCCATCAGGGCGCCCTGCTGCTGGCAGAAAGCGCAGCGGAAAAGGCATTGCTCATGTACGACTGGAACAAGCGCGGGGAATTTCACCTGGGTTTTGGCAGTCGTCTGTACTGGTTCAAGCTGGACATGGAGAAATTCAACCGTGCCATGTCCGACATCGAGGACAGCGAGAACCACGACGACCAGCTGCTCAACCAGGCGCAACAGCGCGAGAAGGCACTGCAGCAGTCCGGTAGCGTCGTAGAGATTGCCAACTGCTACCCGCAAGCCCTGTACTTTCAGCGCAACGAAGTCACCGACGAGTCCTGGTATTACCTGCGCGTGGACTTCCCCCACGACTCCGAAAGCGTGAAAAACACCTTCACCAGCGGCCAGCTGTCCGCCGCCAGCGAATTCAAAAAGCGCCTGCTCGGCATGGCCGCCGGTGCCATGTTCACGGGAAGCGGCCAGCAGCTCGACAAGCTGATGAAGGACCAGCTGTTCGGCATCAAAACCGTGTCGACCATCGACTACGTGGGCTACAGCAAGGAATACGCCTGCTACGTCTATGGCGATATCGCAATCAAGGACGGCACCACCTACAAGGTCAACAGCGAAGACTATTTCGAGTTCGGCAAGCTGCGTCTGAAAACCCTGCAGAAAGGCGTCCCGATCAAGCTGCAGCGGGACGGCAAAGACTTCAACGAGCAGTGGGTGCGGTTGCTGTGGACCTGCTTCGGCGCCCAAGGCTTCGTCGCGCTGGTGTTCTTTTTCGGCTCGCTGTTCTGCGAACAGATCCGCGCGCGTTACCAGTCATTTCCGTTTCTGGAGGCCACCGGTGAAGCCGGCGCCGGCAAGACCACCCTGCTCAACCTGCTGTGGAAACTGCTCGGCCGCGAGGGTTACGAAGGGTTCGACCCGATGAAGTCGACCAAGGCGGGTCGCTCGCGCCTGATGGGCCAAGTCTCCGGCATGCCGGTGGTGTTCCTCGAGGCCGATCGCCACAGCGACGATCGGGCACACGCGAAGACCTTCGAATGGGATGAGCTGAAAGACTTCTACGGCGGCGGCACGCTGGCCACCAAAGGCGTCAAGACAGCAGGCAATGAGACGTACGAACCGCCCTTTCGGGGAACGATCGCCATCAGCCAGAACGCGGCGGTGATTGCCCACGAAGCGATCATGACGCGCATCGTCAAACTGCACTTCGTACGCCCGACCGTGACCCCGGAGAGCCGTGCGGCCGCTGATCAGTTGAACGCACTGGACGGCGGCACCCTCAGCCACTTCCTGTTGCGCGCCGTGGGTAAGGAGTCCGCGGTACTGGATCTGTTCGCCCAGCGCATACCCGAACACGAAGCGAAGCTGCGCCGCCTGCACACGCATTGTTTTGCCTGCAGTACGGCCTACGTCAGCGACCAGGGCAACTGCACCAGTTGTGGTTATGACCTGCGCGGCTATATCCGCGTGGAGCGCATCAGCAAGAACCACGCTCAGTTGCTTTCGCTACTCGATGCACTGCGTCTGATTCTGAAACTGGATGAGCCTCAAATAGCCGCGACCCAGCGCCAAATCGTCCGCATGGCGATTGAGCGCCAGGCTTCGATCAGCTCCGACCACCCGGCCGTTGCTGAATTCTGGGAAGTCTACGACTACCTCGAATCTCTCAACGATGACCCCTTGGTTGATCACAGCAGTGACCCGAGCGTCATCGCGATCAACCTCAACGAATTCAGCGAACGAGCTGCTGAACACAAACAGAAACTGGCGGACGTGGCCACCCTGCGTGACCTACTGAAAGAGTCCCGCTCGCACAAGTTTCTGGAAGCAAACAAGGCCGTACATAGCGCAGTCCGCGCAGCCATGAACAGCAGGACACCCTTGGCGCCGGGTCGCCCTACCACAGTCAAGTGCTGGATCTTCAAAGCGTGAAAAGGAGGCTACACCGATGCAAATCCAAGTCTTTATGGGCAATGCCGGCGACGGCAAAACAAGCATGCTGCGGGAGATCCAGAACCGGATGGAAGGGATCGGCGAATGCCAGCCGGTCATTCAGGCCGGTGCTTATGGGGAGGACGGACTGCTGCAGATTCTTGAGGTTCGTGCCGCAGGTGGCCAACGCGAAATCCTAGTGGACGCGTGCAGCCCACAGCAGATTTTGAGAGTACTCGAATGGCAGTCCTGCACTAAGGAAGATCCGAAGTACGCGGGCCTAATCATTCACCTGGCCCGCCAGGACTGACGAAAAAAAGAAGCGATGTCGAGGAGTTGCACCTCCCCGACATCAACCACCACCGAGGGCAACACCATGGAAGTAAAGCACCAAAGCGGCAGTGATTCGAAGGCTAACACACTCAACAACAGTGACCCCCACACGCGGCATCTGATGGCTATCAGAATCGTAGGTACAGCACTGTTTGATTATCGGGTACGGAAAACCGAAGTAGCGCGTATCCGTCTTGAATGCCTTACCACATTCGCCAAGGAGTTGGGCGACATCGACGCGGCAGAGTTCGCTGTTGTCGCTCAACTACTGGCTGGCAACTCAACAGCCAACCTAACCCCAATTGATCGACCTCACTCACTCGAAGGAATCGCACTATGAAAACGTTGTTTGTACTGATGGCTCAATACAATGGCCAAGTGGTAATTCCGCTGGATCGAGTGTGTCAGGATTATTTCACGCATCTGACAACAGACATGTTCCAACGCAAAGTGGGGGCCGGCCAGATAAAGCTCCCTATCACTCGCATGGAGCCGAGTCAGAAAAGCGCGAAAGGTATTCATATTGCAGACCTGTCGGCTTACCTAGATGAGCAGCGCGCTGCAGCAGTCAAAGAAAGTAACCAACTGAACAGCGCGCCGCGCAGCAGGTAACTCACTTCAACGTTTTGGCGCCCAGCTTTACGGGCGCCTGCAGGATGCGCTCGAACCACTCCCAAGTTGCATAAACATCCCCTCGCCCGCGCAGGTGGGTATAACGGCGCATCGAGTTCCAATCTCGATGTCCCGATACACTCGCCACTCGCGGAATATCCCAGTCCATTTCGAAAAGCCGGCTGACGCCTTCGTGGCGCAGATCGTGAAAGTGCAGATCTGCGATGCCCAGGATTTTGCAGGCCCTTGTCCAGGACGTGGACACGGATTCAGCGCTGTAAGGAAAAATCTCAGGCAACACTCTAGGCATGGTCTGAAGTATCGCCCATGCTTCTGGCGGCAAATGACACCAGACGTCGTTACCGATCTTCTGGCCTGGATTCTTCATGTCACGAACCAGCACCCGCTGGCCCGCTTCGTCTAAGTCATCCCATAGGATCCGAGTGATCTCTTCTTGCCTACGCGTGGAAAACAACGCGAAACCCGTCAGCTTAAGCATGTTGATAGAAGTTGGACGACGGGTTTGGATATCCCGGAAGTGTTTAAGCAGCTTGTCGAGTTCGTCTAGGGTGGGCCGGCGATCGCGTTCGCGGCTTTTCATGTTGTAACCGAGCTTTTTTAATACTCGGCGCGCGTCCACCATTGCATGCGGATCCACCTCATAACCCCATGCGGGTCGAGCGATCGAGAGAACCGCGCCCAGGTGTGCGAGATCGTTGCCAGCGGTCTGAGGCTGAACGCCCCCACCCTCCTTGCCCATGCGCCATAACGCATACTCGACCAGGTGCTGGCTGCTTATATCTCTGTCGTTCAACTTTCCCAGGTAGCACTCGCTAATTGCCTTCAACGTACCGAGCTTCGTTTTCCCGAGAGGGCGCGCCTTGGTCATTTCAGCCAAGTAGCGATCGATCATTTCCTTGATCGTCGCACCAGGTCGGTTCGCCCGCTCGATCGCACCTGGTTCGTCCAGCTCGGTTTCTCTTTTACGCACCCAAGCCTGTGCGGCCTGTTTTCGGGCGAAGGTCTGACTCTCTTGGTAAACTTGCACCCCATCGCGAAACAGGCGTATCTGTGCCGTGTAACTGGTGCTGCCGTCGGTGCGTTTCCGTGCTCTGATCGTGGCCATAGTCAACTGGTACAATTTGAAAAGTGATTGGTACATTGTACCAACCGACCTTCGAAAACGCCTATTTACCCCCTGAAATCGGCCTAGAACACGTAGAGCAAAATGGTACATAAATCAGCTACATACCCAACAAACACAGGCTCTACGCTGTCTAGAAGGTTCTCCGTTGCGCCCATGATGGATTGGACTGACCGCCATTGCCGTTTCTTCCTACGCCTCCTGTCGAAGAACGCTCTGCTCTACACCGAAATGGTCACCACCGGCGCGCTCCTCAATGGTGATCACGAACGTTTCCTCCGTCACAACGAAGCCGAGCACCCTCTCGCGCTGCAGTTGGGCGGTAGCGTCCCATTGGATCTGGCCGCCTGCACCCGCATGGCTCAGGAGCACGGTTACGACGAGGTAAACCTGAACGTCGGCTGCCCAAGCGATCGTGTGCAGAACAACATGATCGGCGCGTGCCTGATGGGTCATCCGCAACTGGTGGCGGATTGTGTGAAGGCAATGCAAGACGCTGTGTCGATTCCGGTGACGGTGAAGCATCGCATCGGCATCAACGGTCGGGACAGTTACGCGGAGCTGTGCGATTTCGTCGGCACTGTTCGCGATGCCGGGTGCACCAGTTTCACCGTGCACGCGCGGATTGCGATTCTGGAGGGGTTGTCGCCGAAGGAGAATCGCGATATTCCGCCTTTGCGCTATGACGTGGCGGCGCAGCTGAAGGCGGATTTTCCGGGGTTGGAGATTGTGCTGAATGGCGGGATCAAGACGATGGAGGCTTGCCATGAGCATTTGCAGACGTTCGACGGTGTGATGTTGGGGCGTGAGGCTTATCACAATCCGTATTTGCTGGCGGAGGTGGATCAGCAGTTGTTCGGCAGTTCGGCGCCGGTGATCAGTCGGGCTGAGGCGTTGGCGCAGTTGCGTCCTTATATAGCCGAGCATTTGCTGGCCGGTGGGGCGATGCATCACATCACGCGCCATGTGCTGGGCTTGGGCACGGGGTTCCCGGGGGCGCGGAAATTCCGTCAGTTGTTGTCGGTGGATATTCACAAGGCCAAGGATCCGCTGGCGTTGCTGGATCAGGCGGCCGAGTTGCTTGAAGGTCGTTGATTGATGGTTTGAGTGTGCGGGCGACGCATGAGCGTTGCCCGCTGTTTTGTTGTACTGACAGGATGTCTTTTGTTTATGCCCGCGTTTACTTTTTCTGCTTTCAAGCGCTTCACCCTCCTCGCCTTGTTCAGCTTCACTTCCGACGTTTATGCGCACTGCGATGGCTTTTGTATGGGCCGTACCGATACGCCGTGGGAGGTGACGCAGTTTTCCGGCTTCACCCTGGTGTCTTTATTCCTCGCGCCTATTTCGTCTAGCCAGGAAACGACCGACAGCCATAAACGTGTTTACTCTGCTGAAGAACAGGAAGACGCGCGACTCTATCTGGCCAGCGACGGCATGCTGCAGGCCGCGTATTTCACCTCGGCCTTGCAGCGCTATCGACAGGAGTCGCCGGATTCGGCGTTAAACGATCTCGCCGTTGCGGCGTTGATCAGCGCTCAGTGATCAGGCGGCCGCTGCGGCGGTCCAGTTGACCCAGCCAAACAGCCACGTTGCCAGAATCAACAAACCAAACGCGATCCGATACCAGGCGAACGCGGCGTAGCTGTGGTTGGCGATAAACTTGAGCAAGCCACGCACGGCGATCATCGCAAAGATGAACGCGGTGACGAAGCCGAGGGCGAAGACTGGCAAGTCGTTGGGCTGGAATAGATCGCGGTATTTGTAGCCGGAGTACACGGCGGCGCCGACCATGGTGGGCATGGCGAGGAAGAACGAGAACTCGGTGGCGGCTTTGCGCGACAGGCCGAAGAGCAGGCCACCGATGATGGTCGAGCCGGAGCGCGAGGTGCCGGGAATCATCGCCAGGCATTGTACGAATCCGACTTTCAGTGCGTGGGACCAGTGCATATCGTCGACGTGTTCGACGCTGATCACATGGCTGCGCTGTTCGGCCCACAACATGATGATGCCGCCGACCACCAGTGCCACGGCGACGGTGATCGGGTTAAACAGGTATTCGTGGATCGCGTCGGCGAACAATACGCCCAAGACCACGGCGGGCAGAAAAGCGATCAGCAAGTTGAGGGTGAAGCGTTGTGCATTACGTTCGGTGGGCAGGCCTTTGATGATGTCGAAGATCTTCGGTCGAAACTCCCAGACGACGGCAAGAATGGCACCCAGTTGAATAATGATGTTGAAGGCCATGGCGCGTTCGCCGCCGAATTCCAGCAAGTCGGCGACGATGATCTGGTGGCCGGTACTCGAGATCGGCAAGAACTCGGTCAGGCCTTCTACCGCACCTAATATCAACACCTGGAAAAGGGTCCAGAAATCCATTAATCCTCCGTCAGAGCGCTCTTGGTGAGCGACCGGGTAATAACACTCAGGGGTTGAGTATCTGAAGTTACACAATTGGCGTATATGAAGATCAAAAGATCGCAGCCTTCGGCAGCTCCTACATTTTGAAATGCATTCCCCTGTAGGAGCTGCCGAAGGTTCGGGCCGCGATCGGACGATCTTTTGATCTCAAAGAATAGGTCTTATGAATTGCCACACTCAAGCCATGTTAATAATCGTCGGCCGACGAACTACGCAGAAAATATTTAGGTCTTTTGCAAAAAAAGTTGCTCTGACAATAAAGTGTGATCAAAATCACATTATTCAGAGATGGCCAGACAGTGGCAGATAGACATAGAGATAGCCATCGCAATAAGCTCAAAATAGTGGCACCATTGCATATCGCCACCATCTAAGCAGTAGTTCACCCCTCCGAGAAAATCAACTAAAAGCTTGAAAAGCTTAATTATTGTTAGAAAACTCGGGAGCCACGTCTAAAAATCGCGTGAATGTTACCAATTGTCAGTCACAGATGAGAACCGGTGCTTTAACATCCCGATGTCAGCACTTAATTCGAGTCAATGCATGATGCTCTCAGCGAACTTAGCGACTAGAAGCCCGCGCCCGACAAACGACGAACCTGGTGTTCTTACTCTGGGTCGTACCCGTGGCGTGGCTGAACATTTCAAAGCGCTAGTCGCCCAGCATATACGTACCGATATGGCGCTCGAAGCCAGCGCGTACACTAGTTCATATCAGTTGAATGGACAGTCTGGTTCGTATCGAGCGATCTTCCTGGTTATCGACAGCCCTCAGGCCCTCGAAGACAATCTTGCCCTGATCGAGAACCTGCGCAGCGACAACTTGAAACCGATCATTTGCGCGGTCATCACCGGTCGCGGCGCCTTCAACAAGATCAAATATTATCTGGCTGGCGCGGATGTTTGTATCAAGCTCAATACCCTTTCCGACGATGGCGCCGAGTTGCTGGGCGAGTTCTTCAACAGCGAAGAATGGCAACGCGATATCGATCTGACGCTTGATCCGACGCGTATCTGCCTGATGGGCACCAGCAAGAAACTCGATATCTCGTTTGCCGAAATGAAGATCCTCGAAGCCTTCGCGCAAACCAGTAATCACATTCTGAGCCATGATGAAATCGCCAGCATCATGGGCCTCAACACCAATTTCTACGACCCTCGAGCGCTGGAGAAGTCAATCAGTCGCTTGCGTGGAAAAATCAAGGACATGTATGGTACAAACGCGATTCAGAGCATTCGCGGCTATGGCTATCGCCTGCTGCGGGGTCTGATATCGACTGCCTGACTCTCGGGCAGCCATCCCATTTGCATACGTACGAAGGATCGTCTAATGCAACCATATAGCTCCCGTTCTGCTTCACGCCTGTTTGAAATCAAGCAATTGAATGAGCGCGACAACACGCCCCATAACAATAAAACTCCATAACATAGCAGCAGATCGAGTGGAATTTATCGAGGGCCAATCTTGGGCCCAGACCCTGCCTATCGATTACTTCCGAGGAAGTCATTGCTCGCCTGCCGATTTATCTTTTAGCCAATTTTGGTATGTATTCAGGAGAGAGACATGGAAACTAGTACAACCCTCCCAAGGAAATATTTTGTTGTCGTGACTCACAGTACAACGTCGCAACGCGAACTGGAGAGCATGCTGTCCAGTGAACGTTTCAATTCGTTTGAAGGGGTTGATTCGCCCTCTTCCGCTCCAATGGTGATGGAGTTCACATATCCAGGCATCAGTCGAAAAAATATCCCGCGCAGTATCGAACACGATACTCAGCGAATAGTGGCCACGCTCGAGTCCGAATGGCGCGCCGCGCAATCGGCTAATCCTTTCCAGAATGTCCCGGTCATTACCGGGGAATCCCGCAACATGCCACCTGCCGTTGAAGGTGATATGCCCGGCAATGAAACCTGGCATCTCGACCCCGCTCAGGGTGCACTGGTCAAAGAAGATGTCGAAATCAGCCTGACTGGCCTGGAAACAGCACTGGTCAGAAAAATGCTCAGCCATGAAGAGCGTGTTGTCAGTCGTGACGAGCTGATTCTCAGCATCGGTCGAGAACCGGAACAATATCGCGGCCTGGAAATGTGCTTGAGTCGCCTGCAAGACAAATTCAAAAGCGCCAGTAATGGTGAGCGACTGTTTCGTGCTGTCAGAAACCGCGGTTATTGCCTGATTCAGGAAGTCGTCGCGTAACCCCGCAAGACCTCCACGAACAGAACAAACAGAAAAAAGTGCGATTACAAAAACAACAAGAGCACTCTGTTTGGCTTGATCTTCCTCCCTGAAGTAAATATTCCCTGCCTCCACCCTCCAACAGTAACAAATACAACATACTTTATTCACCCCTCGCTCTACGACCTTTTCTAACACCCTTCTATTTAATTATTAAAAAGTTGGCACTGTGCCATCTTGTTAGAACTCGTCAGACACCATTCCAGCCAATAACTTAGTCTATTGACTGACGACAGTTCGGCATATCGATGTTGTTACCTCAGGACACTCGTTAAAACAAAAACAATAAGTCTGCATAACAACTCGGATTTCAACTGTTGAAACCTGAATGGACGTCTTTTGGGGATACCGTATGGATCTTTCTTTAAGTATCAATCGAAGCACAGGCCTCAAGGGACTGACCTTTTGGGGCCAATGGGCGCTGGCACAAGGCTTTGTCGTGACGCTGTTGTTCATACTCGCCGAGCAGCACACCGGGACGGTCGCGTTCTACTACCGGATGTGTGCAACCCTGGCGGTACTGGCGTCGGTGCCGGCGTATACGTTTAGCGGTGTTTATCGCAAGCGTGACAACTACCTGACCGGTCTCGGTCGGTTGTTCATGGGTTGGTCGATGACCATGGCGGCGCTGGCGTGCATCGCCTTTGTCTGCCAGGCCGATGAGCTGTTTTCGCGGCAGGTGATTCTGAGCTGGGCGGTGTATGGCTTCCTCGGTCAGGCGTTTCTCTACGCTCCGCTGCATGCGTTTTCCAAGTACTACCAACGGTCGCGTAAAAGCGAGCACAAGACGCTGATCGTCGGCACCGGCGAACTGGCGCTGGGTCTGGCAAAGAAGCTCAGCCAACTGGAAAATCTGCCGTTGGTAGGTTTGGTCAGCAATGGCGATGTGTCTGCACTGGATTCCGATGCACCGCGTGTGGTCGGCGATCAGGAACAGTTGTTGGAGCTGATCGAGGCGCATGACATCCGCCGCTTGTACATCACCCTGCCGCTGTGTGAAGCCGCGAAAATCGAGGCGATTTATGGTGCCTTGCTGGGTGCCAACGTCGACGTGGTGTGGGTGCCGGACTTGAACAGTCTGACGCTGCTCAATCACTCGGTGAAGGTCGTGGACGGTCTGCCGGCGATCTACTTGAACGAAAGCCCGCTGACCAGTCGCCCTACCGCTGCTTTGAGCAAGAGTCTGGTGGAAAAAACCGTGGCGTTTCTGGCGATCATCGCGCTGAGCCCGATCCTGCTGATCATTGCGCTGGCGGTGAAGATCAACTCGCCAGGCCCGGTGTTTTTCAAACAGGATCGGCATGGCTGGAACGGCAAGGTGATCAAGGTCTGGAAGTTCCGCTCGATGCGTGTTCACGATGACCGTGACGTGAAGCAGGCCAGCCGTAATGACTCGCGCATCACCGCAGTCGGTCGCTTTATTCGCCGCACTTCGCTGGATGAACTGCCGCAACTGTTCAACGTATTGCAGGGACATATGGCCCTGGTCGGCCCACGCCCGCACGCCGTCGCGCACAACAACTACTACTCGGGGAAAATCCTCGCGTACATGGCGCGTCACCGGATTAAACCAGGGATCACCGGGCTGGCCCAGATCAGCGGCTGCCGGGGTGAGACGGACACCATCGACAAGATGCAGAAGCGTGTCGAGATTGACCTGCAGTACATCAACAGCTGGTCGTTGTGGCTGGATCTGAAGATCCTGGTGAAGACACCGTTTACGTTGCTGTCGAAAGATATTTACTGAGGTTCGAAGCTGGATACCGCAAGGGGACGAAAGTCCCCTTTTTTGTGCCTGGGATTTGAGGATGGAATCGGATCTTGGATGGATGCAAAAACTGTGGGAGCGAGCCTGCTCGCGAAAGCGGCGGGTCAGGCAATGATGATACTGACTGTGCTGACGCCTTCGCGAGCAAGCTTGCTCCCACAGGGATTTGTGTTTGGCTCACGCCTTGTGGCTAGACACATAACCTGTGGGAGCTGGCTTGCCAGCGATGGCGGTGGGTCAGCCAATATCAATATTGAATGTGCCGACCTCATCGCTGGCAAGCCAGCTCCCACAGGGATTCGGGATTGGCTCGGGATTTGTGGCGTGACAAATAACCAATGTAGGAGTGAGCCTGCTCGCGATGACGGTGTGTCAGCCAATATCAATATTGAATGTGCCGACCTCATCGCTGGCAAGCCAGCTCCCACAGGGATTCGGGATTGGCTCGGGATTTGTGGCGTGACAAATAACCAATGTAGGAGTGAGCCTGCTCGCGATGGCGGTGGGTCAGCCAATATCAATATTGAATATGCCGACCTCATCGCTGGCAAGCCAGCTCCCACAGGGATTCGGGATTGGCTCGGGATTTGTGGCGTGACAAATAACCAATGTAGGAGTGAGCCTGCTCGCGATGACGGTGGGTCAGCCAATATCAATATTGAATGTGCCGACCTCATCGCTGGCAAGCCAGCTCCCACAGGGATTCGGGATTGGCTCGGGATTTGTGGCGTGACAAATAACCAATGTAGGAGTGAGCCTGCTCGCGATGACGGTGTGTCAGGCAACAGGGATTGTCGACTGGTTTGACGCTATCGCGAGCAGGCGAAGGCCTACAGGGGATTTGTGGTTGGCTCAAGCCTTGTGGCTAGACACATAACCTGTGGGAGCTGGCTTGCCAGCGATGGCGGCGGGTCAGCCAATATCAATATTGAATGTGTCGACCTCATCGCTGGCAAGCCAGCTCCCACAGGTTTCAGAGGTGCTTCGGATATCCGCGCTTACTCCGTGATCTTCTCGAAATTCCGATAAAACATGTCCCCTTCCCGGCTATCGGTCATCGAGTGCAATTGGTAGCTGCGGCTCAGTCGCGCGCCACCGTCACGGGTCAGCGGGGCCCAGACCAGGTTGGCGCGACGCATGGTCGACATGCTCATCATTTCGTCGAACGGGATCGACAGGTAGATGCCTTTGTCGAAACTACCTTCGCCATACTCCGCACTGCCCGCCGTGGTGATCGTCGCCCACGCACCAAAACGCACGCCATTGAAGAATTCGCGCGAGATGTCCAGCGTACCGCCCCAGTCCCCGGCCAGATAACGGCCGACGCTAACCGCCGCCAACGTATCGAACGGCAAATCGGTATACGCCGTGACATGCCCGGTCACCACCGAGTAATCACGCAAAGCAAAACCCTGATCGAAATCGCGCTGACGCACCCAGTTCAGATCCGCCCCCACCGACCAGCGCTCACCGGTCGGGCGGAACAACACTTCACCGCCGACACCGGCAAACATCGACTCCAGATAACCGCCATACACCATCCCATACCAGTCTTTATCCAGTTGCTCGGCATGGCTGACCTGGAATAACGGCATGGTCGTGTTAGACGTGGTCAGGTACTGACGCAAATCCGTGCGCACACGCGGCAAGCCGCTCGGCGCGTCGTAGGTGAATTTATCGAAGTTGTTGGCCAGGTTGGCACTGAGCAAACCGCTCCACCAAGTGTTGCGGTTGAAACGGTATTCAGCGTCGGCATCGGCGCTCAATTGATAGAGCAAGCCATCCGGACCGCCGACGTTCTGCTTGAAGCCCAGCCCCACGCCATAGCTGAAATGCTGCGGTGCTTCGGTGTACAGGGTCTTCTCGTTGTGTGGCATCGCCGGGTTGATCTCGGTGGTGCGGTGCAGCGACTGCAGCGGCTCTTCGTTGTTGATCACCTCGCGGAAGGTCTGGCGCGGCAAACTGGTTTCTTCCAGCGGCAAGTCGTAGCGCTTGTTGACCACAGTGAACCAGTCGATGTCGTCGTTGACGCTGTTGTCGAGAATCCGGCTCGCCCGCCCGACAGCCTTGGACGAATGGAAGTAACGCTGCTGCTCGCCATAGACGATCAGCTCGGAATCACGCTGCGTAATGCGCTCGACCTTGTAGCCGGCATTCTGCTGCAAACGCTGCGAGACGTTGGCCCAGTTGACCTGATCCATCGCCGTGGTCGGTGCCTTCGCCGGCAGCGGTTCCGGGGTCGGGTCGTAGGTCTTGGCCGGCGCTTTGCGGCTGACGAAATTGGTGTGGAAGGTCACGCCGAACATCGCCGTATTACCGCGCTCCCACGCCGCGCTGACATCGACCGAATCGGTCACCTTGAATACCGCGCCAAGGTTGATCGGCGAGTCCTGTTTGATCTCGTTGTCCTTCGGCTCATGCTTGTAGTCGTTGCCTTCGAATTCGAGTTTCAGGCTGAGACGATCCCACGGCGTCTGATAGCTCACGCCACCGAAGAACGACGGCCGGCCACGGAAGTACGAACCCGAGTTGACGTCACCGGTGCCCTCGAGGGCCGGACGGGTATCGAAGCGATCGCTGACATAGCCCAACGGGTTGTCGATGTCGCCGCGATTACCGAGGTAACCCCAGGCAATCCCGGCGCTGAAATCAAAGTTGTCGTAGCGTTTGTTGGCGACGAAAAATTCACTGGAGAACAGACCGGTACCACCGATATCTCGGAAGCCCAGGGCCACATCGGGTAGCCAGTGACTTTCCTGCCACAGCCGGACTTTGACGTCGACCGCCTTGTCCTTATAGCTTTGACTACCGCTGAGGGCCTCCGAGCCGTACGGCCGGTTGGTGATCGCGGTGTAGCGGAACGAGCCTTCGAGCCAGTCCAGCGGCTGCAGCGAAACGCTGTAGCGGCTGTACGGTTCGGTGCGGTTGGCGTTGACGCTCAACTCGCCGGCCGGGGCCATGCGCGCGGTCGGCGTCTGCAAAAGACCGGTGCCACCGAAGTCATTCTGGGTAATGCGCGGCTCGGCATGAGCCAGACCGCAGGGCAATAACAACACAGCTGCAAAACGTAACTTCAACGAACCACCTCGGCCAGCTGCGTGGCAATGAATTCGGCCAACTGCTGATTCAGCTCAGGAAGAGGCGGATCAAGATCATCATTTTTCAACGGCACCAGAATCTTGCTGCCGGCCACGGGAAAGTGTCCGGACTCGCGATTCCAGTGGGCGATACCGACACGTTGCGACGCGCCGTTGGGCTGGATCAGCCACAGGTAATCGGCTTCGGCATCGGCCAGAATCGAACAGCCTTGCAGATACTCACGGGCCTCCTGCAACGGCTGATACGGCAAGCGGCACGGCTCGGCGACGGCACCGAGCACTTGCACTTCGTCGACGCGCTTCGGATAGATCAGACGATCGCCGTCATCGAGGCGAATGTTGCGCGCGAAGCCGACTTCCAACGCCACCGGATCGAGATCGGCGATCTGCCGCCCCGTTACCGGCATCTGCCGCACTTGTTCGGCAATGCGCTGCGCCAGTGCCGCCCGACTCGGCCGGTCGAACAGCATCGACATGCGTTGCAGCACATCCAGATCAAACAGCACACCGACCTTGAGCCGTGTCTGCTCCTCAATCAGCGACTGCCGCAGCAAGCCGCCCGCCAGCCAATAGCCTTCGGCATTCGGCACCGCTTCGCTGATCACATCGAGCAAGCGCCCACCCGGTGGCAACGCGACCGGCCCGGGATTGGCGACATCACCCGACACCGTGACGGCCGCCTGACTCACACTCGCGACCAGCATCAAGCTCGCCGATAACATTTTCAGGCGCATCACGGCAGGTGCCTGCGATCAGGGGTCAGTTGCACGACCTTGACGCGCAACTGCGACGTCAGCTGCTGCTCGCTCTGCAAGATGAAACCGTCACGCGGGTCGACCCAGTAACGATTGGTCGCGCTCAGGCCGATGGCCGGGGCGTCAATCTGCTCATCGACACGCAGCACGGTGTATTCCTTGTCGAGAATCTGCAGGGTCTGTTCGGAACGGCGGGAGAAGCGGCTGTTGACGATCACCCCGACTTCCTGACCTTTGTAGAGGTCGATCCAGCGCCGAGTGGTGAAACCGTCAGCGACGTGATGCAGGCCCTGTTTGAACGGCGAGTCATCGGCCAGCCGCGTGCCATCGAGATCGCCTTCCAGACCCAAGCCAATGCTGCGTACGGCGAGGCCATTGCGCAGCAGTAACACTTGTTTACCGGAGGCGACCCAGAACTGCAGGTCTTCCCGTTCGCGCACCAGCGCCAGCACGCCGGAGCCGGACGGCGTGGTCAGTTTCAGTTGCGGGTAATTGACCCCGGCCACTTCGGCCGCCGACACGTCGACCTCATCCGGGCCGACGACCGCCGCTTTAAGGTTATTTAACGAAGCGCTCATCAGCGGGTTACAGCCGCACAGCAACGAGGCCGCCATCAGGCACAGGCCAACTTTCAAAATGTTCAAAGTCGGCGACCTTATTTGCTGTTGTTACTGTATTCGCTCCAGTTCTTCGCAGCGGAAGCGCCAGTGCCGACAATCGATGCCGACGGCACCAATTGGCTGATCAGACGGTTCCAGCGAGTCACGTTCGCAGGCCCGACATACACCACGTCTTGCGGGCGCACTTCGAAGTGCGAAGCGAGGGCCATGGCGGTCGGCGATTCGGCTTCCAGCTGGTAGATCTTCGCCGGTTCGACATCAAGGTTTTCCACGCCACGAATGACATACACAGCGTTGCCATTGGAGGTGGTCTGAGCCAGGCCGCCAACCGAACCCAGCACGTCGGTGAGGTTCATCGTCGCGGTCTTGAAACTCAGTGCACGCGGTTGGTTGACCTCGCCCATCACGTAGATGCGCTTGTTGTCGTTGTACGGCAGATACAGCTGATCGCCACCCTTGAGGTAGACGTTCTGCAACTCGGAATCCTGCTGATTGAGCGAGTCGAGATTGAGCGGATAAGTGCGGCCCTTACGCGTCAGCAACAGCCCGGACAAATCGGCGTTGTTGGTGTCGATGCCGGCCGAACCGAGGGCTTCGACCACGCTCAGCGGATTGGTGGAAATCGCTTGCGGGCCGGCCTTGGTTACCGCGCCGGTCACCACGACTTTCTGGCTGGCGAAACGCAACACCGCGACATCTACTTGCGGCTCGGCGATAAACGCCGACAGCCGTTGTTCAATGTCCGAGCGCAGTTGCTGGATGGTCCGGCCAGTGGCCTGGACTTCCTTGATGAACGGGTAATAGAGCGTGCCATCGGAGCGCACCAGACGGCCGTTGGCATCGATCTGTTGTTGCGCGCCGGACGGGGCCGTCAGCTCAGGGTGATCCCACACGGTGATATACAGAACATCATTGTTGCCGATGCGGTATTCGGCCGGCGTCGCCAACAGCTCCGGCGGCAGCGACTCACGCTTCTGCGTGGCGCGGTTCATGGCAATCAGCTTCGGCGTGATCGGAATCAGCTCGACCCGGCTGCTTTCGCTGGCACCCTGGCGGGTGATGTCACTGGTGCTGAGGTATTGACCGGGGGAAAACATGCAACCTTGCAAAGCGAGACTTGCCAACATTAAAAGATAAACACTACGAGTCATAATGGCACTACGCTATTCAAGGGCGAATCCAAAAACAAAGTCACCCGACTTGCGTCGGGCGACCTTGTACTGCACTAACAGAACTTCCTGTTAGTTATGCGTGCCGGTTGTACCGGTGGTACCCGTCGTACCGGTGGTACCGCCGTTGGCACTGCCACCGCTGTTAGACGCCGCTACAGCACTGGCAACCATTGCAGTACTGGCTGCGGGCGCTTGAGAAGCCGCCACGTTGCCACCTACATTGGTTACCGCTGTCAACGGTGCTTCAGCGGCGGCAGCCCAGTTGCTCAACATCGTCAACAGGGCAACTGCCATCACTTTTTTCATATCAACTCCTTTCTAACATTCGACCTGTTAAAAAACCGGCCTGAGTTAGCGGTGGTGAGTTCAAGTCCGCAAAAAGCGCGAACATGATCCGTCGTTCTTTCACAGTCTTACCCAACTGATAAAAGTCGAACGGCAGGTTTATATCTACGGATTTGCAAAAGGCATTGCCAGTGTAATTTCCCGACGTTATCTAACAACCTGACTGAAAATAACATTGGACTAAATGGCCATCATCGCGAGTAGCCTTGGGGATGGTTCGATTGCCAGCGCCAAGTATCAGTGACCATGTCCTGCAAGTTGCGCGTGGCTTTCCAGCCCAGCTCTTTTGCCGCCTTGGAGGCGTCGGCCCAACTCTCGGCGATATCCCCGGAGCGGCGCGGCATCATCCGGTACGGCACCGGTTGCCCGCAGGCCTGCTCGAAAGCGTGGAGCACCTGCAGCACGCTGTAGCCATCGCCGGTGCCGAGGTTCCAGGTATGAATGCCGCTGCGTTCGGAGATCGACTGCAACGCCTTCAAATGCCCGTCGGCCAGATCGACGACGTGGATGTAATCGCGCACGCCCGTGCCATCGATTGTCGGGTAATCGTTGCCGAAGATCGACAGCTCTTGCAGGCTGCCAACCGCCACCTGACTGATGTACGGCACCAGATTATTCGGGATGCCATTGGGGTCTTCGCCCATATGACCGCTATGGTGCGCGCCGATCGGGTTGAAGTAGCGCAGCAACGCGATGCTCCAGCGTGGCTCGGCCAGGCTCAAGTCACGCAGGACGTTTTCAACGATCAGCTTGGACTGGCCGTAGGGATTGGTCGGATTGCCGGTGGGAAAATCCTCGCGAATCGGCATCTGCTCGGGCTCGCCATACACCGTGGCCGACGAGCTGAACACCAGGCGGAACACCCCCGCCGCCGCCATTGCCTGACACAGATTGATGCTGCCGCTGACATTGGTTTCGTAGTACTCGAGCGGCTTGCGCACGCTCTCGCCGACCGCTTTCAGGCCGGCAAAATGCAGCACCGCTTCGATGTTGTGCTCGCGGAATATCCGGTCGAGCAGTGCCCGGTCACAGACATCGCCACGGATCATCCAGGCACTCTTGCCACAAATGCCTTCAACCGCGTGCAACGCGGCTTCGCTGCTGTTGCAAAGGTTATCCAGTACGACAACTTCATAACCGGCTTCAAGCAATGCAAGTGTGGTATGCGAGCCGATATAGCCGGCGCCACCCGTTACCAGAATCTTCATAGTGCTATCCGTCTTTGGATGAGTGACAAGTAGCGTGTCAAGCCTGTTTTATTGAAGATGTGTTACACTCCACACAAACAGGCGACAACAACCGAAAACAAAACTAGTTCAATGACTGGCAATAAATATTTTTGCAGGTCACACTGTATTGCTCGTTACTTATTAGCACTCCCTGTGCGCTCATCACTATCAACAGATACCGACTAAAAATAACTAATAAAGCATTCGCCGACATCTCATAACATTGTCATGTTTTACCGACCCAACTAATTGCCATTAACAACCTGACTCAGGTATTAAAGTAGGCCTTCAATCAATATTGAAACTTGCAGCCATTGTTTATGGCTCGCATCCGTCGCCTGTGTTCCATGACTGTCCAGGATACTTTTATGATTCGTAAATGTTTGTTCCCCGCTGCCGGCTATGGCACGCGTTTCCTGCCGGCTACCAAAGCCATGCCGAAAGAGATGCTGCCGATCGTCAACAAGCCGTTGATCGAGTACGCCGTTGAAGAAGCGCGGGACGCCGGCCTGCAACACATGGCCATCGTCACCGGTCGCGGCAAGCGTGCGCTGGAAGACCATTTCGACATCAGCTACGAACTTGAACACCAGATTCGCGGCACCGAGAAAGAGAAATTCCTCGCCGGCACCCGCGAGCTGATCGACACCTGCACCTTCTCCTACACCCGTCAGGTGGAAATGAAAGGTCTGGGCCACGCGATTCTCAGCGGTCGTCCGCTGATCGGCGATGAGCCGTTTGCCGTGGTGCTGGCCGATGACCTGTGCCTGAACCTCGAAGGTGACGGCGTGCTTACGCAGATGATTGAGCTGTACAAGAAATTCCGCTGCTCGATCGTCGCCATCCAGGAAGTCCCGGCCGACCAGACCCACAAGTACGGGGTGATCGCCGGCGAGCTGATGTCCGACGGCATCTACCGCGTCAACAACATGGTGGAAAAACCGGCCCCGCAAGACGCGCCGTCGAACCTGGCAATCATTGGCCGCTACATCCTAACCCCGGACATTTTCGATCTGATCGCCGACACCCAACCGGGCAAGGGCGGTGAAATCCAGATCACCGACGCACTGATGAAACAGGCGCAGAACGGTTGCGTGCTGGCCTACCAATTCAAAGGCCTGCGCTTTGACTGCGGTGACGCCGAGGGTTACTTGCAGGCAACCAATTTCTGCTACGAAAACGTCTATCTCAAGGGCCGCTGAGACGGCTCCCTTCACCCAACGAGGCCACCATGAACATTGCACAACATTCCGTAGAGATTGAACGCGAGGTGGGTAACCTCGGGGTGATGAGCTGGCTGTCCCGCCATCAGCCGTTGCCCAGCGCCAACGAGTCCTGGCTGGGCACAATTCTGCTGGTGGAGCGGATTGGCGTGTTTCCGGCGTCCGGTGATATCCGCCGGCCGCTGCGTGATCCCTATCCCCTGCTTGCTCATCTGAAAAAGCTGTATGGCGAGCAGGCGCTGGAAATGGATGACCGTGATGGGCTGAAGGTGATCTTCGGTGACTGGCGTTTTCGCGTGCGAATTTGCTGCAACGACCCGGCGATCATCATCAACGTTGAGACTCGGTGCGATACGCGGTTGATGCCGCAGAAGATTGCGGAGTTGCTCGAGCAAGTAGACGCCTTCGAATAACTCCCCTCACCTGATCGTTCCCACGCTCTGCGTGGGAATGCATCCAGTGACGCTCTGCGTCACCCAGCGAAGGGACGCGGAGCGTCCCGGGCGGCATTCCCACGCGGAGCGTGGGAACGATCAGTGTGGCGAAGCTTCGCAACCGCTTTGGGTGCCAGTGATCCAGCCATAAAAATAATCGGCAATGACCTTCCCGCCTGTGGCCGGCACCGGATGAATCTTGTCCGGGCCGATCATCGCCGCCGAGTAGCGTTTGACGTCAGGGCCGAACGCGCATTGCAGATTGGCGTAGCCCAGACGTTGCTCTCGCGCCCACGGCTCAAGCACCTGCGCATACGCCGACATCGGGTAAGCGCTGGAGCGCGTGGTGTCCTGACGCATGATCAGGTTGATGCTCGCCTGCGGTTGAATCTCGCGCAGCATGCCCACCAGCCCCTGAACGTTCTGCAGATACTGCGCAGGCTTCACGCCGAAACCCTGATCGTTGCCACCGAGCATGATCAGGTAAACATCCGCGGGGATCTTCGACACAGCAGCTTTCCACTGCACCTGCCATTGCGGATCCTGGTGATAGAAGTCCGCCGAGGCCGCACCGGAGGCTGCCAGTTTCGAAACCCGCACGCCATTCTGATCGTTACTCATCCACAGGCCGAACAACGTCGGCGCGCCTTTCACCACTTCCAGTTTGAAGGACCAGTCTTTCGCTGCCGAGAGGCCTGTCAGCGGTACTTCCTGCACGCCCGAACCTTCAAGCTTCAGGGGTTGCCAGTCTTGCGCGGGAGACCAGCGGTAGCGGATCTCGCTGGATTCGCCGTTGCCCAGATAAAGCAGTTTCGCCTGCGTGACAGCGGTATCGATGCGCGGCGTCGGACTCGCATCCACTTGCAACCATGCACCGGGACGGCCTGTCACCGTGCGACTGTCCGGACTCGCCTGGCCCAGGTCTGAAACCTTCCAGTCGCCGCCGAAGTACTTGTCACTGCTGCGGGTGTATTTGAAATGGGTGCCGCCCAGCGCCGCGCCGTGGTTGAAACCGACGTAACCCGGCCCGGCAAAACCCACTTCCCCGGCCACGCGCTGCACCAGTTTGTTCAGGTAAAAATCCTGTCCGGCGCTGTAGCTGTCGCCGATCACCGAGACCGACAACACCGCGCCAGCCTTGCCTTCACGCCACTGCGCAAAACGCTCGCGGGCATCGCCGACCTGAACCACCGACGCCGCGACGGGTTGAGCGTCATCTACTGCCAACATGCAAAATTTCCTTCAGTCTGAAATGGCCCACTGAATGCCGGGATGTACACAGATCAACTGTAGGAGTGAGCCTGCTCGCGATAGCGGTGGGTCAGGTAATGAAATGCTGACTGACAGACCGCAATCGCGAGCAGGCTCACTCCTACAGGGATTGTGTTCGATAAAGATCCGCTGCTCGCGAAGCTCTTAGCTGCTGTGGGTTTGCACCACTGGAGTGATGGGCGTCAAAGATTTCTTCTTCGCCGCCCGCTCCCCAAGGAACAGCACCGAAGTGAAATTGAACCGACTGAAAACCATCGACAACACCACCGGCCCGAGCAAGCCACAGCTCAAGCCACCGAGTACCAGCAGGCTTTCATCCTTTACTCCCAACCGTCCCAGCACAAACCGCGACGTCGCCGCAAACAACACATGAAACAAGAAAATCGCATACGAATAACCACCGAGCCACGTCAGCGCCTTCGACCGCACATCACTCGACAGCAAGGCGATGCAAGACACGCAACCCACGGTCAAACCAATCAGACTGCGACGATCGACAATCAACTCACGATCAATCGCCGCGACATACAACAGCGTCAGCGAGATCAGCACAAACACCAGCGGCCCGATCACCTTGAAGCGCTGCTTCAACACGTCGACATTTTCCTGGCCAATCATCCCCGCGACAAAAAACGGCAGCAGATAAATCGCACCGTTGATCCCGAACGCATCGAACTTGAACGGCGGCAGCAGAAACAACACTGCCGCAAACGCAAACAGCCCATACAAGCGCGTCGCCGAACGCAACATCCCGCGCCACTCCAGCAGCCCGACGAACATGAAAATGATGAACACCGCCTGCAGGAACCAGAAGTGGTTGATCGGCACCCAGAACGACAACAACGCGTCGATCACACCGACATCCTTGTTCACCCCCGGCCCCACCGCTTGCAACACCGAGAACGGCACACCGACGCAAAACAGCGGCACGATCAAGCGGCGCACCTTGCCGCTGAAGAACGCGGAAAAGTCGTTGCCACGAATTTTGTAGATCGAATAGATGTACCCGGAAATGAAGGTGAACAGCGGCATGCGCACGTACACCATCGAGTCGGCGATGACCCGGAAAGGCGAGCCGATATCGATCTTCAACCCGCCACCCAGCGGGCCGATGACGTGATAGAGCACCAGCAGCAGGCACGCCAGGCCGCGCAGGGTTTCGATCTCCAGGGACTTTTTCTTGCTCGACATAAAGCACCTGCCTCAATTCAGAATTCTTGATTCAACCTGCACCGGTTTGTTCGCCCGCAGCATCAAGCCCAGCCCCACGAACAACACCGGCACCACCATCGAGAAGTGCCGGGCGAAGGAGCCGAAGTCCGGCTCGAACAGGCCTTGCACCAGCAGAAACGCCAGCGGAATGGCGATCAGTTCCTTGGGTTTGGTCTGGATCGGCGCGCCCTTGTAGTCGGTCGAGGTGATGACTTTGAACAACAGCAACGCGGTCATGATCATCAACGCGACGAAGATCACCTGACCCGGGCCGGACAGCAGAATCAGCTCCACCGGGAATGACAAGCGGAAGAAAATGATCATCGAGTCCAGCGCCTGCGAAACGAAGTCGCTGCCGCTGAGCCACGACACGATCAACGATTTCGAGCCCTCCTCGCCCGCCGTGCGTAACTCGTTGTTACTGGCGCGGATCGACGACACCGGAAAGCCCAGGGCGAGCTGGATCGACATCGCCACCGCCAGATAAAACAAGAACAGCATCAGGAAGAACGTCGTGCGCGACACGTACTTTTTCATCACACAGACGCCGACCCACGACAGCGAAAACAGAATCCAGTAGGGCCGGATCAGCACGCCGTAGATCACTGCCGACAGGAAAAACCCACCGCGATATTTACGCGTCAGCGAGCTGAGCAAAATGCTCAATACCGCCACCGACACGATGATTTCCTTGGTCAGGTTCTCCAGGAAAAACGAACGCACAATTCCCCACAGACACAAGGTGCCGAAGATCGCCAACGGCATGCGCCGAAACACCACCACCGGTATCGCCGTGAGGAAAAAATTGCAGAACATGCCGTAGGCCCAGGCATTGGTCAGGTTGATCCCGGTGGGCCGCAGCAGGAACGCCGAACACTCGTAGGACGAGCGATCCGGCGAGAACGGGTTCCAGAAATTGCAGTTGTCGGCACGCGCGTAGGACGACCACAAGGTCATCGCATCCGGCCCAGGATCACGTGGGATCAACAGCGGCATCGCCACCGAGAGAAACAGCCCGGTGAAGAGGATCAGGAATGAGATCGACGAATCGAGTCGCTTGCCACGAAACTCGATGCACGGCAGCTTCAGGCCCATGACAACGCAGCCTTTTTCCCGGCCGTTGCGCGGGTCAGCACGGCAATCACCAGCAGTTGCACGATGATCGCGAAGACGTTGCCCCACGCCGCGCCGTAGATCGAATAGTGCTTGATCAACACATAGCTGACCGGCACCGAAATCAACAAACAAATGGCAGCGCTGGCCAGTGACACCCGGCTGTTTTTCGAAGCAATCAGACCGCCCCAGACGATGTCGCCAATCGCGCGCAAAGCGAAGGAAAAAATCAGCACGCCGAGGATCGCATTGTCCGGACGCGGCACGCTGGTGGCGACGTAATCGAGCACCACGTTGAAAAACACATAGATCGCCACCGCCACCGCCGCCGACACCACCAGCGAACGCATGACCCACTTGTTGACGAACAACTGCTTGACCGTGAACGCCTGCTGATCAGCCTGAAAACGCTTGGCCAACAGCGGAATCCCGACCACCGCCACCACCGCATACGACAGCGCCTGCAAGGTGTTGGCCGCTGACCACGCGTACACGTATTGACCCAGTTTGGCGTACGGTTCGAGGTCGGCGATCAGAAACCGCTCGGCGTACTGACTCAACGCGATCAACCCGGTGCCGAGGTAAAACGGTAATCCCGCTTTCCACACAGTAGCAGTGGCCAGTGTCCCGGCTTCTCGGCCGTGATGAACGTTCACCACGATCAGGTAACCGGCGATGATCACCAGCACGTTGGCGACCACCCACAGCCACAACACACTGGCGATTCCCGAGACCCAACCGAGCATCATCCCGCCAACGGCCAACACCGCCCATAGGCCGGTCTTGATGAAAAACAACAGCGCACCGGCCGTGGCTTTCTGCGCGGAAAACACGAACGAGTTGATCTCGAACGACAGGTGCTCAGTGAGCAACACCAGCGTCACGCAGAGAATCAGCGCGGCGCTCGCTTCAACTGTCTGGAACAGTGAATAAATCAGCACCGTCACCACCGACAGCACCAGCCCCACCGCTAGATACAGCAGCAGAACCTTGTCGACCACGCGGCGCGAACTGCCGCCGACGCTGATCAACCGATTGATCTCGGAACTGAAACCGACGCTGTAGAACTTCGACGCAATCAGCGACGCCGCGACCACCACACCGTAAAAACCCAGCGCTTCATACCCGAGGTAATGGGTGATCGCCAACACCAGCAAAAACTTCGCGCCCAATGCACCGCCACGAAGCAGTAGCCGAAATATCATCGAACGACACCTTTGATGATCTCGTCCATGGCCACGGTTTTTGCCTCGATCTCACGGCAGGTATCTGTCAGGCGTTTGCCGAAGTTAGACAGCGCATTCTGCGCGTAAACCGTGTCGATGATGGTGTCGACGTTGATGTCGCCGCCGTTGATCACCCAGTCTTCCACGCCCATGTCCTGATAGGCGCCGAAGCCTTTGCGTTCGTAGCTGATGTGGTACGCCGGCACGCCGGAGAGCAGCGACTCGATGGCGCCGTGCAGGCGCACGGAAATCACCAGGTCCGGCTGGTATTTGGCAATCGTTGCTTTCAACGACAACAGGTCTTCGCTGATGCCCAACTCGCGATAGAACGCGCCGTCATCGTTGCCGCGTACCGCGCTCTGTACGGCGCAGACCACTTTGCTTTTGTTCTTCAGGCGCTGCAGCAGCAACTTCAGATTGGCGACGTAAGCGACTTTCTTTTCCTTGCTCCACTCCGGCGGCTTGCGCAGCACCACGCAGACTGTGGCTGGCGACGACGCGCAGCGGGTGAATTTTGCTTGCTGAAGGATTTTGCTCGCCAGCGATTGCACGGCCAGATCCGGCGCGCGGTAGACGTTTGCGCAGGCATCGAAAATGGCCGAAGAGCGGTTGTCACGGACGAATACCGCGTCGGCGCTGGCGTAATGCTCGACGATCTTGCTGCTTTCGCCATGGAACGGGCCGATGCTTTGCGGCAGGTACACCGACGGCACTTTGCTGAGGATCGCGGTTTCCAGTTGCTTGGCGTGGCCGAGTTTCAGCTTGATATGTTCGAAAGCACTTTTCGAGCGCATGTAGCCGCCGCCGACGCCGACGATCAGGTCGGTTTTCTTCAACAGATCCGCCAGCCCGGCGTAGGACTGGTTGAGGAACACCGCTTGCTTGACCCGGCCCAAACCCTTGGCCGCCATCACCGGCGCGTCGAAACGCGGGTGCGGCAAATAGCTGAAAGAATCCGGATCGGAAGCCACGACACTGATCGCGGTGTCTTCGCCAAAGTTGCGCTGCACCAGGGCAATGGCCAGATCGACGAGCAAGCCGTCACCGGAGTTGGACGCACTGTAGCCATGCAAAATCGTTACGTTCATATGCTTGAGTTCTACTTAAAAAGTGGGAGCGCGATACAGGTCGTAGGTCTGGCGAATCATCAACGCGGCGCTGAAACGCTCGCGGACAATGCTCCGTCCTTCGTTGCCGAGGTCGAGCAAGCGTGGCTTCTGGATAATCGTCAGCACGTCGGCCAATGCCTGGTGATCACCGGACGGGAAGACATAACCGGAGACTTCATTGGTGACCAGTTCCGGTAGCGAGGTGCAGTTGCTGGCGATTACCGGCAAACCCATGGCCATGCCCTCCAGCGGCACCATGGCGAAACCTTCCCAGCGACTCGGCACAATCAGCGCATCGGCTTTCTGATACAGCGCCTGCACTTCGCTCGGCGTGACCCATGGCAGGTATTCAACAGAGTCCATCGGCGGGCACTCCACCGCGTCCTCGTTCACCGCACTGCCGACCACGGTCAGCTTCAAGTCTTTGCGCTGCACGTTGGCGAAGGCCTTGAGCAACACGTCGAAGCCTTTCTGATAATCGAGGCGACCGACGAAGAGCAGATGAATCGGCTCGGGACTCGCCGCTTTCGGCGCGTCATCCTTGTGGTGAATGCCGTTGTAGATCAGCTTCATGCGCTTGCGCTCGATGCCGAAACGCGCGGCTTTGTCGAGTTCGTACTGGCTGACGCAAATGATCACATCGGTGACTTTCTGCAGCACCCGCTCGATCCACGCATAGACTTTCTGCTTGGTCGGCGAGCTTTCCATCAAGAACGAAAACGCGTGCGGGCAGTAGACGATTTTCGGCTTGCGCCACGGTCGCAGCAGCACACATACGCACCGGCCGATCACCCCGGAAAAGGTGCTGTGCAAATGCACCACGTCGGGTTTTTCCTTGAGCATCACCTGGGTCAAACGCCAGGCAAAACGCAGCAACGACGGCACGTTGCGCCCGGTGCGGGGAAAGGTGCGGATCTGCTGCGCGCCGATACCGTGCAACTCTTTGGCCTGATCATCCGGGACCAGATACACCAGCTCGTAGTTCGCCGCATCGCCTTCAGGCGAAGCCGAAATCGTCCGGATCACCGTCGCGACGCCACCTTTGATCGTCTCTGCCACGTGCAGTATTTTCTTCACAAATCACCCACTTCAAACAGGAAAAAACAGTCGCTGACAGTCAGGATTTGTCGGACGCGTATTCGTAGTTGTAATAGCCGTAACCGCCATTGCCGTAGTAGCTGGCCGCACGCTTCTCGACGCCGTTGAACACCGCGCCTTTCAACTCGATGCCGTTCTGCGCGAAGCGGCGAATGGTCAGTTCGATCTCTTTGGCCGGGTTCACCCCGAAGCGCGTGACGATCAGGCTGATCCCGGCTTCACGGCCGACGATGGCCGCATCGGTCACCGCCAGCAGCGGCGGCGTATCGATGATCACCAGGTCGTAGCGCTCGCTCAGTTCCGCCAACAGCTCGCGGAAGTTGGCGTGCATCAACAGCTCGGAAGGATTCGGCGGCACCTGGCCACGGCTGATGAAGTGCAGGTTGTCGATTTCGACCTTGTTGATTGCCTGATCGATGCTGCAGCGCTTGACCAGCAGATCGGACAAGCCGTTGGTGATCGGCGTGTTGAGGGTTTTGTGCAGGTGACCTTTGCGCATGTCGGCATCGATCAGCACCACACGCTGACCGCTCAACGCCATGACCGCGGCGAGGTTGGACGAGACGAAGGTCTTGCCGACCTGTGGGCTCGGCCCGGAAATCATGATGCGGTTGTTGGTCGAATCGAGCCCAGCGAAATGCAGGCAGGTGCGCAGGCTGCGGATCGATTCAATCGACAGATCCGTGGGATTACGCAGGGCCAGCAGGTACGCCGGTTTGTCGACACCGTCGCGGGCGCGGCCTTTTTTGTTGTCTTCTTCATCCTGCAAGGCGCTGTACGGAATCGACGCGTACACCGGCAAACCGAGTTGCTCGATGGCTTCCGGGCCTTCCAGACCACGGCTCAGGGATTTGCGCAGCAGCACCAGCGCCACGCCGACAAAAGCGCCGAGGAAGGTGGCGATCAGCACGATCAGGGCTTTTTTCGGTTTGACCGGACTGGTCAGGTCGACATCCGCTGCGTCGACCAGACGCACGTTACCCACGGCACCGGCGCGGACGATGTCCAGCTCCTGGGATTTGTTCAGCAACTGCGTGTAGATCTGCGACGCCACTTCGACATCGCGGGTCAGGTTGAGCAGCTCTTGTTGCGTGGCAGGCAGATCACCAACCTTGCCTTCCAGCGACTTCTGTTGCTGGGTCAGTTCGCCGATCTGGCTCATCAACGCGCGATAGGCCGGGTGCTGTTTGGTGAACTTGCGATCCATCTCCGCCTGCTGCATTTTCAGCTCGGAGATCCGCGTTTCCAGCGCTACCGACTGACCGAGCACCGACTGGGTTTCCAGCGAGATGTTCACGGTCTTGCCGTGGGTCTGATAGGCGTTCAGCGCATCGCTGGCCTTGGCCAGATCACGCTTGACCTGCGGCAACTGGCTTTGCAGGAAAGCCAGACTCTGCGCTGCTTCCGCCGAGGTGCGGCGCACGTTCTGATCGACGTACAGCGCGGCGATCTTGTTGAGGATCTTCACCGCTTCGGCGGCGTCGCTGCTGGCCAGCGCCAGTTTGATAATCCCCGATTCCTTGCCCTGTTCGGAGATATCCAGTGCGTCCTGATAGCCCTGAATGGTCACGATTCGCGGATTGCGCACCACTTCGAAACGCGTACCGGGATTCGCCAACAACTGGGTGATTTGCCCTTCTACGCCATCCTGCGCGAAGGCTTCACCGGCGACGCCTTCCACCAGCAGGTTGTCGTTGTCATCGAGTAACTGGAAGTACTTCTGTTCCCCGGCGATCAGGGTGAGTTTCTTGCCCAACAGTTCTTTCGGCAGATTGAGCCGGGCGAACTCCAGACGCTCACCACCCCAGGCGTAACTGTTCAGACCGAAACGCGGCGCCGCGACACTGGTTTCAGTCTCGCCGCGATAACGCCGGGCGAGAAAGCCGCCAATCATCGGGAAGGTGTTGGGGGTGACATCGATGTCCAGCCGCAGGTCGTCGACGGTTTTGCCGATCACCGCGCGGGATTTGATGATGCCGATTTCGGTCACCGACGGCGATTGCCCACCGAGCATGCTGTTGAGGTCGGAAAACCCGAGCATGTCGTTCTTCTTCGGCTCGACCTGCACCAGCGCATTGGCCAGGTACACGGGCGTGGCCAAAACCGCGCACGCGACACCGGTGACCATGAAGGCGCCGGTGAGCGCGCCGATCAACCATTTCTGGTCGATCAAACTGCCGAATATGCCGAGAAGATCAATACTGTCTTGATCATTGTCGCGGGTGCCGATGACGGACGGTAACTGCATAAGTCTGTTCTTACCATTCATTGATCTGAAGAATATTCATCAACGCGCGAGACGTTGTGCCCATGAGCTAACAGCATCTTCAATCAATGCATGGGCATGAATAAAAGCGGCCTTGCCTTGACGATACGGATCTTGTATTTCACGCTCGCTCTGCCACTTGCCGAGCAGAAATACTTTACCCCTCGCATGAGAGGCAATCTTCAGTACTTGATTAACATGCTGTTTTTCCATGACCAGAATCAGGTCTGATTCATTGACGATGTCTGCGGTCAGTTGCCGTGCCATGAAGCCTTCGGCGTTATGGCCATGGTCTTCGAGCACTTGCCGCGCGGACGCTTCTACACCCTCGCCCACCCGCGCCGACAGGCCTGCGGAGGAAACGGTGATCGCTGAGGGGGCCAGCGCGTTACGCAACATCAGCTCTGCCGTCGGACTACGGCATATATTGCCCACGCAAACGACAAGGATCTTTCTGAACAAGGTTTTACTTTCCTGTGTAATGTCAAACGGCCAACATCCGAGAGCAATTGAATGAACCCTCAAGATCTTCCTGCACTCAGAAATAGATTCGCCCTGTTAGTACCGAAGCATTAAGTACCACAGCGTTTAAAAGCTCCCCAACCACTATTAACGGACTAAAAATAACTGTGATTTTCAGATGATTGTTTCCCGACAAAAACTAACATTCGCGCACTAAGTGCCATCACCTCACTCGAAAATTGAGAAACGAGATCATTTATTCGCAGTTGTCACTTCTCTTCGGGAGAGCAGACATGAAACCAACACATCTCAAAAGACTCGGCGCTTTGGCGTTGATGGCGCTGGGTGCAACTCAGGTTCACGCCAGCGTCCTGTTTCCCAACCTTCCAGCCAAGAACATCGGTGTGCAGGTGAAGATCCAGAACTTCACAGCCACCGACGCCGCGCAGATCAAATCGGCAGGCTTCGGTTTTGTCCGCTTCGGTGTGTGGAGCGACAGCCTGACAGCCAAGGCTTATCAGAAACAGGTCAGCGATGCCTTTGCCGCAGCACAGTCTGCGGGCTTGCCGGTGTTGCTGACGGTCCGCGCGATCAAGGCATTGCCCGCCACCTCGAGCGCCGAGGTGACCACTGCCGGTGAAGGCTTCGCCAAAGCCGTGACGGGGCTGCAACAGTCGTACAGCGCGCAACTGGTGGCGATCGAGTTATGGAATGAGCCGGACCTGGAAACCTACTGGCCGACGCGCAATTTCGACACCACGTTTGTGCCGTTCATGAGCGGCGTGTGCAAGGCGCTGCAGGAGCAACCGCTATCGACACCCGTGATCGGTTACGGCTTCGCCCGCCCGCCTAGCGCAGGCTCGGCTGCAACCGTGGCGCTGAACCGCATCGTCAGCGAATACCCCAAATGCCTGAGCGCCGTGTCCTACCACCCCTACGGCATGACCGCCACGCAGATCAGCAACGCGCAAAACTTCATTCAGCAAAACTTCCATCTGCCGGGAGTCATCAGTGAATGGGGGATCTCGGCACTCGCCTCCAATGGTGGGCCTGAAGGACAAGCAAGCAAGATCAACACGTTTATTGGCGATGTTAAAAAACTCAATATTCCGCTGACGTCCATTTATGAATGGAAGAACAGCGATTCGGGCAGCAACGATCGCGAGAAGAACTTTGGCCTGCTGACCTCTGACGGTCAGCCGAAACCGGCACGTATGTCCGTCGAAGCCCTGTTGAACGCCCAGTAGCGCATGCACAACCGGCCTGTACGCAGGTCGGTTGCTTTGAACCTGTTGGCTGTTTTGGCATCGTATTCATCGATACCGCGCCCCGCCTTTCAAACAATCGTTTTCAGGTTGTTGCTGCAGGGGCCATCGATACACGCACCTACCCTTGAGTGGCCGTCAGCGCTCGGGTAATGTCATCAGACCCATAGGACAGAGCACGCCCATGACTTCCAAGCTGGAACAACTCAAACAATTCACCACCGTTGTTGCCGACACCGGCGACTTCGAAGCGATCGCCCGAGTCAAACCGGTCGACGCCACCACCAACCCTTCCCTGCTGCTCAAAGCGGCGGCCATTCCGGCCTACGCCGAGCTGCTGAACGCCTGCGTCAGCGACTGCAAGGGCGATGTCGGCCTGGCCAGCGACCGTTTCGGCGTCGCGGTGGGTCAGGAAATTCTCAAAGTGATCCCGGGCCGTATTTCCACCGAAGTGGATGCGCGCCTGTCGTTTGATAAAGATGCGGTACTGAAGCGCGCACATCGCCTGATCGAACTGTACGACAAGGCCGGCATTGGCCGTGATCGCGTATTGATCAAGATCGCCTCGACCTGGGAAGGCATCCGCGCCGCCGAAGTGCTGGAGAAGGAAGGCATCCAGACCAACCTGACCCTGCTGTTCTCCTTCGCCCAGGCCGCCGCTTGCGCCGACGCGGGTGTGTTCCTGATTTCGCCATTCGTGGGCCGCATCTACGACTGGTACAAGAAGGCCAACGGCAACGACTACACCGGCGCTGATGATCCGGGCGTGCAGTCGGTCACCCGCATCTACAACTACTACAAGGCCAATGACTACAAGACCGTGGTCATGGGCGCGAGCTTCCGCAACCTCAATCAGATCGAGCAACTGGCCGGCTGCGACCGCCTGACCATCAGCCCGGACCTGATCGACAAGCTGGCGGCCGATACCGGCAAGCTGGAGCGCAAACTGGCCCCGGGCAACGCCGGTGAAGCCCGTCTGAGCCTCAACGAAGCGCAATTCCGCTGGTTGTCCAACGAGGACGCGATGGCCACCGAGAAACTGGCTGAGGGCATTCGTCAGTTTGCTCGCGACCAGGAGAAGCTTGAGGCGCTGTTGCAGGCCAAGCTGTGATTTGAGTTAGCGAAATGCAAAAAGGGCGAACCTGTGAGGGTTCGCCCTTTTTTGTTGCTGCCGGAAATTGTAGGTGTTCTTGCTCGCGAAGAGGCCCCTCCGGTCGGCATCACTTAATGCCGCTCGAGGGCATTCACCAGGTCATGAAACGCTTCCCGGTTGGAATCGTTCAGGCCCATGAGGATCTTGTGCGCTTCGAGCACCTTGATCCGCACCACTTCTTCCGACTGGTCCTGATCAGGCAGGTCGTCCAGACACTCGGGACATGGCACCGGGTGGTTGACGATGTTGAACACCTGCTCGAAACCCATCGATTGCAGCAGACGGGTGATGTCTTCGTGGGTGGTGACGACGGTCGGCAGCAGGCCGACCTTCTGCCGCGACAGGATCGACAGTTTGGCCAGCAGGCCCAACGTTGTGCTGTCGATGCTGCGGGTTTCGGTCAAATCGATCACGATCGCGTTGAAATTCAGCGCGGTGAAGATTTTCTCAATAGTCGCATCCAACGCCGAACACAGGGTCAGGCGAACTTCACCGACGAACTTCAGGACAAAGGTGCCGTCCTGCTCGGCGAACTGGATTCTACCGGTACTCATTAAAGATTCCTGCTCAACACCAACAGGGCGATATCATCCGGCATCTCCCCTAGCGTGGCCAATCCAAACACTTGCCGCAGACCATCCAGGCTGCCGCCCGCCGACTTCACCCGTTGAGGCAAAGCGGCTTCTTTTTCTTTGAGCGTAGGTTCTGGCAAAAGATCCAGAATGCCATCGGACATCAGCGTCAGGCTGAACGTCGGCGGCAGCTCAAGCACGTGATCTTCGTAAGTGGCTTCATTGAAAAGCCCCACTGGCAGACCACGCCCTTCGAGATAACGAACACTGTCAGGCGTGTACAACACAGGCAACGGCAGATGGCCGCCGATGCTATAGGTCAACAAACCGGTCTCCTCGTCGATGACTCCACCGACCATTGTGACGTGTTTACCCAGCTTACAACTGATCAGCCCCCGGTTGATATGACCAAGGACTTCCGAAGGCTTGAATTCCGGCAAGGTGCCGTTGCGCTTGGATTCGAACAGCAAGCGCGTGGTCATGAACTTCAGCAGCACGGTGACGAAGGCTGAAGAAGCGCCATGCCCGGATACATCGGCCAGGTAAAAGGCGACCCGGCGCTCATCGACACGGAAATAGTCGACAAAATCACCCGACAGGTACAACGACGGGATGATCTGGTGCGCGAACTTGAACTCGTCGATGCTCCACGGGCTTTCCGGCAGCATGTTCATCTGTACCTGGCGACCGGCGTTCTGGTCTTCCTGGAGCAGGTTCAGGCTGGCCTCAAGCTCGCGGTTGGCCTTTTCCAGCTTCTCGCGGTAGCGCTGGTTCTCCACCAGCAGGCGCGCACGATCAAGGGCCCGGCGCACAGAGTGCTCGAGCACAGCCAGATCTTCGAGAGGCTTGATCAGGTAATCCGCCGCGCCCAGGCGCAAAGCCTCGACCGCGTCGTTCATCACGCCGGCACCCGACACCACGATCACCGGCGTTTGCGGCGATCGCTCGGTGACCTGACGGATCAGTTCGAGACCGCCCATCTGCGGCATGCGCAGATCGCAGATGACCAGGTCGGGCGTGTCTTGCTCGAATACCTGAAGACCCTGTTGGCCGTTGCTGGCCTGCAGGACGCTGAAACCGCTGTCTTCCAAATAGGCCGCGAGGCTCGCGCGCACTACTTCGTCATCATCGATTATCAGCAGCGTGGCACTGGTTTTTGGCATGTGGGCAAACGGCGCCAGAATTAGGTTGGCGTAGTTGGCGGGGCATCTGGCCCTGCGCAGACTACTGGATTCGCTTTCTAGCCTCTCTGCTGCACCGCTTTCGAGCATTGACTGCAAACGCGGTTGCACCAGAGGTGCCCTTCTAAGGCGCAGACGGTACTCCCATCCGCAGAGCGTTTCAAGCATGCGCCGATGGTCGCTTGACGACTTTACTTGTCAAATCACCGAGAGTTATAAGAACAGCTCAAACCGTAACCCAATGGAAGGACGAACCTATGAGTCAAACCAGTCGGGACTACAGCGAAAAGCGCGATTTCATCCGCATGCGGGTCGATGCCGATGTCGTGTTGATTCATGAAGGGGATGAGGTTTCAGGGGTGTGCATCGACCTCTCCAGCAGTGGCATGCAGGTCGAAGCACCGCGCCAGTTCGCGGTCGGTGACCGTTTGAGCGTGCGGATCGACTCTGAACACGCAGCGTTAAGTGGGCTTGAAGCCGAGACCGAAGTGGTGTGGATCAGGCCACAGGACGGCGGCGGCCAGAAGCTCGGCCTGACCATTCTGAAAATGAAATAGCTACACACAAAAAAGGCGACCCTGAGGTCGCCTTTCTTTTTACCGGTCGAGATTAAAAATCGTCTTCGACCTGGCCATCCTTCACTTTGAACTCGCGGTTCTGCAAGTAAGCGTTGCGGATGAAGGTGTACTTGTCGCCGCTGATCAGCTTCTCGCTCGACAGCAGGCTGGCGCGGGTGTCGACGATGTTCAGGCCGAAGATCGAGTTACGCGTAGGCACGTGGTCGATGTAGCGGTACATACCGGTGTAGCTGTCGACGTACTTGGAAGGCGCATCACGCAACGTGCTCGGCCCCATCAGCGGCAGCATCACGTATGGACCGCTACCTACGCCCCAGTAACCGAGGGTCTGGCCGAAGTCTTCGTCGCTGCGGTTCAGGCCCATTTTGGTGCCGACATCGAAGAAGCCGAGCAGACCGAACGTGGTGTTGAAGATCAAGCGCGCCGTGTCGACGCCAGCGGCAGCCGGTTTGGCCTGCAGGATGTTGTTGGCAAGGTTGGTGACGTCACCGACGTTGCGGAACATGTTGTGGATGCCGTCTTCAAGGAACTGCGGCGTGACAAACTCATAGCCCTGGGCCAATGGCTTCAGCGCGTAAGTGTCAACGAAGTCGTTGAACTGGAAAATCGGGCGGTTGACGCTTTCCCAAGGGTCTTCTTCCGTTGCCGCCTGAGTGGCGAACGGCGCCAGCAACAGGCCGGCACATACACTTAGCTGAGCGAGCGGATAGCTCCAGCGCATAGAAAAACTCCTTGGATTTGTACTGTCGCGGACATCGGAGTCCGGGCATTAAGGTCGCTAGTATAAGCGTAAACGCCGGTTTGGACAGTCGGCCAATTGTGCAAAGTTGTAGGACGCTTCCCACGTCGCGCTTCACATAGCCGTCACGTAACTGTCACCTGGAATGACTAGCCTTATCGCTATTTCAGGGACGTTGCCATGTCACATGCCGAAACCTTGCCCCTCGCCGCGCCGGGCCTGACAGCCGTACTGTTCGGACTCAGCGGCTGTCTGGTGGATTTCGGTGCTCGTGCCCGGCAACAGACGATCGCCCTGCCCGAGCATGCCGAGGCAACACCGGGCGCGCTCGACAGCCTGCACAATTTGCAGCGCCAGCAGATTCCCTGCGCCTGGCTGGATGAACTGCCCCCTGCGCTCGCCCAATCGTTGTCGGCCTTACTCCCGGCGTCAATCAAACCTGCGCAACATTCGGCAACAATCAATCCGTGGCCTGCGCCGAACGCCTGCTGGCAAGCCTTGATGGACTTGAACGTCGCCAGTCTGGACGGCTGCGTATTGGTCAGCGGTGAGCCGCGCCTGTTGCAGGCCGGCCTGAACGCCGGGCTATGGACCATCGGCCTCGCCTCCTGCGGCTCGCTGTGTGGCCTGGCACCCCACGAATGGCAAGCCTTGAGCCAGAAAGAACGCGAACACTTGCGCGGCAAGGCGACCGTGCAGTTATTCGGGCTGGGCGTGCATTCGGTGATCGATCATTTGGGCGAACTCGACACTTGTTTGGCAGACATCAGCCTGCGCCGCCTCAAAGGCGAAAAGCCCTGATCGGGATCATGCAGGTTTGCCGGGAGTGGATTAATCTAAAGGTCAGCCATAGACCTTTGGCGCGCGGCTGCGGTCAATGCCAGTGCCTATTGATAAAAGGAAAACACCATGCCCGCCCAAGAACTGCAAAAACAGCTCGAGACCCTGCGCGAGCAGCTGGAGCAGAATCCGCCGCTGACGGAAGTTGAGCGTGAAGACTTACATGCGTTGATGGCGCAGATTGAATCGGAAATCCAACTGGAAGCTGCTACTCAAGACGCCAGCATCGTCGATGGTGTGAATCTGGCAGTGGAGCGTTTCGAAGTCGAACACCCGACCATTGCCGGCACCCTGCGCAATATAGTCAATGCGCTGGGTAGCATGGGGATCTGATTCCCCCGTAACGCAAAAAGCCCTGCCATCACTGGCAGGGCTTTTTCATTTCCGGACTTGAAATACAGTCCCTAGTGGGAGCGAGCCTGCTCGCGAATACGGTGGATCATTCAACGATGATGTCGACTGACACTACGCATTCGCGAGCAGGCTCGCTCCCACATTGGATATCGCACATTCCGGATCTTTATTGACGCACGAGCCGGTGGTTCGGCAGCTGTACGCTTTCGGTACTGCGATACGGGTTGATATCCAGACCACCGCGACGCACGTAACGTGCAAACACCGTGAGTTTCTCGGGTTTCAACAAGCGCTGCAGATCAAGGAAAATCCGCTCCACACACTGCTCATGGAAGTCCGAATGCTGACGGAAGCTGACGATATATTCGAGCAGACTGGCATGATCCAGCGCCGAGCCACGATACTCCACCACCACTGTGCCCCAGTCCGGCTGACTGGTCACCGGGCAGTTGGATTTGAGCAGATGGCTGTGCACGCTCTCTTCAACAATCCGCGAATCATCGCAACGCAGCAATTCCGGGCGCGGATGTTCATAGTTGCTGACGCTGATATCCAGATCGTCGATGCACACGCCCGGCAGCGCCACGACGCCCTCCGCTTCAACATCCTTCAGGCTGCGAACCCGTACACCCACCGGTTTGCCGGCAGCGGCGGACAAATCCTTGATCAGTGTCGCCTCCAGGCTCGCAACGTCGGCAAACGCGGTCTGGTTCAGCGAGTTCAAATACAACTTGAACGACTTCGATTCGATGATGTTCGGCGAATCCGCCGGGATGCTGAACTCGCCGATCGCCACCACCGGCTTGCCCGACGGCAGCAGCCACGACAGCTCGAAGCAGTTCCAGAAATCCACACCTTTATACGGCAGGGTTTCGGCGGTCAGGCCCAGTTCGGCCCATTTCGCGGTGCGCGGAATCGGGAACAGCAGGGACGGCGTGTATGTGGCGATGTATTCGCTGGATTTGCCCAGCGGCGAATGTTCGGCTGCGGGATGCATGGCGGAAACCTGACTGAAGAATCAGCGGATTCTACCAGTCTTTGCCCGCGCCTTTGAGTGCTTACTGACTGACCGTCAGTTTGCCGACCATGCCCGCCTGATAATGCCCGGGAATATTGCAGGCAAATTCCAGGATCGTCGCTTTGCTGAAGGTCCAGGTCAGCTCGGCAGTTTTGCCCGGCTCGACCAGCACGCTGTTCGGATCGTCGTGCTTCATGCCGTGGCCCATCGCCGCGTGATCCATGCCAGCCATGTCGTGGGACATTTCCTTCATACCGGTAGGCGTAAGCATGCCGCTTTGCTGCATCTGCAACATTTCCTGCTGGTGTTTGGCGTGCATCGCTGCGTCACCGAGGTTGAATTCGTGCAACAACTGGCCTTTATTCACCAGCACAAAACGAACGGTCTCACCGGCCTTGATCTGAATCGCCTTGGGATCGAAGGACATATCACCCATCACCACCTCGATACTGCGCGTGGCGTTGGCGGCAGGTGCTGGCTGGCCAAAATCGTAGGTGTGAGCTGGCGCGGCCCACACTGGCGAACTCAGCGCCACCAGACAGGCAGCCAACGTCAGGGATTGGCGTAAAAACATGGTCGTTCTCCAACAAGTTAAGGTTCAGCCTGTGGGAGACTTTAGCCGGCCTGCGCTGGCGCCTACCTGACAGGCAGATTACAACTTTGTCAGGTTGGCGCTTACCGCACGCGCTCACGGTATAAAGCCTTAGTTACTACAACCCGAGTCGCCCATGAAACTGTTGATCGTCGAAGACCAAGCGAAAACCGGCCAATACCTGCGCCAGGGCCTAACCGAGGCTGGGTTCAACACGGAACTGGTGGCCGACGGCAACAGCGGTCAGCAACTGGCACTGAGCGGCGATTACGCGCTGCTGATCCTTGACGTGATGCTACCGGGGCGCAGTGGCTGGCAGATTCTGCAAGCGGTGCGCAGCGCCGGACTGGATACGCCGGTACTTTTTCTCACGGCCAAAGACGCCGTGGAAGACAGGGTTCATGGCCTCGAACTCGGTGCCGACGACTATCTGGTCAAGCCCTTCGCTTTCTCCGAACTGCTGGCGCGGGTGCGCAGCCTGTTGCGTCGCGGCAGTGCTACACAGCAAGAAACCAGCCTGCAATTGGCCGATCTGCGTCTGGACCTGATTCGCCGTCGGGTCGAACGCAGTGGCCAACGCATTGATCTCACCGCCAAGGAATTCGCGCTATTGGAGATGCTCCTGCGCCGTCAGGGTGAGGTGCTGCCGAAATCGCTGATCGCCTCACAGGTCTGGGACATGAATTTCGACAGTGACACCAATGTCATCGAAGTGGCGATCCGCCGTTTGCGCCTGAAAATCGACGACGAGTTTCCCAACAAATTGATCCACACCGTGCGCGGCATGGGTTACGTGCTCGAAGAGCGTGGCGCCTGATGAGCCGGCTGTCTCTGAGTTCGCGTCTGGCCTTGTTGTTTGCCGCTTGCACCGCCGTGGTTTCACTGTTTGCCGGGGTGCTGTTCAACCGCGCCAGCGAGGCGCACTTCATCGAACTCGACCAACAGCAACTGGACGGTAAGCTGATTGGCCTGCGCCGCGCCTTGCAGGATGTTCAACCCGCTCAACGTGAGGCGCGGCTGGCGGATGAGCTGAGCCGTCAGGCCGATCTGTCGTTGCGCATTACCGGCACTGACGGCCAGCGCTGGTATGACAGTTCGACGCAAATCCCCAAGGATTTGCCGCAACAATCCGGCCTGTTGACAGTTAGCAACGACGGCACCGATTACCGCGTGCTCAACGCCCCGCTCTACCCGGAAAACGCCGATTCCCCGCAACTGACAATGCTGCTGGACATCACCCATCACCAGCACTTCCTGCAACGCATGCAGCATCTGATCTGGCTGACTGTCGGTCTCTCGGCACTGGCCACCGCTTTGCTCGGTGCCTGGGCAGCACGCAGCGGCTTACGGCCATTGCGGCGCATGAGCGCGGTCGCCCGTGGGATTTCCGCACAATCGCTGAATGCGCGACTGCCGGAAGCGCAAATGCCGCCCGAGCTTGCGGAAATGGCCCACAGCTTCAACGCCATGCTCGCACGCCTCGACGACTCGTTTCAGCGGCTCTCGGCGTTTTCCGCCGACATCGCTCATGAGTTGCGCACGCCATTGTCGAACCTGCTGACCCACACTCAAGTCACCCTCACCCGCCCTCGGCCGATCGAGGATTACCGCGAAGCGCTGCACAGCAACCTCGAAGAGCTGCAATGGATGGCACAACTGGTCAACGACATGTTGTATCTGGCCAAGGCTGACCACGGTTTGCTGATGCCCAAGCGCGAAGCGCTGGAACTGGCGGACGAGACCGATGTGTTGCTGGAGTTTTTTGCGCCGCTGGCGGAGGACGCCGGGGTCAAGCTGACGCGCGAGGGCCATGCGCGGATCGAGGGTGATCGCAGCATGTTGCGCCGGGCCTTATCGAATTTGCTGGATAACGCGCTGCGCTTTACCCCCGCTGAGGGCTATGTGAGTTTGCGGATCGTTGATCAACCGAGCGCTGTGCGCATTTCACTCGAAAACAGTGGCGAAGGGATTTCTGCGCAGTTGTTGCCACGGCTGTTCGACCGGTTTTATCGGGCCGATCCGGCGCGGCAGGAAGGCAGCAGTGAGCATGCGGGGTTGGGGTTGGCGATTACTCAATCCATCGTCCGCGCCCATGGTGGGCAGATTCGTTGCGAATCTGAAGCGGGTTGGACGCGGTTTGTGATTGAGCTACCTCGAACCTGATCGTTCCCACGCTCTGCGTGGGAATGCAGCCCGGGACGCTCCGCGTCCCTTCCAGAGCCGAACGCGGAGCGTCCGTTGAGGCGTTCCCACGCAGAGCGTGGGAACGAGCATGGAGTCGCTTACGAATATCTCAACGCGTGAGCCGGCTCGATCTTCGCCGCTCGCCACGCAGGATACACCGTCGCCAGGAAGCTCAGGATAAAGCCCGCCGAGCAGATCAACAGCACATCCCCACCCTGCAATTCCGACGGCAAATTGCTGACGAAATACACATCAGAACTGAAGATGTGCTGCCCGCTGACTCGCTCGATCCAGCCCACGATCTGACTGACATTCAGCGCGGCGATCACGCCCAAAACGCCGCCAATGATCGTGCCGACAATCCCGATCACGGTGCCCTGAACCATGAAGATCGCCATGATCTGCCGTGGCGTGGCGCCGATGGTGCGCAAAATCGCGATGTCCGCGCCCTTGTCGTTCACCACCATAATCAGGGTCGCAATGATGTTGAACGCCGCCACCGCGACGATCATCAGCAACAGCAGGCCGATCATGGTTTTTTCCATCTTCATCGCACTGAACAGGCTGCCCTGGGTGTGGGTCCAGTCGTCAGCCTTGAACTCGGCGCCCAGGCCGGCAGCGATGTCCGAAGAGACTTTCGGCGCGGCGTACAGATCCTTGACCGCCAGACGCACGCTCTGTACCTGATTCGGCTGCCAATGCTGCATGGTCGCAGCGTCCGCCACATGGATCAGGCCCATCGAGCCGTCCAGTTCAGCGCCAACCTTGAACACGCCCACCACGTTCAGACGCTGCATGCGAGGGGTGATGCCGCCCGGTGCGGTGCTGACTTCCGGGACGATCAGGGTGATCTTGTCACCGACGTTGAGGCGGAAACGGCGCGCGGTGATTTCACCAATCACTACGCCGAACTCTCCTGGTTTCAAGGCATCGAGACGGCCCTGCACAATGTGCTGGGCAACGATGGAGACCTTGCCTTCCTGCGCCGGATCGACGCCGCTGATCTGGATCGGCTGCATCAAGCCCTTATAGGAGAGCATGCCTTCCATCTCAGTGAACGGCACGGCGGCGGTCACTTCAGGATTTTTCATCGCGGCGGCGGCCACCGGCTGCCAGTCATCGATCGGCTTGACGCCCACGATGGTGGCGTGCGGCACCATGCCGAGGATGCGCGAGCTCATTTCGCGCTGGAAGCCATTCATCACCGACAACACCACGATCATCGCCAGCACGCCGAGGGCGAGGCCGATCATCGAGGTCATCGAAATGAACGAAACAAAGCGATTGCGGCGCTTGGCGCGGGTATAGCGCGTGCCGATAAAGATCGATAACGGTCTGAACATTCGCTGGGGCACCGTATAAAAATAAAAGACCCGACGCCTTTACAGGCGCCGGGTTTCAGCCAATCAGATAGGCGTGAGGCAACCTTCTTGCAGGTGCAGTACGCGATCCATCTGGCGGGCCAGGTTCATGTCGTGGGTCACCACCAGGAACGCCGTGCGCATGGAGGTGCTGAGTTCCAGCATCAAATCCTGAATGCCTTGGGCGGTGTGCGAGTCGAGGTTGCCGGTTGGCTCGTCGAGCATCACCAGGCCCGGCTTGTTCACCAGGGCGCGGGCGATGGCCACACGCTGACGTTCACCACCGGACAGTTCCGCCGGTTTGTGCTCCAGGCGATGACCGAGGCCGACGCGCTCCAGCAGTGCCGTGGCACGCTGACGGGCTTCCGGGATCGGCGTCTTGCCGATCAGCAGCGGCATGCAGACGTTCTCCAGCGCAGTGAATTCCGGCAGCAAGTGGTGGAACTGGTAAACGAAACCGAGCGCACGATTACGCAGCAGGCCACGCTTCTTCTCGCTCAGCGCCGACAGTTCTTCACCATCGAGCCAGACGCTGCCCTTGGTCGGCGTATCGAGGCCGCCGAGCAGGTTGAGCAAGGTACTTTTGCCCGAACCCGAGGTGCCGACGATCGCGACGCGCTCGCCCGGGTGTAACTCCAGTTGCAGGCCGGCCAGTACTTCTACCGATTCCGGGCCTTCCTCGTAAGATTTGCCCAAGTTGCGGCAGCTCAGGATTGCTTGTTCACTCATGCCCGACTCACTCATAACGTAGCGCCTCCGCCGGCTGGGTGCGCGCGGCACGCCAGGCTGGATACAGGGTGGCGAGGAAACTCAGGACCAACGCAGCGGCGCAGACCATGACCACATCCTGGCTCTGCACCTGCGACGGAAGATAATCAATGAAATACACGTCAGCATTAAGGAATTTGTGGCCGATCAGGCCTTCCAGTGCCGAGATCGCCGCGCTGACATTAAGCGCCGCGAAAATGCCGACCACCGCGCCAATCGCCGTGCCGACCACACCGATCACCGTGCCTTGCACCATGAACGTGCGCATGATCGTGCCCGGCGTCGCGCCCAACGTACGCAGAATGGCGATGTCGCCCTTCTTGTCGTTGACCACCATCACCAGCGTGGAAATGATGTTGAACGCAGCCACGGCGACGATCAGCAACAACAGCAGGCCGATCATGGCTTTTTCCATACGGATCGCCTGATACAGATTGCCGTGGGTGCGGGTCCAGTCGCGGGCGTAGTAGTGGTCTTCGCCAAGCTGCTGGGCGATGTTCCATGCCACACGCGGTGCCTGGAACAGGTCGTCGAACTTCAGGCGAATGCCCTGCACCTGATCAGGCTTCCAGCGGTGCATCTTCGCCAGATCCTGCAGGTTGGTCACGCCCAGATAGCCATCGAGTTCGCCAGCGCCGACATGGAAAATGCCGACAACGGTGAAGCGCTTCATGCGCGGGAACATCCCGGCCGGGGTCACGCTGACCTCCGGCGCGACGAAGGTGACCTTGTCACCGATGCCGACGCCGAGCTTGGTCGCAGCCTTGTCGCCGATGACGATGCCGAAACTGCCCGGCGTCAGATCGTCGAGTTTGCCCTGTTTCATGAAGTTGTCGATGATCGACACATTGCGCTCGAGCGCAGGGTCGATGGCATTGAGCAATACCTTGGACACCTGACCGTTATTGGTCAGCAGGCCCTGCATCTGGGTGAACGGCGCAACCGCCGTCACCTGCGGGTTCTGCTTGACCTGGGTGGCCAGGCTTTGCCAATCGTTGATCGGCTCAGTGGATTCAATGGTCGCGTGGGGCACCATGCCCAGCACACGGGTGCGCATCTCATGATCGAAGCCGTTCATCACCGACAACACGACGATCATCACGACCACGCCAAGGGCGAGCCCGATCATCGAAGTCAGGGAAATGAATGACACAAAATGATTGCGACGCTTTGCACGGGTATAACGCGTGCCGATAAATACGAAGAGAGGTCTGAACATGTCGGGGCTTGTTCGGAGGGAAAAGGAACGTCCTTGTGGCGGGGGTCGATAACCAGCTTTACACTCAGACCACCGCCGCTACCATGGGTTCGCCATGTCGACATTAGATGAAGAAGATCGCCGCGAATACTACCGTATCGAGGACACGATCGCACTGGAAATTCGGCCCCTGTCTGCTCCCGAAGCCGCAGGCCAGGAAGTGTTGCAGGATGCTTCCCCACTGTTCAACCTGCTCAGCGAACTGCACCTGAGTGAATTCGAGTCGCAACACCTGTTGCGGCAGATCAGCGAGCGCGACCGGGCCATTGCCGCGTTCCTGAAATCCCAGAACAAACGCATCGACCTGCTCAGCCAGGTGGTCGCCCTGACCGTACTCGGTCATATCGGCGAGCCGCAACCGGTGATCATCTCCGAGGGCGGAATCGACTTTCAGCACCCGACACCGATTGCCACCGGCGCTCACCTGTCAGTGAAACTGGTGCTGATGCCGCAAGCGCTGGGCCTGTTGCTGCGTGCCCGCGTCACCCATTGCGACCGCAAGGGCGAAGGTTATGACATCGGTACCGAGTTCGAACACCTGACCGATGCCCAGCGCCAGTTGCTCGCCCGCTATATCTTGCAGAAGCAGGCCCAGGAACGACGTCTGGCCCGCGAACAGAACGAATCAGGCATTTAATTTAAGGAAGAACCGTGACCCTCATCTACGGCCACCGCGGCGCCAAGGGCGAAGCACCGGAAAACACCCTGAGCAGCTTTCAGGAATGTCTCAAGCACGACGTGCGCCGTTGCGAACTGGATCTGCACCTGTCCAAGGACGGCGAGTTGATGGTCATCCACGACCCGACCCTCAAACGCACCACGGAGCGGCGCGGCAAGGTCGTCGAACACACCGCCGCCGAGCTGGTGACCTACGACGCGCGCAAGGGCGGCCCGGGCTGGATCAAGCCGTGCCCGATTCCGACGCTGGAAGAGTTGTTCGAGAAGTGTGATTTCGAGCATTGGCAACTGGAGGTCAAAAGCGCTTCACGTACTCGCGCCGCAACCACGGTGCTGGCGATTCGTGAAATGGCGCAACGGCATGGCCTGCTCGACAAGGTGACAATCACCTCGAGTTCGCGGGAAGTGCTGAAAGCGGCGCTGGATCTGGTGCCGGACGTGTCGCGCGGATTGGTGGCCGAATACGCTTGGCTCGACCCGTTGAAGGTCGCGGCCAGCTATGGCTGTGAGATTCTCGCGCTGAACTGGACACTGTGCACGCCGGAACGTCTGCAAAAGGCGCAGCGTCAGGGGCTGCATGTGTCGGTATGGACCGTCAACGAGCCTGCGCTGATGCGCAGACTCGCCGACTTCGGCGTTGACAGCCTGATTACAGACTTTCCCGGTTTGGCCACTGCCACCCTCGAGAATTGCTGAAATCGGTCTCCCCGGCCGGCTCAGGCCACCGGCCGGAGCCCGTCAAAAAAGCCGGTTGAGGCCGTCGTACGCCGCTACCCGATAGGCTTCGGCCATGGTCGGGTAGTTGAACGTGGTGTTGACGAAGTACTTCAGGGTGTTCAGCTCGCCCGGCTGGCTCATGATCGCCTGGCCGATGTGAACGATCTCCGACGCCTGATAACCGAAGCAGTGAACGCCCAGCACTTCCAGGGTTTCACGGTGGAACAGGATCTTCAGCATGCCTTGCGGCTCGCCGGCGATCTGCGCACGCGCCATGCTCTTGAAGAACGCCTTGCCAACTTCGTACGGCACTTTGGCCTGGGTCAGTTCCTGCTCGTTCTTGCCGATCGAGCTGATCTCCGGAATGGTGTAGATGCCGGTCGGCACGTCATTCACAAAGCGCCAGCTACCGTTATCGACGATGCTGCCAGCAGCCGAACGACCCTGGTCGTGGGCGGCACTGGCCAGGCTCGGCCAGCCGATCACGTCACCGGCGCCGTAGATGTTCGGCACGCAGGTACGGTAAGCCTCGTCGACTTCGATCTGGCCACGGCTGTTGACCTTGACGCCGATGTTTTCCAGACCGAGCTGATCGGTGTTGCCGGTACGACCGTTGCACCAGAGCAAGGCGTCGGCCTTGATCTTCTTGCCGGACTTCAGGTGCAGGATCACGCCGTTGTCGACGCCTTCAACGCGATCGTAATCTTCGTTGTGGCGCACGGTGATGTTGTTGTTGCTGAAGTGGTAGCTCAACGCCTGGGAGATTTCCGAGTCGAGGAAGCTCAGTAACTGACCACGGTTGTCGACCAGCTCGACCAGTACACCCAGCCCACTGAAGATCGACGCGTATTCACAACCGATCACGCCGGCGCCGTAAACGATCAGTTTGCGCGGGGTGTGGCCGAGGCTGAGGATGGTGTCGCTATCGTAGATACGCGGATGGTGGAAATCGATGTCCGCCGGGCGATAAGGACGCGAACCGGTGGCGATGATGATGTGCTTGGCCACCAGTTTCTCGACCACACCGTTGGCGCAAACCACTTCGATGGTTTGCTCGTCGGCGAAGCTGCCGGTGCCGAAGAACACGTCGACGCGGTTACGGGCGTAGTAGCCGGTACGCGAAGCGACTTGTTTGGAAATAACCTTTTCGGCGCTTTTCAACACGTCCGGGAAGGAGAACCAGCGCGGCTCGCCGATCGCCCGGAACATAGGATTAGTGTTGAACTGCATGATCTGCCGCACCGAGTGACGCAGTGCCTTGGACGGGATGGTGCCGAGGTGGGTGCAGTTGCCGCCGACCTGGCGACGGCTGTCGACCATCGCGACCTTGCGCCCTGCTTTGGCGGCGTTCATTGCCGCGCCTTCTCCCGCCGGGCCGGAACCCAGCACCACCACGTCGTAGTTGTAGACAGCCATGCGTACTCCTCAGAACAGGCCGCGGTGCCAGCAGCACCGGCGGCTAAATCACGCCGAACGGCGGCGCGAAGGAACAATTGGGGGCCAATCAAGAACCCGGACACAGTCTATAGAAGCGTCAACGCCGCGCACATTAACCCTTGGTCGCGTCGTAGGCTACTTTTGCCTGCACTACAACGCCAGCTTTCGTATTGTTCTCAGTCAGTTTTTGCGCCACTGAGGCGTTCGAAAGCCTTGTTGGTGCGAACGACAAAACCTGTATCGGCACGAATCACAAAGAATGCACCAATGTCATGTTTTTCCGCATAGTCCCACGCCCTTTCAGGGCCGAGAATCAGCAACAGCGTCGATAGGCCATCGGCCATCAACGCTGAAGGATGAATCACCGTGACTGACGCCAGATCGTGTAGGACCGGTGCACCGGTACGCGCATCGAAGGTGTGGGAATAACGCCGACCGCTCTGCAGGAAATAGTTGCGGTAGTCGCCGGAGGTGGAAACGCCGTAGCCGTCGACATTGATGATGCGCTCGGCGACCTGTTGATCGTCACGAGGTTCTTCCAGCGCGATGCGCCACGATGAGCCGTCAAGCTTTCGCCCCTTTGCCTTTAGCTCACCCGTGGCTTCAGCGAGGTAATCGTGGATGCCCATGGCATCGAGCCGTGCCGCGATGGTGTCGACGGCATAACCGGCGGCGATGCTGTTGAAATCGACTTCGACGGCGGCGTCCTTGCACAACTGCTCGCCATTGATGCGCAAGTGCTGATAACCGACGCGCGACATCACCTCGGCGAGTGCGGCGGCGCCAGGGACTTTCTCTTCGCGCCCCTGCGGGCCGAACCCCCAGAGATTCATCAGCGGTTCGACAGTCAGGTCGTAGGAGCCTTCGCTTTGCGCTGACAGTTGTTCGCCCGTGCGGACCAATTCGAGTACCGCTGCAGGCATTTTCTGACAGCTATTGGCGGGTAAAGCGTTGAAGCGCTCGATGTCCGAATCGTTGCGATAGGTGGATAGCTGCCGATCGACTTCGCCGAGGATCCCCTCCACTTCACCGCGAACTTGCTTCGGTTCGGGCAAGCCGGCGCGGCGCACATACTTGATTGAATACGTGCTGCCCATGGTCGCCCCACCAAGGCTTTCCATGGAATCGCCATTGCCGCAGCCAGCCAATAAGCCAGCCAGCATCACAAGCCTCAGCAACCGTCTAGTGAACAATTATTCATCTCTCCGTAAAACCGCGACGGCCATTATGAATTAAAGGATCTGCAACATCTTTATACAAAATCCAATAGCGAGTACCTGAACATGTCCTCCACCACGGGCAAAGGCAAAGCGATTTTTCGCGTTGTCAGCGGCAACTTCCTCGAAATGTTCGACTTCATGGTCTATGGCTTTTACGCCACAGCCATTGCCAAGACCTTCTTCCCCACCGACAGCGCCTTCGCTTCGCTGATGCTTTCACTGGCCACTTTTGGGGCCGGCTTCTTGATGCGTCCGCTCGGGGCGATTTTCCTCGGCGCCTACATTGACCGTCATGGCCGTCGCCAAGGGCTGATCATCACGCTGGCGTTGATGGCTGCCGGTACGGTGCTGATTGCCTGCGTGCCGGGCTACGCCACCCTCGGCGTCGCCGCACCGCTGCTCGTACTGTTCGGTCGGTTGCTGCAAGGCTTTTCCGCTGGCGTAGAACTGGGCGGCGTATCTGTCTATCTGGCAGAGATCGCCACACCAGGCCGCAAGGGTTTCTTCGTCAGTTGGCAGTCTGCGAGTCAGCAAGCGGCGGTGGTTTTCGCCGGCCTGCTCGGCGTCGGCCTCAACCACTGGCTGAGCCCGGAACAAATGGGTGACTGGGGCTGGCGCGTGCCGTTCCTGATCGGCTGCATGATTGTGCCGGTAATCTTCGTCATTCGCCGCTCGCTGGAGGAAACGCCAGAGTTCCAAGCCAGGAAACATCGCCCAACCCTGCGGGAAATTGTCCGCTCGATCGGTCAGAACTTCGGCATCGTCATCGCCGGCATGGCACTGGTGGTGATGACTACGGTGTCGTTCTACCTGATCACTGCGTACACCCCGACGTTCGGCAAGGCTGAGCTGCACCTGTCGGATTTCGACGCGTTGCTGGTGACGGTGTGCATCGGCCTGTCGAACTTCTTCTGGTTGCCGGTGATGGGCTCGGTGTCTGACAAGATCGGCCGTAAACCCTTACTGCTGGCGGCGACGATTCTGGCGATCCTGACCGCCTACCCGGCGCTGTCGTGGCTGGTGGCGAACCCGAGCTTCAGCCATTTGCTGATTGTCGAGTTGTGGCTGTCGTTCCTCTACGGTTCGTACAACGGCGCGATGGTGGTGGCGCTGACCGAGATCATGCCGGTTGAAGTGCGTACGACCGGCTTCTCACTGGCTTACAGCCTGGCAACCGCGACGTTCGGCGGGTTTACCCCGGCGGCGTGTACTTACCTGATTCATGTGCTGGACAACAAGGCTGCGCCGGGGATCTGGCTGAGTGGTGCGGCGGTGTTGGGATTGATTGCGACGCTGGTGTTGTTCCGGGGCAATAAGCATGAACTGCGCACCGCGCAAGCGGCCGTCCCTGGCGGCGCCTGACAGGACGCCATCGCTGGCAAGCCAGCTCCCACAGGGTTTCAGGTGTTAATGCAATTGTGTAATTAACCAGTAAACCTGTGGGAGCTGGCTTGCCAGCGATGAGGCTGGCCAAGGCAATAGAAGTTTTGCAGGCATAAAAAAACGCCCCGAACAAAGTCGGGGCGTTTTCATGTGCAGCTATCGCTTAGCGCGGGAACGCTGGCGGGTTTACACCAGCCATGTCTTCCATCACGCGAACCACCTGGCAGCTGTAGCCGAACTCGTTGTCGTACCACACGTACAGTACAACGCGGTTGTCCTGAACGATGGTCGCTTCAGCGTCGACCACACCGGCGTGGCGCGAGCCCACGAAGTCAGTCGAAACCACTTCCTGCGAGTTGACGAAGTCGATTTGCTTGTGCAGATCGGAGTGCAGCGCCATGTAGCGCAGGTACTCGTTCATCTCTTCACGGGTGGCAGCTTTCTCAAGGTTGAGGTTGAGAATGGCCATCGACACGTTTGGCGTCGGAACGCGGATCGCGTTACCGGTCAGCTTGCCGGCCAGCTCAGGCAGGGCCTTGGCAGCAGCGGTGGCAGCACCGGTCTCGGTGATCACCATGTTCAGCGCGGCGCTACGGCCACGGCGATCGCCCTTGTGGAAGTTGTCGATCAGGTTCTGGTCGTTGGTGTACGAGTGAACGGTTTCGACGTGACCGTTGATGATGCCGAACTTGTCATTCACAGCTTTCAGCACCGGCACGATGGCGTTGGTGGTGCAGGAAGCGGCGGACACGATCTTGTCGTCAGCGGTGATTTCGTTGTGGTTGATGCCGTGAACGATGTTCTTCAGCTTGCCTTTGCCAGGCGCGGTGAGAACAACGCGGGCGACACCCGGGCATTGCAGGTGCTGGCCCAGACCATCGGCGTCACGCCATACACCGGTGTTGTCCACCAGCAGCGCATCTTTGATGCCGTACTGGGTGTAATCCACCTCGGTCGGGTTCTTCGCGTAGATCACCTGGATCAGGTTACCGTTGGCGGTGATGGTGTTGTTTTCTTCGTCGATGGTAATGGTGCCGTTGAACGAACCATGGACCGAATCGCGACGCAGCAGGCTGGCGCGCTTGGTCAGGTCGTTGTCGGCGCCTTTGCGCACGACGATGGCACGCAGACGCAGGCCGTCGCCACCACCGGTTTTTTCGATCAGGATGCGCGCCAGCAGACGGCCGATACGACCGAAGCCGTACAGCACAACGTCAGTGCCTTTACGTGCGGAAGCGTTTTGCTGGCCAACCACGTCAGCCATTTCTTCACGAACGAATTGCTCGGCGCTGCGGCCATTGCCTTCGTTACGGAATTTGAACGCCAACTTGCCCAGGTCTACCGAAGCCGCGCCGAGCTTGAGCTCGCTCATGGCCTTAAGCAGTGGGAATGTTTCGTGGACGGAGAGTTCGCTGTCGTCGGAAGAACGGTGGCGCGCAAAGCGGTGAGCTTTGAGAATCGCGATGACAGACTGGTTGATCAGGCTGCGGCCATAGATCGAGCTCACCACGTTGTTATTGCGGTAGAGCTGACCGATAAGCGGAATCATCGCTTCTGCGAGTGCTTCACGGTCGATCCATTCACCAAGACACTGGTCGGGCTTCTGAGTCACGGTAACCTTCCACATGTAGGGGCAGAAAAAAGGGGCTACATTATGCCGCCGACAACCTCTTGTAGCAATGTGCGCTTGTCGCGAAATCGGTAACAAAATTCCGTTCAAAAAAATTACGCCTCTCTCAAGCCCAGTAAAACCGGGGCTTTCAGCGCAGTCAATTTTTCGACGACTGTTAGACGATGTCTGTAACCCTCCGTAACACCAGCCACTTTCGGCACTACATAACCACAAAAAAACGGCTGGTTTTTATGGTTACCACTACATTTCGTCCAAACAGCGAAGATAGACGTAGTCTGCAACTGACAGGCGGCACCGGACGCCGCTACAATTACCGACTTTGTCGCAAAGCCTGGAGCTCAACCTTCCGTGCCCGTTCTGCGTCTACCGCTACTCCCTGCCGAGGCAGGTAAACAGCATTGGGGCAATCTGCCCGGTGCTGCCCTCAGCCTGGCGATTGCCGAGGCTGCCAGCGCTGCCAAGCGCTTCACCCTGCTACTGACCGCCGACAGCCAGAGTGCTGAACGACTGGAACAGGAGCTGAGTTTCTTCGCCCCGGATTTGCCCGTTCTGCATTTCCCTGACTGGGAAACCCTGCCGTACGACCTGTTCTCGCCCCACCAGGACATCATTTCCCAGCGCATCGCCAGCTTATATAGGCTGCCGGAACTGGCGCATGGCGTGCTGGTGGTGCCGATCACCACAGCGTTGCACCGTTTGGCGCCGACCAAATTCCTGCTCGGCAGCAGCCTGGTGCTGGATGTCGGGCAGAAGCTCGATGTTGAACAGATGCGTTCGCGACTCGAAGCCAGTGGCTATCGCTACGTCGATACGGTTTATGAGCACGGCGAGTTCACCGTGCGCGGTGCGTTGATCGACCTGTTTCCGATGGGCAGCAAGTTGCCGTATCGCATCGACCTGTTCGATGACGAAATCGAAACCCTGCGCACCTTCGACCCGGAAAACCAGCGCTCCATCGACAAGGTCGAATCGGTCAAGCTGCTGCCGGCCCGTGAGTTCCCGCTACAGAAAGACGCGGTCACCCGTTTCAAGGCACGCTTTCGCGAGCGTTTCGACGTCGACTTCCGTCGCTGCCCGATCTTTCAGGATCTGAGCAGCGGCATCACTCCGGCCGGTATCGAGTACTACCTGCCGCTGTTCTTCGACGAAACCTCGACCCTGTTCGATTACCTGCCGCAGGACACCCAGGTGTTCTCTCTGCCGGGCATCGAGCAAGCGGCGGAAAACTTCTGGAACGACGTGCGCAATCGTTATGAAGAGCGTCGCGTCGACCCTTCGCGTCCTTTATTGCCGCCGGCAGAATTGTTCCTGCCGGTGGAAGACTGTTTCGCCCGTTTGAAGAGCTGGCCACGTGTGGTCGCCAGTCAACAAGACGTGGAAACCGGCGTCGGCCGCGAGCGCTTCCCCGCGCAAGCCCTGCCGAATCTGGCAATCGAGGCCAAAGCCACGCAACCGCTGGCGGCACTGTCGGCATTTCTCGATGAATTCCCCGGACGCGTGCTGTTCACCGCCGAATCCGCCGGCCGTCGCGAAGTCCTGCTGGAGTTGCTTGAACGCCTGAAGCTGCGACCGAAAACCGTCGACAGCTGGCCGGACTTCGTCGCGAGCAAGGATCGTCTGGCGATCACCATTGCCCCGCTCGATGAAGGCCTGATGCTCGATGACCCGGCGCTGGCCCTGGTCGCGGAAAGTCCGCTGTTCGGCCAACGCGTGATGCAACGCCGCCGCCGCGAGAAGCGTGCCGACGGCAATAACGATGCGGTGATCAAAAACCTCACCGAGCTGCGCGAAGGCGCGCCGGTGGTGCACATTGATCATGGTGTCGGTCGCTATCTGGGTCTGACGATTCTCGAAATCGACAATCAGGCCGCCGAATTCCTCACCCTCGAATACGCCGAGAACGCCAAGCTTTACGTGCCCGTAGCCAACCTGCATTTGATCGCGCGTTACACCGGCAGCGACGATGCGCTGGCCCCGCTGCACCGCCTCGGCTCGGAAACCTGGCAGAAGGCCAAGCGTAAAGCCGCCGAACAGGTGCGCGATGTTGCCGCTGAACTGCTCGACATCTATGCCCGGCGTGCCGCTCGCGAAGGTTATGCATTCGCCGACCCGAAAGCCGATTACGCGACGTTCAGCGCCGGTTTCCCGTTCGAAGAAACCCCGGACCAGCAATCGACCATTGAAGCCGTGCGCGAAGACATGCTCGCGCCGAAACCAATGGATCGCCTGGTCTGCGGCGACGTCGGTTTCGGCAAGACCGAAGTGGCCATGCGTGCGGCATTCATCGCCGTGCACGGCGGTCGCCAGGTGGCGATTCTGGTGCCGACCACCCTGCTCGCCCAGCAGCACTACAACAGCTTCCGCGACCGCTTCGCCGACTGGCCAGTGACCGTCGAAGTGATGAGCCGCTTCAAGTCGGCCAAGGAAGTGAACGCGGCTATCGCTGATCTGGCCGAAGGCAAAATCGACATCGTCATTGGTACGCACAAGCTGCTGTCCGACGATGTGAAAATCAAAAACCTCGGGCTGGTGATCATCGACGAAGAACACCGTTTCGGTGTGCGTCAGAAAGAACAGCTCAAGGCCCTGCGCAGCGAAGTCGACATTCTTACCCTGACCGCCACGCCGATTCCGCGCACACTGAACATGGCGGTGTCGGGCATGCGCGACTTGTCGATCATCGCCACGCCGCCAGCGCGACGCCTGTCGGTGCGCACTTTCGTCATGGAGCAGAACAAGAGCACGGTCAAAGAGGCCCTGCTCCGTGAACTGCTGCGCGGCGGCCAGGTTTACTACCTGCACAACGATGTGAAAACCATCGAGAAGTGCGCCGCCGATCTCGCCGAACTGGTGCCGGAAGCCCGCATCGGCATCGGTCACGGACAGATGCGCGAGCGCGAACTCGAACAGGTGATGAGCGACTTCTATCACAAGCGCTTCAACGTGCTGATCGCCTCGACCATCATCGAGACCGGCATCGACGTGCCGAGCGCCAATACCATCATCATCGAGCGCGCCGACAAGTTCGGCCTGGCACAACTGCACCAGTTGCGTGGTCGTGTCGGCCGCAGTCACCACCAGGCTTACGCCTACCTGCTGACGCCGCCGCGCCAGCAAATCACTTCGGACGCGGAAAAGCGTCTGGAAGCGATTGCCAATACTCAGGATCTCGGCGCCGGTTTCGTGCTCGCGACCAACGACTTGGAAATCCGTGGTGCCGGCGAACTGCTCGGCGATGGCCAGAGCGGGCAGATTCAGGCCGTGGGCTTCACGCTGTACATGGAGATGCTGGAACGCGCGGTGAAATCGATCCGCAAGGGCGAGCAACCGAACCTTGATCAACCGCTGGGCGGTGGCCCGGAAGTCAACTTGCGGGTGCCGGCGCTGATTCCGGAAGACTACCTGCCGGACGTTCACGCGCGTCTGATTCTGTACAAGCGCATCGCTTCGGCCTCCGACGAGGAAGGCCTGAAAGATCTGCAAGTCGAGATGATCGACCGCTTCGGCCTGCTACCGGAACCGACGAAGAATCTGGTGCGCATCACAGCGCTGAAGTTGCAGGCCGAGCAATTGGGCATCAAGAAGGTCGATGGTGGCCCGCAAGGTGGGCGTATTGAGTTCGCCGCGCAAACCCCGGTCGACCCGATGACGCTGATAAAGCTGATCCAGAGCCAGCCAAAACGCTATAAATTCGAAGGCGCGACGATGTTCAAATTCCAGGTACCGATGGAACGTCCGGAAGAGCGCTTTAATACTGTAGAGGCGCTGTTTGAGCGCCTCCTCCCGAAATCTGTTTGAAGGACGCCCAATGCGCCTGTTCCGCTCAGTGACTTTGCTACTTGCTTTGGTAGCCCCTTCGGCTTTCGCCGATGACCTGTATCAGGTCGAAATGATTCTGGTGCGCCAGAACGCCGTGCCGGCAATCGTCAGCCGCGCCGCGCCGGAAGACTGGGCCGCTGGCGCCCAGCGTTTGAGCGACGACAGCAAACGCACACCGGCGTTGAATGACGTTGTCAGCAAACTCACGGCCAGCGGCGACTACAGCGTGCTGATGCACAAAGCCTGGCAGCAAACCCTTGGCGAAGCACCGGCAAAAGTGGCAGTCAGCGACGGTCAGGAGCAGTTCGGTCAATTCCCGATCGAGGGCACGCTGGAAATGAAACTGGGGCGTTTCACCGATGTGAACGCCGATTTCTGGGTCAATCAGATCGACGCCAATGGCCTGGTCACCGCCAGCGAGCGCCTGAAACAGGACAGTCACACCAAGAACGGCCAACTCAACTACCTGGACAACGGTCATCTGGCCTTGCTGATCAAGATCACTTCCCTGACCGCGCCAGCGCCACGGGAAGCGCCTGAAGCGATTCCGGACTGATCGAAGTCCTTATGTCCCCGCCCCTGAGTAAACCGTTGGCACCCTCCTGGGTCAGCCGATTCAAGGAACAGAGCCTGGAGCGTGGCCGCCGCTATGCCCTGGAAAACCGGGTACGCATCGCCCAGGTCGGCGATGCGACCATCACCGCCAGTTGCGAAGGCTCTGGCGGTAACGTTTACCGCCAGACCATCCAGCTGCGCGAATCCGCCAAAAGCACCTTGCTCCTGGTCGATGCAAGCTGCACCTGCCCGGTTCGCAGCAACTGCAAACACTGCGCAGCGGTGCTCCTGAAAGTGCAGGAAACCCTCGATTACCCTGCCGCCGCCAAAGACGCCGAACTCTTGGAAAAGCTGCAAGCCGTGCTGGAAAACCGCAGCCCGAAGGCGCCACCGCAAGTGCTGGTCGACAATGTGCAGCCAATGCCGCGCCTATGGCTGGCCAGCGTCGAGTTCAGCGCCTTCGAACCGCGCAACGGCAAGATGCAGCGCTACATTCAGCATCGCGCGGCGTTGTCGTTCAGCTATCTGGATGAATACGTCAGCGGACAAAAGAACAGCGACATCCTGATTCGCCAGGAAAGCCAGACGCTGCGCGTCAAACGCCATCCGGATGTCGAGCAGTCGTACCGCGAACAGTTGCGCATCCTCGGCTTTCGCATCGCCACCCGCCAGAGCAAAGCCCTGCCGGAGAGCGCTGGCGAGCTGTACGAAATGGTCAATGACAGCGCTTGGCTGACGTTCACCCTCAACGACCTGCCGAAACTGCGCAGCCAAGGCTGGGAACTGCAGATCGACGAGGAATTCGGTTTTGACCTGACCGCCGTTGATGACTGGTACGCCACCGTCGAGCAGGTGCCGGAACGCGATTGGTTTGATCTGGAACTGGGGATCATCGTCAATGGTGAGCGCCTGAGTCTGTTGCCTATCTTGCTCAATCTGATGCGCTCGCACGCGGAAATCCTCAACCCGGAACGCCTGGCGCGCCGCCGCGATGACGAGCTGATTCTGGTGAATATTCCGCAGCGCAACAGCGAGCACGGGCCGTTGCAGGTGGCCTTACCGCTGGGTCGGCTGAAGCCGGTACTGATGACGCTCGGGGAGTTTTACTTACAAGAGCCGGGCGAAACCACCCTGCGCCTGAGCAAGGCCGATGCCACGCGTCTCAATTCGCTGGAAGGCCTTCCGCTGCTGTGGGAGGGCGGCGAACAGATCCGCACGTTTGCCCAACGTCTGCGTGATATTCGTGATTTCAGCACAGAAGCACCGGAAGGTTTGAATGCGACGTTGCGCCCTTATCAGCTCGAAGGCTTGAGCTGGATGCAGTCGCTACGGCAACTGGAAGTCGGCGGGATTCTTGCGGATGACATGGGGCTGGGTAAAACCCTACAGACCCTGGCGCATATTCTCAGCGAGAAAATCGCCGGACGCCTCGATCGTCCGTGCATGGTGGTGATGCCGACCAGCCTGATTCCGAACTGGCTCGATGAGGCGGCGCACTTTACGCCGCAACTGAAAGTGGTTGCCCTGTATGGCGCCACTCGCAAAAAGCATTTCGATAACCTGGCCGACTTCGACCTGATCCTAACCACCTACGCCCTGCTGCCAAAAGACGTCGAACGTCTGGCCAAGCAGCCGCTGCATGTGTTGGTACTGGATGAAGCGCAGTACATCAAGAATCCGAACAGCAAAGCCGCTCAAGCCGCGCGCGAACTGAATGCGCGTCAGCGCTTGTGCCTCAGCGGCACGCCGCTGGAAAACCACCTGGGCGAGCTGTGGTCGCTGTTCCACTTCTTGCTGCCGGGCTGGCTCGGCGACGTAAAAAGCTTCAACGCCGATTACCGCGTGCCGATTGAAAAGCGCGGCAGTGAAGTCAGGCTTCAGCACCTCAACGGTCGGATAAAACCGTTCCTGCTGCGCCGCACCAAGGAACAAGTGGCGACTGAGTTGCCGCCGAAAACCGAGATCATCCATTGGGTCGATCTCAACGAAGCGCAGCGCGATGTATATGAAACCATGCGCCTGGCGATGGACAAGAAGGTCCGCGACGAGATCACCCGCAAAGGCGTGGCGCGCAGCCAGATCATCATTCTTGAGGCGCTGCTCAAGTTGCGTCAGGTTTGCTGCGATCTGCGCCTGGTCAATGACGCCACCCTGCCCGCTCGCGGCAGTACCTCGGGCAAGCTCGACAGCCTGATGGAAATGCTCGAGGAGCTGTTCGAGGAGGGCCGGCGGATTCTGCTGTTTTCGCAGTTCACCTCGATGCTGTCCTTGATCGAAGACGAGCTGAAAAAACGTAATGTCGCTTACGCGCTGCTGACCGGCCAGACCCGGGATCGGCGCAAGCCGGTGAAGGAATTCCAGAGTGGCAAGCGTCAGATTTTTCTGATCAGCCTGAAGGCCGGCGGCGTCGGTTTAAACCTGACCGAGGCCGACACGGTGATTCATTACGACCCGTGGTGGAACCCGGCCACCGAGAATCAGGCGACGGATCGTGCCTATCGGATCGGTCAGGAGAAACCGGTGTTCGTCTACAAGATGATTGCCCGGGGCACGGTGGAAGAGAAGATTCAGCACCTGCAAAAGGAAAAATCCGACTTGGCAGCGGGCGTGCTGGATGGGCGCAAGGCCGGGGACTGGAAGTTGCAGAGTGATGATATTGAGGCGTTGTTTGCGCCGTTGCCGGATAAGCTCGACAAGCGTTGAGATCTGCGTCGCCTGTTAGATAGCCATCGCTGGCAAGCCAGCTCCCACAGGTACCGAGTTGGAACACAGTTTTGTGTACGACTCCCAACCCTGTGGGAGCTGGCTTGCCAGCGATGGGGCCATCAGATATTGCTCTATTACTTAGGGCTCAGCCCTTGGCAACAGGCAACGGTGCAAACAGCGCCTCGATGTCGCCCTGCTCCAGTTTCCAGCCACCTGTCGTCCCACCCTCAAGCACCGCTCCGGCCAACGCCGCTTTCTCCTGCTGCAGCGCCTGTATTTTTTCCTCTACCGTGCCACGAGCAATCAGCTTGTAAACGAACACCGGGTTGTTTTGCCCGATTCGATACGCACGATCGGTGGCCTGATTCTCCACCGCCGGGTTCCACCAAGGGTCGAAGTGAATCACCGTGTCCGCAGCGGTCAGGTTCAAACCGGTACCACCCGCTTTGAGACTGATGAGAAACAGCGGCACCTTGCCGCCCTGAAAATCCTTCACCGGTGTGCGTCGATCCGTGGTGTCCCCGGTCAGCAGCGAATAGGCAATGTCACGTTGCTGCAATTCTTCCTCGATCAAGGCGAGCATCGAGGTGAACTGCGAAAACAGCAGGATTCTTCGACCTTCGCCGAGCAACTCTTCGAGCATCTCCATCAAGCTGACCAACTTGCCACTGCCGGAGCGCAGCGCCTTCGCTGTCAGCGGCATGTTGATCAGGCGCAGGTCGCAACAGACCTGCCGCAGCTTGAGCAAGGCATCCAGAATGATGATCTGACTGCGCGCCACGCCACTGCGGGCAATTTCGTCGCGCACTTTTTTATCCATCGCCACGCGAACGGTTTCATAGACATCGCGCTGGCCGTCGCTGAGATCCACCCAATGGATGATTTCGGTTTTCGGCGGCAGTTCGGTGGCCACCTGATCCTTTTTGCGGCGCAGTAAAAACGGCTTGATGCGCGCTGTCAGGTGCTGCATACGCTGAACATTGCCGTGCTTTTCGATTGGCGTGCGGTAATCGCGATTGAAGGACTTGCTGTCGCCGAGCCAACCGGGCATGAGGAAATGAAACTGCGACCAAAGCTCGCCCAAGTGGTTTTCCAATGGCGTGCCGCTCAGGCACAAGCGCTGGCGGGCCTGCAAATCGCGTGCGGCCTGCGCGGCTTTGCTGAGCGGGTTCTTGATGTTCTGCGCTTCGTCGAGAATCAGCACGCTCCACAACTGCGGCTGTAGAACCTCGAGATCCCTCGGCAGCAAAGCGTAAGTGGTCAGTACCAGATCGTATCCAGCCAGATCAGCGAAATCCTTTTGCCGCCCCGAGCCGTGCAGCGCCAATACTTTCAACTGGGGGGTGAAACGCTCGGCCTCGTCGAGCCAGTTGGGAATCAGGCTGGTCGGCATCACCGCCAGTGCCGGGCAATCGAGGCGTCCGGCGTGTTTTTCCGTGAGCAGATGCGCCAAGGTTTGCAGCGTTTTGCCCAGCCCCATGTCATCGCCCAGAATGCCGCCTACTTCAAGCTCGCGCAGGGTTTGCATCCAGTTCAGACCTTCGAGCTGATACGGGCGCAGTTGCGCGTTAAGGCCGGCCGGCGCAGCAACGTGGGTGTGACTGGCATCCTGCAGGCGCTTGGCAAAGGTGCGCAGCCGCTCGCCACCCTGCCAATCCAGCGGTACGCCATCAAGCATACTCAAGCGCGCGGCGTCCGGGACACTCAAGCGCAGTGCATCGCCCTGATGACCGCCCAGGTACAACTCGCCCAGCGTGGCCATCAGCGGTTTGATCCGACTCAGCGGCAGCGCGACCTTGGCGCCCGATGGGTCGCCAAAACCGCTGGGCTTCAGTTCGATCAGGAGTTTTTCGTCATCGCTGCGTTGTGCAAGATTGACCGGGTCAAGCAAGCGCGGCTGGGTGCGCAACAAGTGCAGAAGGATCGGTAGCAAACTGTAGCGCTGGCCATTGACGACGATACCCAACTGCAAATCAAACCACTGATGCCCAGCCTCTTCTTCGACCTCGGCGTACCAATGCTCGACTGGCTGCACATTGAAATGAAAGCCGGGACTCATCTCGACTTCCCAGTTCGAGGCGCGCAACGTGGCAAGCCCTTCGTGCATAAACCCGAGCCAGGCGGAATCATCCGGCAACGTGAACATCTCGCCGGGACGATCCAGCGAACTCTTGCGGGTGGCTTTCTTGAAGCCGAACTTTTGCAGGATCTGACGCAGTTTCTTTTCCACCGCAGGCTGGCGTTGAATGCGCTGGGTTTCGGTACCGTTGAGGATCATTACTTCCGGGTTGCGATCCACCGTCGGCTGGCCGTTGTAGGTAAACACCAGGGCGGCGCGGTGCTCAAGAACGTATTCCCAGCGCGAGCGCTCCCGACCGCTGACGAGGGTGAGTTGCGGCTGCGGTAGTACGTCGTCGATGATTCGTTCGGTCAGTTGGTGTGGCGGCGGGATTCTCGTTGCCGCACTCATGCGATGACTGAACTGCATGGCCTGACGCGCCGGAATGTCCGGCGCCAGAGTCAAATGACTGGCCAGTTTTTCATCCAGTTCATTGAACAGAGGGCCAATCTGCCGCTGTTCACGATCCAGGTAATAAAGCGGCTCCAGCGCCAGCACGGTTTCCTGCGCAGCCTCGGCACTGCTCCACTGCGCGCGGAACCCGCCGTCGGCCTGCTCGGCCCAGGCGAACTGGCCGATGCGTTTCGCGCCAGACATCAACGGTTGCAGATCCTCGAAATCGAGGAACAGCCGCGAGGTGCGCAGGAGCACTTCCAGCAGTTCGGCGCCGCTGCTGCCTTCCAGCGGATAGCCGCTGTAATAGGCGTGATGGGAGTGCATGGCAACCAGCAGCCTGGCGACGCGCAGATCCAGCTCGGACAGGTAGCCGGGCTGACGCATGAGCATTTCCGCCAGCGAATACATCGGTTTGACTTCGCGCAACTCGCCGCTCTTGAGCTGGGAGACCTTGAAAATATCGAGCAGCCACTTGCCGCTCACTGACGTCGGCTTGAGCTTGTAAAACAGGCGCGTGCCTGCAGTTTGCGCGCCTTCTTCGATGGGCTTGGCCGGCACGGGAATGGTCGAAAGCCAATGTTCCAGCGCCCGCCCCAACTGGGTCTGTGCGTTACTTTCGGACGCTTCATGATCACTGCCCTGCAGGTGATAGAGCACCGCAGCGCAGTGTTTGCAGTCGATTGAGACAGGACAGGTGCACAGGCAACGCAAGTTGACGGAACCCAGCCGATCTTCGGACAGGTAAATGGTTTGTTCATACGCCTGATCTTCCGAACCGACGCAGAACGCCTCGATCTTTCTGTCATCGATCTCGATGATCTCTACCCGATCATCGGCGGCATAAGCCCGAGCCTTGGCCAGCGCGTTGCTAGTGAATGCCCGGGCCCAGGCCAACGACTTAAGCTGTTCGATGATAATGCTCATGGGCAGTCCTTAGCCGGCCAACACCCGCGCCAACGCCGACTTAACCTTGCCCATGCCGTCATGCAAGGCCTGCTCGATCTCGGCCATGGTGATTACTTCGGTGGTTTTTCCCGCTGCCGGGTTAACCACCAGCGCCAGACAGGCGTAATCCAGATCCAGCTCGCGGGCCAGTGCAGCTTCCGGCATGCCGGTCATGCCGACGATGTCACAGCCATCGCGCTCCAGACGCACGATCTCCGCCACGGTTTCCAGACGCGGGCCCTGAGTGCAGGCATACACGCCTTGATCGCTGTATTCGCAGCCTTCGGCAGCCACCGCCGCAATCAATTGCTGACGCAGCGGCTCGCTGTAGGGGAAGCTGAAGTCGATATGGGTGACGTGCTCCAGATCATCGGCGAAAAAGGTGTGTTCGCGGCCGCTGGTGTAGTCGACGATCTGGTGTGGCACGCAGAAATGCCCGGTGCCCATGGCCGGGTGAATACCGCCCACCGCATTTACCGCGATGATCGCTTCGGCACCGGCCTGCTTCAACGCCCACAGGTTGGCGCGGTAGTTGACCTTGTGCGGCGGAAAGCGATGCGGGTGGCCGTGACGGGCGAGGAACAGCACTTCCTTGCCGGCGTACTCGCCAATCTGCACGTCGGCCGATGGCGCGCCGTAGGGTGTGTCCACTGCCAGCGATTGGCGAATGGTCAAACCTTCGAGTTGAGTCAGGCCCGTGCCACCGATGATTGCGTAAACCGTCATAGCGAAAAATCCTTAATCGATCAGTTGAGCGTCTTTGAGCGCGCCGATGGCGGTGAGCCAGCGCGGATCCTGACGATATTCGGTGCTGGCAATGGCCTGACCGCGCATGCGCGCGATTCGGGCCGATGGCTTGACCTTCATGCGTTGTGCGGCGCTCAAGGCGAGCTCTGCAGCAGCGCGGTCGTTGCACACCAGCCCCATGTCGCAACCGGCAGTCAGTGCGGCTTCGATGCGGCTGGCGGCATCGCCAACAACGTGGGCGCCGGCCATCGACAGGTCGTCGCTGAAGATCACGCCGTCGAACTGCAATTCGCCGCGCAGGATGTCCTGCAACCAGCGCCGGGAGAAGCCGGCAGGCTGCGAGTCGACTTGCGGGTAGATAACGTGGGCCGGCATCACAGCGGCCAGTTGTTTGCTGAGCCTGGCGAAGGGCACGAGATCGTTGGCGCGGATCTCGTCCAGGCTGCGCTCGTCGTTCGGGATCGCCACGTGGGAATCGGCTTCGGCCCAGCCGTGGCCAGGAAAATGCTTGCCGGTAGCAGCCATGCCCGCGCTGTTCATGCCGCGAATGAACGCTCCGGCAAGCACTGCGGCGCGCTCCGGATCGCCCTCAAATGAACGGGTGCCGACAACAGCGCTGCGCTGGTAATCCAGATCGAGCACCGGGGCGAAGCTCAGGTCGAGACCGACCGCCAGCACTTCGGTGGCCATGATCCAGCCGCATTGCTCGGCGAGGTATTCGGCGTTCGGGTTGTCGGCGATGGCACGCATGGCCGGCAGGCGCACAAAGCCCTGACGCAGGCGCTGCACGCGACCGCCCTCTTGATCCACCGCGAGCAGCAGATCAGGACGAACTGCACGAATGGCCGCGCTAAGCTCACGCACCTGACGCGGATGCTCAATGTTGCGCGCGAAAATGATCAGGCCGCCCACTTCGGGCTGACGCAACAATTGGCGATCTTCGGCCGTCAGCCAGGTACCGGCGACGTCCACCATCAACGAGCCTTGCAGGCCAGCAGTCATAGAGATTCCTTGAAAACGAAAAACCCGATCCGCAGCAAATCGCTACCCTGAGCAATGCTCGGCAGGTTGGCAATTTGTATGGATTTCGGGTTCAGAACGAGAGTCGGCATGGGCGGCTAGCTTAGCGGATACAAGCTGCCGCGCCCACCCGTGCGCGGTTAAACCTTGGCGGCGACCGGCGTTGATTTGCTGCGCGGGCGCAGTTGTGCGGTAGCCATCGCCGCATCGGTGACGCCGGTTTCGGCACGCATGCCCGCAGCGAGGAACGGCACCATCAGGCGCATCACTTGCTCAATGGAGGTGTTGACGCCGAAATCGGTCTCGGCAATTGCGCGCAACGCCTTGATGCCAGACATGCTGAACGCCGCGGCGCCGAGCATGAAGTGCACGCGCCAGAACAGCTCGATCGGCGGAATGCGTGGCGCGGCTTCGTTGACCAGCAGCATGTAGCGACGGAACACCTTGCCGTACATGTCTTCCAGATAACGGCGCAAGTGGCCCTGGCTCTGGCTGAACGCGAGGCCGAGCAGGCGCATGAAGATCGACAGGTCATTGCCGCTGCGTGGTTGCACCACAAGGGCCTGCTCGACGAGGATTTCGAGCAGCTCTTCAAGCGTCGGCTTGTTTTCAGGCTTGGCCTGACGGCGCTCCAGCTCTTTATCGAGGCTGATGCAGAACGGCCCGAGGAAGCGCGAGAAAACCGCTTGAATCAGCGCTTTTTTCGAGCCGAAGTGATAGTTCACCGCTGCCAGGTTGACGCCGGCCTTGCTGGTGATCAAACGCAATGAGGTTTCGGCGAAACCTTTCTCCGCGAACAACTGCTCGGCAGCATCAAGAATGCGTTCAACGGTTTCCGACTGGGCCATGGCTACTCCGCCTGACAAACACTTGTTTGAAACATACGTTTCAGCCTGTGCCTTGTCAAGCCTGCCGGTTCGTTTTGGGAATGGTCGGTCAGCTATTTAACCACACAAGCCCAACTCATTAATAAGCACGAATACCGACCGTCTGGCGGCCTGCAAAAAAACGGGCATTGCCAAGGACGCTTCACTGTATATAATCCCAGTCACTGTATAAAAAGACAGAGCGATCAATATGCTAAAGCTGACGCCACGCCAAGCCGAGATTCTGGCCTTTATCAAACGCTGCCTCGAAGACAACGGCTACCCGCCAACCCGTGCGGAAATCGCTCAGGAACTGGGCTTCAAGTCGCCGAACGCGGCTGAAGAACATCTCAAGGCTCTGGCCCGAAAAGGCGCCATCGAGATGACACCGGGCGCTTCTCGCGGTATTCGCATTCCCGGCTTTGAAGCCAAGGCCGACGACTCTACCCTGCCAATCATTGGCCGGGTCGCTGCCGGCGCGCCAATCCTCGCTCAGCAGCACATCGAAGAGTCTTGCAACATCAATCCGGCCTTCTTTCATCCGCGCGCCGACTATCTGCTGCGCGTACACGGCATGAGCATGAAGGACATCGGCATTTTCGATGGTGACCTTCTTGCCGTGCACACCACCCGCGAAGCACGTAATGGCCAGGTCGTCGTTGCCCGTATCGGCGACGAAGTGACGGTCAAACGTTTCAAGCGTGAAGGCAGCAAGGTCTGGCTGATTGCCGAAAACCCCGAGTTCGCCCCTATCGAAGTCGACCTGAAAGATCAGGAACTGGTGATCGAAGGCTTGAGTGTCGGCGTAATCCGCCGCTAAAGGAGGCTTTATGCAGTTCCCACACACCCCCCAGCAAACACAACTGCCTTTATTCGAAGCGTTTCTGGCGCAACCGATGGCGCCGATCCTGAAAGACGTGGTCGAACGCCCCTGGAATGCCGAACCCGAAGTATTCAGTGAGCTGTCACTGCGTGGTGCGGCCGGGAACTGCCTGAACCTGCTCGCCCCGATTCTTCGCGAACTCAGTGAAGATCAGGACGCACGTTGGCTGACATTGATCGCGCCACCTGCCAGCCTGACTCAAACCTGGCTGCGGGATGCCGGCCTGAACCGCGAACGTATTCTGCTACTTCAACCACGGGGCGCTCAAAGCGCCCAGCAACTGGCGTGCGAAGCTCTGCGGTTGGGGCGCAGCCACACTGTGGTCACCTGGCTCAACCCGCTAAACACCCACTCGCGGCAACAACTGATCAGCGCCGCACGCACGGGCGAAGCTCAGAGCCTGAATATTCGTTTGGGTTGAGGTTTGCTACTACGCGCTGTGTGAAGCGCAGGGCTTCTCCAGGGACAGAGAAGCCGATCTGAAGCGGTAACGTTAAAAAGCAAAGGCGCGGATCAATGAAGAACCCGCGGCCCCTCTTCCTTATCAAACTCGCCTTCGACCATACGACCGGCCATCTGCACGCCGACGCTTAGCATCGCCTTGGCAATTTCTACATGCTGACCTTGAAGGAACGCCTTGGCATCGTCGGAGAAATCCAGCGTCACCAGAGAACCCTCGTCCTCAGCCCTGCGCAGTTCGATTCGGCCGTCTGGTAACTCGACAATTTCTAGAAAGGACGTTGGCATAAAGGTCTGTTCTCCACGAAAGGCAGGGATTATATAGACATCATTCAGGCTTCGCTCGGGATCTTGACCAGCAGCATGTTTCAGATTGCCACCGTGTCAATCACCCTCAGCACTCGTTCAAGCCTTCGCGAAAGCGAATCGCCAAGCCTTTCAGATTCTGCCGCCAGCTCTCCAGCTCCTCTCGACTCAACTCTTCTGGCGCTTCTTCTTCATCCAGATTAATCGCCTGAATTAGCGGCTGAGTCACGTCCCCTTTGGGCTTGTGTGGCACCCGTGGCGGTTGAAACAGCGCCGAATGCGCAGCCAGCAGTTTTGCCAGCCAGGTTTCAGAGTTGCCCGCGAGTTCGACCATCTCGGCCAACTCGGGAATCGCGATCGACTCCAGCACCTCACGTGTCAGCAGCATCTCGGCGCGTGGTGCATTGGCCTGCGGCAGACGATAGAAACCAGCGATCTCGTGACAGAGACCGAGCAAGGCGCCGTAAAGGTGAAACAACGCCGATTCACGCCCCGCCTGAATCAACGCCAGCGAATTCATCGCTCGCCCCTCTTCGGCGCGAGCCAGAGCTTCGAGCGACAGTCCGGCGAAATAGATCTTCTGGTTGGTGCGGGTATAGAGTTCGTGAGCCATGACGGCGCTCTCCACAACGAAATAATTGCTTCACACAGGCCGGACAGTGTCGTGGATCAGCCGATCCCACCGCAAGCACAAAACAAAAAGGCCGCATGAAAACCCAAGAGTTCTCATGCGGCCTTTCAGTATCAGGCTAAGGCTTACTCAGCTTTTGGCTTCGTACGCTTGTCTTCAACCGTCCACTTGCCGCCGTCGAAGTACGCCTTCCAACCGGTAGGCTTGCCATCGACTTCGGTCTGTACGTATTGCTCCTTGGTCTTGCGGCTGTAGCGAATCACCGCCGGCAGACCATCAGGATCTTTCTGTGGAGCGTCGCAGAGGAAGTGGTACTTCGGATCGATCTCGTCCTTGTGCGGCAGAATCTCGATCACCAGCGGAGCACGGGTCTCGCGGTTTTTCGGGAACTGACTGGCCGCCAGGAACAGGCCGGAAGCACCGTCGCGCAGGATGTAGGTGTCGTTGACCTTTTCGCATTTCAGCTCAGGCATCTTCACCGGATCCATCTTCGGCGGCGCCGCGTCACCGCTTTTCAGCAGTTTGCGGGTGTTTTTGCAGGTCGGGTTGGTGCAACCGAAGAACTTGCCGAAACGCCCGGTCTTGAGTTGCATCTCGCTGCCGCACTTGTCGCATTCCAAACTCGGACCTTCGTAGCCCTTGATGCGATAGCTGCCTTCTTCGATTTCGTAGCCGGCGCAATCCGGGTTGTTACCGCAGATGTGCAGCTTGCGCTTCTCGTCCAGCAGGTAAGCGTCCATCGCCGTGCTGCAGATCGGGCAGCGGTGCTTGCCACGCAGTACCAGCGATTCCGACTCACCCTCGTCGTCCGCAGCGATTTCATCGCCCGGCACCAGGTTGACGGTGGCCTTGCAGCGTTCTTTCGGCGGCAGGCTGTAGCCTGAACAACCGAGGAAAACGCCTGTCGACGCGGTACGAATCTGCATCGGACGACCACAAGTCGTGCACGGAATGTCGGTCATGACCGGCTGGTTGGCACGCATACCGCTGTCCGGGTTTTCGGCTACTTCGAGTTTCTTTTTGAAGTCGCCGTAGAACTCGTCCAGTACGTTTTTCCAGTCGCGCTCGCCCTGCGCCACGTCATCGAGGTTCTCTTCCATGCCTGCGGTGAAGCCGTAGTCCATGAGGTTCGAGAAGCTTTCCGACAGACGCTCGGTGACGATGTCTCCCATCTTTTCCGAGTAGAAACGACGGTTGTGCAGGGTCACGTAACCGCGATCCTGAATGGTCGAAATGATCGCAGCGTAAGTCGAAGGACGACCGATACCGCGCTTTTCCATTTCTTTCACCAGACTGGCTTCCGAGTAGCGGGCCGGCGGTTTGGTGAAGTGCTGCGATGGATCGAGCTTGATCAGCTTCATCACGTCGCCCTGCGCCATATCAGGCAGAACGTCGTCATCACCCGGTTTGGCAATCTGCGGCATGACACGGGTGTAACCGTCAAACTTGAGGATACGACCCTTGGCGCGCAGCTCGAAGTCACCAGCGCCTACGCTGACGGTGGTCGACAGGTATTGCGCCGGCAGCATCTGGCAAGCAAGGAACTGGCGCCAGATCAGCTCGTAGAGACGCTCAGCGTCACGCTCCATACCCGCCAGCTTGCTTGGCGTGGTGTTGGCGTCAGAAGGACGAATCGCTTCGTGAGCCTCTTGTGCGCCTTCCTTGCTGCTGTAGACGTTCGGCGTTTCCGGCAGGTACTTCTTGCCGAACTCGTCTTCGATGTAAGTACGCGCCATCGCCACGGCATCAGCCGAGAGGTTGGTCGAGTCGGTACGCATATAAGTGATGTAGCCGGCTTCGTAAAGACGCTGGGCCATCATCATGGTTTTCTTCACGCCGAAGCCCAGGCGGTTGCTCGCAGCCTGCTGCAGGGTCGATGTGATGAACGGCGCCGACGGCTTGCTGCTGGTCGGTTTGTCTTCGCGCTTGACGATGCTGTAGCTGGAAGATTTGAGTTTCTCCAGCGCGGCCATGGCCTGAGCTTCGTTGAGCGGCTTGAACGCTTCGCCTTTTTCGCGAGCCACTTCGAAACGCACGGTGGAGCCTTTGGTGGTGCCGAGATCGGCATGCACTTCCCAGTACTCTTCCGGGTTGAACGCGCGAATTTCACGTTCACGCTCGACCACCAGCTTCACGGCAACCGATTGCACGCGACCGGCGGACAAGCCACGAGCGATCTTCGCCCACAGCAGCGGCGAGACCATGTAACCGACAACGCGGTCGAGGAAGCGACGCGCCTGTTGAGCGTTGACACGATCAATGTCCAGCTCACCCGGTTCCGAGAAAGCTTCCTGAATCGCTTTCTTGGTGATTTCGTTGAACACCACACGCTTGTAGCGGCTGTCGTCACCACCGATGGCTTCGCGCAGGTGCCAGGCAATGGCTTCCCCCTCGCGATCCAAGTCGGTTGCGAGATAGATGGTGTCAGCATCTTTGGCGAGCCGGCGCAGCTCTTCGATGACCTTCTCTTTACCCGGGAGGATCTCGTACTGGGCTTTCCAGCCATGATCGGGATCGACCCCCATACGCGAGACCAGCTGCTTGCGCGCTTTCTCTTTCGGCGAGAGCACCGGACCTTCGCCCGCAGCAGCCTTACCGCGCTTGGCGGCTGGCTCTTTGCTGGCGCTAGCCGAACCGCTGGTGGGCAGGTCTCGGATATGGCCGATACTCGACTTCACCACGTATTGGTTACCCAGATACTTGTTGATGGTCTTGGCCTTAGCCGGGGATTCCACAATGACCAGCGATTTGCCCATGGATCAGAAAATTCCTGAATTCTAGAAGTGAAAGGCGGTTGGCGCCTGACGCGGCACCGCTATATATAGTTGATACAAGGTGAGGTCAAGCACAGGGTTCTGTGCGCACTCGCCTTATGCCTTGGAAAAAAGGCTCGGTTCGGCTTGCACCAAAGCAAAGCGTGGCACCTGCTCGCCGTCAACCTCGACTGACTCGAGAAACATGCTCAGAGGGCGTACCCAAAAGCCGTAATCGCCATACAGGGCTTGGTAAAAGACCACTTCTTCTTCGGTCTCGGAATGCCGCGCAACACTGAATACGCGGTACTGCGGACCTTTGTAATGTTGGTAGAGCCCAGGTTGTATCGGCATGCTTCGGCCCTCACTCAAATTTTTTCAAAAATAAAAACAAAATAAATCCACAAAAACAAAAACCGGGGCACTTGGCCCCGGCTTCCATCGACGAGACGCTTAAACGCGTTCGAAGACGGTGGAGATGCCTTGGCCGAGACCAATGCACATAGTGGCCACCCCGAAGGTGCCGCTATTCTGCTTCATCACGTTCAGCAAAGTGCCGGAAATACGGGCACCGGAGCAACCGAACGGGTGACCCAGGGCGATCGCGCCGCCGTGCAGGTTAACCTTCTCGTTCATCTTGTCGAGTACTTTCAGATCTTTCAGCACTGGCAGGGCCTGTGCGGCGAAAGCTTCGTTGAGCTCGAAGAAGTCGATATCGTTGATGCCAAGGCCCGCACGCTTCAGGGCTTTTTGTGTCGCCGGAACTGGACCATAGCCCATGATTGCCGGATCCACACCCGCCACTGCCATCGAACGGATAACCGCCATTGGCTGGATACCCAGGTCCTGCGCACGCTGCGCCGACATCACGATCATGCACGAAGCACCATCGGTGATCTGCGACGAAGTACCGGCAGTCACGGTGCCGCCCTTTGGATTGAAGGCAGGCTTGAGGGCCGCCAGACTTTCCAGGGTGGTTTCCGGACGAATGGTTTCGTCGTAGTCGAACAGTTTCAGGAAACCGTTCTCGTCATAGCCCTGCATCGGGATTATTTCGTCTTTGAACTTGCCTTCCACGGTGGCCTTGTGGGCCAACTGGTGGGATCGCACGCCGAAAGCGTCCTGTTGTTCGCGAGTGATGCCGTGCATTTTGCCGAGCATTTCAGCGGTCAGGCCCATCATGCCCGAGGCTTTCGCCGCGTACAGCGACATGTGCGGGTTCGGATCGACACCGTGCATCATGCTCACGTGGCCCATATGCTCGACGCCGCCGACCACGAACACGTCACCGTTGCCGGTCATGATCGCTTGCGCAGCGGTGTGCAGCGCACTCATCGACGAGCCGCACAGACGGCTAACAGTCTGACCGGCCGAGGTGTGCGGGATCTGGGTCATCAGCGAAGCCATGCGCGCGATGTTCCAGCCCTGCTCCAGGGTCTGGTTGACGCAGCCCCAGATCACGTCCTCGACTTCTGCAGGATCGACCTTGGCGTTGCGTTCCAGCAACTTGCTGATCAGGTGCGCCGACATGTCTTCGGCGCGGGTGTTGCGGTGCATGCCGCCCTTGGAGCGGCCCATCGGAGTACGACCGAAGTCGACAATCACGACGTCTCTAGGATTCAAGCTCATAAGTTCACTCTCACTCTAGTTGGGGGCGCTTAACCGAAGAAGCTCTGGCCGTTTTTGGCCATTTCGCGCAGCTTCGCGGTCGGGTGGTACAGCGCGCCCAAATCAGCGTACTGGTCAGCCAGGGCAACGAACTCGGCAACACCGATCGAGTCGATGTAGCGCAGTGCACCGCCACGGAATGGAGGGAAACCGATACCGTAGACCAGACCCATGTCGGCTTCGGCGGCGGTTTCAACGATGCCGTCTTCCAGGCAACGCACGGTTTCCAGGCACAGCGGGATCATCATCCAGTTGATGATGTCTTCGTCAGTGACTTCACGCTGCTCGTAAACGATCGGCTTGAGCACTTCCAGCACCGATGGATCGGCGACTTTCTTCTGCTTGCCTTTCTTGTCGGCCTCGTAGGCGTAGAAGCCCTTGCCGTTCTTCTGGCCCAGGCGCTTGGCTTCGTACAGCACGTCGATGGCCGAACGACGGTCATCCTTCATGCGATCCGGGAAACCTTCAGCCATCACGTCACGACCATGGTGACCGGTGTCGATGCCGACCACGTCCATCAGGTACGCCGGGCCCATCGGCCAGCCGAATTTTTCCATGACCTTGTCGATACGGACGAAGTCGACACCGGCGCTGACCAGCTTGGCGAAACCACCGAAGTACGGGAACAGTACGCGGTTGACCAGGAAGCCCGGGCAGTCGTTGACGACGATCGGGTTCTTGCCCATTTTCTTGGCGTAGGCAACGGTGGTGGCAACAGCCAGCTCGCTGGACTTCTCGCCACGGATCACTTCCACCAGCGGCATCATGTGCACCGGGTTGAAGAAGTGCATGCCGACGAAGTTTTCCGGACGCTTGAGGGCCTTGGCCAGCAGGCTGATGGAAATGGTCGAGGTGTTGGACGCGAGGATGGTGTCCTCTTTGACCTGACCTTCGACTTCAGCCAGTACGGCTTGCTTGACCTTAGGGTTCTCGACGACAGCTTCGACAACCAGATCCACGTGACCGAAGTCGCCGTAGGACAGGGTCGGACGAATGCCATTGAGCACTTCAGCCATTTTCGCAGCGGTCATGCGACCTTTATCAACGCGGCCAACCAGCAGCTTGGCGGCTTCGGCCAGACCCTGCTCGATACCGTGCTCGTTGATGTCCTTCATCAGGATCGGCGTACCTTTGGAGGCCGACTGATAGGCGATACCGCCACCCATGATGCCGGCGCCGAGTACAGCGGCCTGCTTCACGTCTTTGGCGATTTCGTCGTAGGCCTTGGCCTTTTTCTTCAGCTCCTGATCGTTCAGGAACAGACCGATCAAGCTCTGCGCGGCAGAGGTCTTGGCCAGTTTGACGAAGCCGGCGGCTTCGACTTCCAGCGCCTTGTCACGACCGAAGTTCGCGGCTTTCTGGATGGTCTTGATCGCTTCAACCGGCGCTGGGTAGTTCGGGCCAGCCTGACCGGCGACGAAACCTTTGGCGGTTTCGAAAGCCATCATCTGTTCAATAGCGTTCAGCTTGAGTTTTTCAAGTTTCGGCTGACGCTTGCCCTTGAAATCGAACTCGCCGGAGATGGCGCGCTTGATCAGTTCAAGGGCAGCTTCCTGCAGTTTTTCAGGAGCAACCACGGCGTCGACGGCACTGACTTTCAGGGCGTCTTCAGGGCGGTTTTCCTTGCCGGAGGCAATCCACTCGATGGCGTTATCGACACCGATCAAGCGCGGCAGACGCACGGTGCCACCGAAGCCTGGGTAGATGCCCAGCTTGACTTCCGGCAGGCCGATCTTGGCTTTGGTCGACATGACGCGATAGTCAGCCGCCAGGCACATTTCCAGACCACCACCCAGGGCGATGCCATTGATGGCCACTACGGTTGGGACGTTGAGGTCTTCGAAATCGCTGAAGATCTTGTTGGCTTCGAGATTGCCAGCAACCAGCTCGGCATCCGGCAGCTTGAAGTTATCGACAAATTCGGTGATGTCGGCGCCGACGATGAACACGTCCTTGCCACTGCTGACGATCACGCCCTTGATCGAAGCATCTGCCTTGATGGTGTCTACGGCCTGACGCAGTTCGTTCAGGGTTAGACGGTTGAACTTGTTGACGGACTCACCCTTGAGGTCGAATTTCAATTCGACGATGCCACTTTCAAGAGCTTTAACCGTGATGGCTTTACCTTCGTAAATCATCAACTGATCTCCACGATATGGAAGCTGAACAGTACACGTCGGACGCAGGCGAATGGCTCGGCAGGACGCTTTTTCGTCGATGCTAACGCCAATCCACCCGGCACACCCGCCAACGCGATAGTCGGGATTCTGTAGGAGCAGTCTGTAAGACAAACGCTCAATTCATACGCCCGTTTGATTTGGGTACGTCACCTTCACGGAATTTCCGACAATTGTCAATCGCCCAAAATACGGGTTGAAATGCGACTTTGCGGTCATTTCTGTAAGACGAAGACCCGCAACACGCGTCTGCATGTGAAGCCATTCATAGAATCAATAGTTAGAAAAGTCGCCCTAATTCGCAGCAGCCCGAGTTTAAAGGGCTACGCTGGGTGGACTACAGAGAGATGTACCGACCAAGTCAGCATCAAAAAAGGTTTCCGGCCTGCCTGGCCACCCTGCCCGATGAATCATGTCGGGCTTTTTATTGCGCGTCTGCCGGACGTTCCCCACCGTTGCAGTGGGAAAAGTCCGCGCGTCACGCCAGTGCTTTCAGAGTGGTGTCGATGTCCTGCAACACCGACGCTTCGCCCTTCTCGCCCCAGTACAAGGCGATCATCTGCTTGTCTGCTTCGACTTTGAAAACGTTGCCGGGCAACTTTTCGAAATGATTGAGCAGCGCCCGATCTTCGCAAACTTCCTGCCATTGATTGACCCACACACCCGGCGATTTTTGCCAGTAAGTCCAGCAGGCAGGCGACTTGCCACGACGCGGCCGATGATACTGCGCACACGGATTCGGCGGCTCTTGCGCCAGCCAGTGCGGCCATTCCTGAGGCGCCAGTTGCATGGCCAGACCCATGCGCCGCGCCTCCATGCGCAAGGCGATGCGACCGCTTTGCGCGCGCGATGGGCGCAACCACGCCAACGGACTCAAAACCACCAGCAGGATTGACACCACCAACCAGACCGTCATATCTCTATTCCCAATTCTTGGTGAGCGCATTGTGTCACTTTGGAACCAATGCGCTTGAAACCAGCCATACTTAACAATATTGAAACCTCACGAGGAGCACCTCATGCCCTACCACCACATTCTGGTCGCCGTAGATCTGACCGAAGAGTGCGACCCTGTGATTCACCGCGCCCGCGAGCTATCGGTGAGCAATGGCGCCAAGCTTTCGCTCGTGCATATCGTTGAGCCGATGGCCATGGCCTTCGGCGGCGACGTGCCGATGGATCTGTCACAACTGCAACAACAGCAGTTCGATCAGGCCAAGGAGCGCCTGGAGCGTTTGAAAGCCAAATACTCAGAGCTTGAGGGCGCCAACTGCCACCTGACCTATGGCCAGCCACGCCAGGAAATCCATCATTTCGCCAAGGAAAACACGTGCGATCTGATCGTGGTCGGCAGCCATGGCCGTCATGGTCTGGCGCTGTTGCTCGGCTCGACCGCGAACGACGTACTGCACGGCGCGCCATGCGACGTCCTCGCCGTCCACCTGGTCAAACGTTGAAACACTGATCATTGTGGGAGCGAGCCTGCTCGCGAAGGCGTCGGCACATTCAGCATTAATGCCGCCTGACACACCGCATTCGCGAGCAGGCTCGCTCCCCCATTGGGTCTCCACCCGCATATGAAAAGCCCGGCGTTCATCACTGAACGCCGGGCTTTTTCACATCCGGATCAATCAGGCATCCAGCTCGGCCCAACGCTCCATCAACGCGTCCAGTTCAGCCTGCAACTGCTCCAGCGAGGCAATCACCTTGGCTGTTTCAGCCGGTGGACGCTGATAGAAACCGCCTTCAGCCATCTCGGCCTCCACTGCGGCGATCTGCTGTTCCTTGGCGTCGATATCGCCCGGCAACGCTTCCAGCTCGCGCTGCAGCTTGTAGCTCAGCTTTTTCTTGGCAACCGGGGCAGCAGCGGCAGGCGCAGCAACCACAGCAGGCTCAGCGGTGACTACCGCCGAATTCAGGTCAGCCTTGCCCGATTTGCTTTCAGTCACGCCCAACAGCCGCGGCGAGCCGCCCTGACGAATCCAGTCCTGATAGCCACCGACGTATTCACGCACCTTGCCTTCGCCTTCGAAGACCAGGGTGCTGGTGACCACGTTGTCGAGGAATGCACGGTCGTGGCTGACCATCAGCACGGTGCCGTTGAAGGTCAGCAGCACCTCTTCGAGCAGTTCGAGGGTTTCCACGTCGAGGTCGTTGGTCGGTTCGTCGAGAACCAGCAGGTTCGCCGGCTTGCTGAACAACTTGGCCAGCAACAGACGCGCACGCTCACCACCCGACAGCGCCTTGACCGGCGTGCGGGCACGCTGTGGGCTGAACAGGAAATCGCCGAGGTAGCTCAGCACGTGACGGCTCTGGCCGTCGATATCGATGAAGTCGCGACCTTCGGCGACGTTGTCGATCACGGTTTTTTCCAGATCCAGTTGATGACGCAACTGGTCGAAGTAGGCCACGTCGATCCGCGTGCCCTCTTCCACTTTGCCGCTGGTCGGTTGCAGACCGCTAAGCATGAGTTTCAGCAGGGTGGTCTTGCCAGTGCCGTTGGCGCCAAGCAGACCGATACGGTCGCCGCGTGTCAGCACCATCGAGAAATCCTTGATCAGGAACGGGCCGCCCGGGTGAGCGAAACTCACGTTCTCGAGGACCATCACCTGCTTGCCGGACTTGTCGGCAGTGTCCAGCTGAATGTTGGCCTTGCCGGTGCGCTCACGACGCTCGCTACGCTCCACGCGCAAAGCTTTCAGGGCGCGGACGCGGCCCTCGTTGCGGGTGCGGCGAGCCTTGATGCCCTGGCGGATCCAGACTTCTTCCTGGGCCAGTTTCTTGTCGAACAGCGCGTTGGCGGTTTCTTCGGCGGCCAGCGCGGCTTCTTTGTGCACAAGGAAACTGGCGTAGTCGCCGTTCCAGTCGATCAGGCCGCCGCGATCCAGTTCGAGGATGCGCGTGGCGAGGTTTTGCAGGAAGGAACGGTCGTGCGTGATGAACAGCACGGCGCCCTGGAAATCTTTCAGGGCTTCTTCGAGCCAGGCAATCGCACCGATGTCCAGGTGGTTGGTCGGTTCGTCGAGCAGCAGCAGATCCGGCTCGGACACCAGCGCCTGCGCCAGCAGCACGCGACGACGCCAGCCGCCGGATAACTGGGCGAGGGTCTTGTCGGCCGGCAGTTGCAGACGGCTCAAAGTGCTCTCGACCAGAGTCTGCAAGCGCCAGCCATCACGGGCTTCGAGGTCTTGCTGAACGTGCATCAGCTTGTTCAGGTCTTCTTCAGTGACGCAGTTCTGCGCAAGGTGATGGTATTCGGCGAGCAACGCGCCCACGCCATCAAGGCCTTCAGCGACTACGTCGAACACCGTCCGATCGTCGGCCACCGGCAATTCTTGCGGCAATTCGCCGATTTTCAGACCGGGGGCACGCCACACCGAGCCTTCATCGGGCTTCTGGTCGCCCTTGACCAGTTTCATCATGCTGGACTTGCCAGTGCCGTTGCGGCCGATGATGCACACCCGCTCACCACGGGCGATCTGCCAGGACACCTTGTCCAACAACGGCATAGCGCCGAACGCAAGGGACACATCGCTGAATTTGAGCAGGGTCATGAGCTTCTCCAAAAACCGGGCGCGCATTCTACCTGAGTTAGGGCTTCAGCAGGCCGGCAATTTGTCTGTCGAAGCACTCTGCACAACATTTGTTGCGAACTTGTGCTGCGAGGCCCGCAAAGCTTTCGCCGCTTGCTGGCAAAAGGCTAAGCTACAGACAATTCAGTGCTGACCGAGGTCGGCACTTGTCATGATTTCTCTGCCCGGATGTCTCATGCGCAGTCGCCTTTTCAGTGTCTTGTCCTGTTTGCTACTTACCGCCGCTGCCGCTCAATCCGCCCAGGCGGTGGACCTGTCCACCCAACGCCAGTATTACGATGAAGCCAAGCGCGCCCTGGCCAAGGGTGATACCGGCCCGTACTTTCGCTACAGCCAGGCGTTGGCCGATTACCCGCTGGAACCGTACCTGGCCTACGACGAACTGACCGCGCGGCTGAAAACCGCGAGCAACGCGGAAATCGAAAAGTTCCTCGCCGAACACGGTGACCTGCCCCAGGCCAACTGGATGAAATTGCGCTGGTTGCGCTGGCTCGCCGACCGTGGCGACTGGGCCACCTTCGTCAAGTATTACGACCCGAAACTCAACTTCACTGAACTGGACTGCCTGAATGCGCAGTACCAGATCAGCAGCAACCATAAGGCCGAGGGGTACGCCAATGCTGAAAAGCTCTGGCTGACTGGCAAATCCCAACCCGCCGCGTGTGACGCGCTGTTCGGCATCTGGGCAGCCGATGGCCAGCTCACTGAACAGAAACGCTGGGAGCGCACCAAACTTGCCGCTCAGGCCCGCAACTATCCATTGGCCAACAGTCTGGTCAACGGCCTGACCACCCTCGCCCCGCGCGGTCGTTTGCTGGTGGATGTGGCGCAAAAACCGGAGTTGCTCAATCAGCCTTCGCGCTTCACCCCGGCCGATGAACCGATGTCCGACGTGGTCAGCCTCGGCTTGCGCCGACTGGCCCGTCAGGATCCGGACAAGGCCATGGCGTTGCTCGACGGTTACGCCAGCAGCATGCATTTCTCCCGCGATGAAAAAGTCGCGATTGCCCGGGAAATCGGCCTGACCCTTGCCCGTCGTTTCGACAGCCGCGCGCTGGACGTGATGACCAAATACGACCCGGAGCTGCGCGACAACACCGTCTCGGAATGGCGCTTGCGCCTGTTGCTGCGTCTGGCCCGCTGGGACGACGCCTACCAGTTGACCCGCCGTCTGCCGCAGGATCTGGCCACCACCAACCGCTGGCGCTACTGGCAGGCGCGTAGTCTGGAACTGGCCCAGCCGCAGAACCCGGAAGCGCAGACCCTGTACAAAAACCTTGCGCGCGAACGTGACTTCTACGGTTTCCTCGCCGCCGACCGCTCGCAATCGCCGTACTCGCTGAACAACAAGCCATTGGTCCTCAGCCAGGCGCTGATCAACAAGGTGCGCAACACGCCGGGCGTACGCCGCGCGCTGGAATTCCATGCCCGTGGGCAAATCGTCGACGGTCGTCGCGAGTGGTATCACGTCAGCCGCCATTTCAATCGCGATGAAATGGTTGCCCAGGCGAAACTCGCTTACGACTTGAAATGGTATTTCCCGGCGATCCGCACCATCAGTCAGGCGCAGTACTGGGACGATCTGGATATCCGCTTCCCGATGGCCCACCGCGAAACGCTCGTGCGTGAAGCCAAGGTACGTGGCCTGCATTCGAGCTGGGTGTTTGCCATTACCCGCCAGGAAAGCGCGTTCATGGACGACGCACGCTCCGGTGTCGGGGCCAGTGGCCTGATGCAATTGATGCCCGGCACCGCCAAGGAAACCGCGCGCAAATTCAGCATTCCGCTGGCCTCGCCGCAGCAAGTGCTGGACCCGGACAAGAACATCCAGCTCGGCGCCGCGTATCTGAGCCAGGTGCACAGTCAGTTCAACGGCAACCGCGTCCTCGCCTCCGCCGCCTACAACGCAGGTCCTGGTCGCGTGCGCCAATGGCTGCGCGGCGCCGATCACCTGAGCTTCGACGTGTGGGTCGAAAGCATTCCGTTCGACGAAACCCGTCAGTATGTGCAGAACGTGCTGTCGTACTCGGTGATCTACGGCCAGAAGCTCAACTCGCCGCAGCCGCTGGTGGACTGGCATGAGCGCTACTTCGACGATCAGTGATCACCTGACTGACGCCAACTAACGAAAAATGCCCGTATCGCGAGATACGGGCATTTTTTATGGGCACAACCTGAGCGGCTATTTAGTGAATGGCAGGATCGGTGACAGGATTCGTTGACGCGCTCTTGCCATCATTGAACTGCAACGCTGCCAACCGCGCATACAGCGGATTGCTGGCAATCAGTTCCTGATGGGTGCCAATGGCCACAAGCTTGCCCTGATCCATTACCGCAATCCGGTCAGCGTTTTTCACCGTGGCCAGTCGATGCGCGATCACCAGCGTGGTGCGGTTTTGCATCAGGCTCGGCAGGGCTTCCTGAATCAGGTGTTCGCTCTGCGCATCAAGGGCGCTGGTGGCTTCGTCCAGCAGCAGGATCGGTGCGTCGACCAGCAACGCCCGGGCAATGGCCAGACGCTGACGCTGGCCACCGGAAAGACCGAGGCCACCATCGCCGAGATGGGTCTGGTAACCGTTGGGCATTTTCTCGATGAAGTCGTGGGCATGAGCAATTTTCGCAGCGTCCTTGACCTGCTCCAGCGTCGCCCCGGGATTGCCGTAACGAATATTCTCTTCAACACTGCCGAAAAACAGCGCCGGCGATTGTGATACCAGGGCGAAGTGACGGCGCAGGTCCAGCGGATCGAGGCTGGTCAAAGGCACGCCATCAATCAGGATCTGCCCTTCCAGCGGATCATAAAAACGCAACAGCAAGTCGTACACGGTGGACTTGCCAGCGCCGGACGGCCCCACCAGCGCTAGTGTCTCGCCAGCGCGAATGGTCAGATTCAAACCGTTGACGGCGTAGCTTTCCGGACGCGAAGGGTAGGAAAAACGCACGTCCTGCAATTGCAATTCACCCCGCACGCGCTCCGGCAAGGTCACCAGCCCGGTAACGGGCGGCTGGATGATGTTTTCCGAACCCAGCAGTTCAGCGATACGTTCGGCGGCCCCGGCCGCGCGCTGCAGTTCGCCGATCACCTCACTCAACGTGCCAATCGCACTGCCGACGATCAGGCTGTAAAAGACAAACGCCGCCAGTTCGCCCCCGGTGATGCGCCCGGCGATTACGTCCATGCCTCCGACCCACAACATCACCGCCACGGCGCCGAGCACCAGCACGATCACCATGGTGATCATCCACGAGCGCTGAAAGATGCGTTTGCGCGCCGTGTCGAACGCGTCCTCGACCGTCGTCGCAAAACGTCGCTCGTCCTGAATCTGGTGGTTGTAGGCCTGCACGGTTTTGATCTGGCCGAGGGTTTCCGACACATAGCTGCCGATATCGGCGACGCGGTCCTGGCTCAATCGCGACAGATTGCGTACGCGTCGGCCGAAAATCAGGATCGGCGCGACCACGAACGGCAAGGCGATCACCACAATGCTGGTGAGTTTTGCGTTGGTCACGAACAGCAGGATGACACCGCCAATCACCATCAGCAGGTTGCGCAGGAACATCGACAGCGACGAGCCGATCACCGATTGCAGCAGCGTCGTGTCAGCGGTCAGTCGCGACTGGATCTCCGAACTGCGGTTGTTCTCGTAGAAGCCGGGATGCAGATAGACCAGGTGATTGAACACCTCACGGCGAATATCGGCCACGCAACGCTCGCCGATCCACGACACCCAGTAAAACCGCGCGAACGTGCCGACCGCCAAACCCAGCACCATCAACATGAAGATGCCGATGCTCTGGTTGAGCTGATGCGGCGACTGAGTCATGAAGCCCCGGTCGACCAACAGCTTGATCCCCTGCCCCATCGACAACGTGACGGCGGCCGTAACGATCAACGCCAGCAGCGCAGCGATGACCTGCCAGCGGTAAGGGGCCAGAAATCGACTGGTCAGACGCAGCGCGCGACGGTGTCGTGAAGAAAGCTTCGGGGTCATTCAGGTGTACATCCGTGTTGATGAAAGGGCTAGCGTAAACCTTCTTTGGGGTGGAACTCTGTAAATCACAATGAGTCAGGTTAAATATGCCCCCAAAGACTAGGCCATAGTTGCTATCGGTCTAACGTCAAGGTTGAGACGAACGGTCATTTCTGTTGGACTGGAATGGCCGCTCATGACGGATCGAAAGGCGCTGTCACAGCCTGGTCACGTGGCGGCTTTAATCTGGGTATACAACCTGATGAGGAGACAGGCCATGTCCTTGCAACACAGCAGCGATGACAAGATTGAAGTGATCCGCACCAAGCCCGGCCAATCTCTGGGTTGCTCAATACTGGATAAGGATGGGCGTGAAGTACCGATCACTGAAGAGATGATCCAGCAAGCCTGCAGCGAGCTGGAGAAGCGATTGGTCAAGCCTGCCGAACAAGAGTGATATAGCCACCGTCTTCCTGACCCGGCCCCTTTGGCCGGGTTTTTTCTGCCTGCAGATCCGGGGACTTTTGGCGCGACCTTCGCGAGCAGGCTCGCTCCCACAGGAGATCGTCAGTGAGTGCGAGATCCATGTGGGAGCGAGCCTGCTCGCGAAGGGGCCAACCCGGTTTCTAGACAGTCACCGCACCCAGTGCCGCGACTATCTTCGCCAACACCGGCGAATCCCCTTCAATCCGCACCTTCAGCCCTTCAATCTCGCGCCGCACCGGATACTGTTTACGCAACACATCGAACGCCGCCCGCTGCTCGCCGACATTACCTACGAGGCTGCGGCGAAAATCCGCATCATCGCGGCGCGGGTCGTACACGCCACGACACAACATCGCCAGCGCCCAGGCCGGATCGCTGTCGCCATGCAAGGTCACTTGCGACAACCACGGCGCCGGTAGCAGCTCACTGAGTTGAATGCTTGCTGGCTGGCCGATGAATTGGCAGTAAGCCTGATAGATCTGCGCCGTTCCGCGCTGTTTGCCATCAAGGCTGTAACCGGCAATGTGCGGAGTGGCCAGTACGCAAAGTTCGGCCAATGCAACATCAACCTCAGGCTCGGCCTCCCAGACATCAAGAACGGCTTGCAGGTCTTCACGCTCCAGCAGCACTTCGCGCAGCGCGGCGTTATCCACCACCGGACCACGCGCCGCGTTGATCAGCCATGCACCGGGCTTGAGCTGCTGCAGACGCTGCTGATCGAACAGATGCCAAGTCGCACCAACGCCGCTGCGTGTCAGCGGTGTGTGCAGACTGATTACGTCACACTGCTCAATGATTTGCTCAAGGCTCACGTAATCGCCGCCCTCGGCAGCCTGACGCGGCGGATCGCAGACTTTGACATTCCAGCCCAACTCTTTTAGAACCTTGATCAGGCGCCCTCCCACCTCACCGGCGCCGACGACACCATAAGTCCGCTGAGTGAGATCGACACCTTCGATTTCGGCGAGGGTCATCAGACTGCCCAGCACATAATCGACCACGCCTCGGGCATTGCAGCCGGGTGCACTCGACCAGGTGATGCCGGCCTCATTGAAGTAGTCGAGATCCAGATGATCGGTGCCGATCGTGCAGGTACCGACAAAGCGCACCTTGCTGCCCTCAAGCAACGTGCGGTTGACGTTGGTCACCGAGCGCACGAGTAACACGTCGGCCTGCGCGACCGTCGCACGGTCGATGGAACGGCCCGGCACCCGGCGGATCTCGCCGAAACCGGCAAAAAAGGCATCGAGCAGCGGGATATTTTCGTCGGCAACAATCAGCATGGCGGGCTCCTTAGGCGGATCGGCAGTTTAGGTGCAGATCGGTCGCCGGGCCAGCGGGCTTTGCGCTTACAAATCCGCAACAGAGGATTTTTCCTGACCAAGGCGTCAGCGGCGTAGAATGCGGCGCCTTGCGCATCAACAGCTGTGGACGTTTTTCCCGTGAATTCTGTAACTGATCAACCTGTCGCCGTCTCCCTCACTCGCCCCGCGCGGATTCGCCTGGAGTTCAAGAACCTGCTCGCCCTGGCATTGCCGATCATCATCGCGCAACTGGCGACTACGGCCATGGGCTTCGTCGACGCGGTGATGGCTGGCCGCGTCGGGCCAAAGGATCTGGCAGCGGTGGCGCTGGGCAACTCGATCTGGGTGCCGGTGTTTCTGCTGATGACCGGCACTCTGCTGGCAACCACGCCGAAAGTCGCCCAGCGTTTCGGCGCTGGCACCCACAGCGAAATCGGCCCGCTCGTGCGTCAGGCGCTGTGGCTGGCGCTGGTGGTCGGACTGATCGCCACCGCGATGCTGGTGGCCGCCGAGCCGGTACTGCACCTGATGAAAGTCGATCCAGAGCTGATCGGCCCGTGCATGCAATACCTGCACGGCATCGCCAGTGGTCTGCCGGCAGTGGCGTTCTATCACGTGCTGCGCTGCACCAGTGACGGCATCGGCCGTACGCGTCCTGCCATGGTGCTGGGCCTGTGCGGTCTAGCGCTGAACATTCCGCTGAACTACATCTTCATCTATGGCCATTTCGGTGTGCCGGCGATGGGCGGCGTCGGTTGCGGTTGGGCCACGGCCATCGTGATGTGGGTGATGGCGCTGGGGCTGGCCGGTTATGAGCGCTGGGCACCGGCCTATCGTTCGAGCGAAATATTCAGCCGTTTCGACTGGCCACAATGGACAGTGATCAGGCGTCTGCTGGCGATTGGTCTGCCTATCGGTATCGCCGTGTTTGCCGAGTCGAGCATTTTTGCCGTGATCGCCCTGCTGATCGGCAGTCTTGGCGCCACCGTGGTGGCCGGGCACCAGATTGCCCTCAACGTCAGTTCGCTGGTGTTCATGATTCCGTATTCGCTGGGCATGGCGGTGACCGTGCGCGTCGGTCAGGCACTGGGCCGCGAAGAACCACGCGAAGCGCGTTTTGCCGCTGGTGTCGGCATGGGCACCGCGCTGGCGTACGCCTGCCTGTCGGCGAGCATGATGCTGTTGCTGCGCGAGCCGATTGCGGCGATCTACACCGCTGACCCGACAGTGATTCACATCGCGGCGATGCTGATTGTGTACTCGGCACTGTTCCAGTTTTCCGACGCGATCCAGGTCACCGCCGCCGGCGCGCTGCGTGGCTATCAGGACACGCGCGTGACCATGATCCTGACCCTGTTCGCCTATTGGGGCATTGGTTTGCCGGTGGGCTATGCCCTCGGTCTGACCGACTGGCTCGGCGAACCACGCGGCCCGAGCGGTTTGTGGCAGGGTTTGATCGTGGGCTTGAGCTGTGCGGCGTTGATGCTGTCGATTCGCCTGACGCGCAGTGCGCGCAAGCGTATTCGGATCAGTCGCTCGGCGGGTTGATCGCCCATAAAAAAGACCTGCAGATGCAGGTCTTTTTTTTGCCTTTGATCAGGACTTTTTGCGGATCCAGTACAGATATGTACCGGCGTCTTCGTGCTGGCTCACCAGTTCATGGTCGAGAAACACGCAGAACTTGGGGATATCGCGTTTGGTCGACGGGTCGGTGGCGATCACTTTGAGCAGGCCGCCGGGCACCAGGTCACGGATGTGCTGGTGCAGCATCATCACCGGCTCCGGGCAATTGAGACCGGTGGCGTCGAGGGTGCCATCGACCGGGGTATCGATCATTTCACTCATGATTCACTCCTGAAACTGGCCGGCATTGTCGCGCATTGCCGGGTATTCGGTCATCTATGGCGTTACGCCACACCCTATGTAGGAGCTGTCGAAGGCTGCGATCTTTGCTTTTTAAGATCAAAAGATCGCAGCCTGCGACAGCTACTACAGGGGTTTTGCAGTGTTTCAGCGGGATTTGGCTTTCTTGGTGTCGTGACGGCGCAAATGGCAGGTCACTTCTTCGCGGTCGTGATACAGCTGTTTGCAGCCGATATCGACCTTGATCCCGCGTGCCTTGAAACCATCGGCAATGCGTTCGAGCAAACGCTTCACCTCGGCGTAACGCTGCTTCATCGGCAACTTCAGGTTGACCACCGCCTCGCGGCAATGCCCTTCGCCGATCCACTCTTCCAGCATCGCGGCATTGCGCGCCGGCTTCTCGACGATGTCGCAGACCATCCAGTCCACCGGTTGCTTGGGCTTGAAGGTGAAACCGTCTGCCATCAAATGCTGAACCAGTCCGGTATCCATCAGACTTTCAGCCATCGGGCCGTTGTCGATCGCGGTCACCAGCATGCCGCGATTGACCAGTTGCCAGGTCCAGCCGCCCGGCGCGGCGCCGAGGTCAACGCCGGTCATGTCGCTGTGCAGGCGATCTTCCCACTGATCACGCGGGATAAAGTGGTGCCAGGCCTCTTCCAGCTTCAGCGTCGAACGGCTCGGTGCTTCACGCGGGAACTTCAGACGCGGAATGCCCATCGGCCACATCGCCGAATTGCCAGCATCGGCCATGCCGAGAAACACTTCACGACCGCTCTTGAAGGTCAGCAGCAGACGCGGTTTGCTGGCGTCATCCACCAGTTTGCCGGCGCCGGTCAGCGCCTTGCGCAGCGGGCCTTCGAATTTCTTGCAGAAATTCGACAGTTCCTTGCCGTCGTTGGTGTCGACGACTTCCAGCCACAGGCTGCCGCACACCGGGAATTCGGCCATGTGCGCAAGGATCACGCTGATGCGGTCGGTTTCCGGCAAATCGATGAAAACCCCACGCGCCCATTGGCGCGGGAAGATCAATTCGGCGAAACGCTGACCGCGCATTAGGCGCTCGGCGCCGTCTTCTTCGGTGCAGACAAACTCGGCGCAGGCGGTAGCCGCTTTGGCCTTGGCGTAGCCGGCCACGTTGAGTTGCGCGGCGAGGTCGGAAATCTCCGAACAGACTTCGCCTTCGAAGCCTGGCCGGCAATGCATGAATAGGGTGTTCATTCTTACTCCTGGGCAGCGGGCGATCATTCGGCCGCCGCGCGATGCTCAGGCCTTGCGTTGAAGCAAAGCCTGTCACGAAAACCGGCGCATGATAGCCGATGTCGGAACCTTGGTTCCGCTCATAGAGTCCAGTTATTAGCCAGCTACCTAAAACAGGGCTAGGTTTAAAGCTCTATTCGTCCCCTCAATCCGTAGCCGTGCGGATTCAAAGGAGTGATCGTAATGCCGTCCCTCGATAGTCTGAAAACGCTCAAAACCCTGCAAATCGATGACAAGACCTACCACTATTTCAGTTTGCCGGATGCCGCCAAAAGCTTGGGCGACCTCGACAAGCTGCCCATGTCGCTGAAAGTCCTGCTGGAAAACCTGCTGCGCTGGGAAGATGAAAAAACGGTCACCGGCGCCGACCTCAAGGCGCTTGCCGCCTGGCTCAAGGAGCGCCGCTCCGACCGCGAAATCCAGTACCGCCCTGCCCGGGTATTGATGCAGGACTTTACCGGCGTACCCGCGGTGGTCGACCTTGCCGCCATGCGTGCGGCGATGGCCAAGGCCGGTGGCGATCCGCAGCGAATCAACCCGTTGTCGCCGGTGGATCTGGTGATCGACCACTCGGTGATGGTCGACAAGTTCGCCACCGCCAGCGCGTTCGAGCAGAACGTCGATATCGAAATGCAGCGCAATGGCGAACGTTACGCCTTCCTGCGTTGGGGCCAGAGCGCTTTCGACAATTTCAGCGTGGTGCCGCCGGGTACCGGCATCTGTCACCAGGTCAACCTCGAATACCTCGGCCGCACGGTGTGGACCAAGGATGAGGACGGCCGCACCTACGCGTTCCCCGACACGCTGGTCGGCACCGACTCGCACACCACCATGATCAATGGTCTCGGCGTGCTCGGCTGGGGCGTCGGCGGGATTGAGGCGGAAGCGGCGATGCTCGGGCAACCGGTGTCGATGCTGATTCCAGAAGTGATCGGTTTCAAACTGACCGGCAAGCTCAAGGAAGGCATCACCGCTACCGACCTGGTGCTGACCGTCACGCAAATGCTGCGCAAGAAAGGTGTGGTCGGCAAGTTCGTCGAGTTCTACGGTGACGGCCTCGCCGACCTGCCGCTGGCCGACCGCGCGACCATCGCCAACATGGCCCCGGAATATGGCGCGACGTGCGGCTTCTTCCCCGTTGACGACGTAACGCTGGAATACCTGCGCCTGTCCGGCCGGCCACCGGAAGTGGTGAAACTGGTCGAGGCCTACACCAAGGCTCAAGGCCTGTGGCGTCTACCCGGTCAGGAACCGGTGTTCACCGACAGCCTGGCGTTGGACATGGGCAGCGTCGAAGCCAGCCTCGCCGGGCCGAAACGCCCGCAGGATCGCGTTTCGCTACCGAATGTCGCACAAGCGTTCAGCGACTTCATGGATCTGCAATTCAAACCCACCAGTAAAGAAGAAGGACGTCTGGAAAGTGAGGGCGGTGGCGGCGTCGCGGTGGGCAATGCCGATCTGGTCGGCGAAACCGAATATGAATATGAAGGCCACACTTATCGCCTGAAAAACGGCGCCGTGGTCATCGCCGCGATCACGTCCTGCACCAACACCTCGAACCCGAGCGTGATGATGGCCGCCGGCCTCCTGGCGAAAAAAGCGGTGGAGAAAGGCCTGACCCGCAAACCTTGGGTGAAGAGTTCGCTGGCACCGGGTTCGAAAGTGGTCACCGACTACTACAAGGCTGCGGGGTTGACGCAATACCTAGATCAGCTCGGCTTTTCCCTGGTCGGCTATGGCTGCACCACTTGCATCGGCAACTCCGGGCCGCTGCCGGAACCGATCGAGAAAGCCATCCAGAAAGCTGATCTCACCGTCGCTTCGGTGCTCTCCGGCAACCGCAACTTCGAAGGCCGCGTGCATCCATTGGTGAAAACCAACTGGCTGGCCTCACCGCCGCTGGTGGTCGCCTATGCCCTGGCCGGCAGCGTGCGCAGCGACATCAGCAGCGAACCGCTGGGCGAAGATCAGCAAGGCAATCCGGTGTACCTGCGCGATATCTGGCCGACCAGCAAAGAGATCGCCGACGCGGTCAATCAGGTCAGTACGGCAATGTTCCACAAGGAATACGCCGAAGTGTTCGCCGGTGATGAACAGTGGCAAGCCATCGAAGTGCCGCAGGCGGCGACGTATGTGTGGCAGGACGATTCGACTTACATCCAGCATCCGCCATTTTTCGACGACATTTCCGGCCCGTTGCCTGAAATCAAGGATGTCAAAGGTGCACGAGTGCTGGCCCTGCTGGGTGATTCGGTGACCACCGACCATATCTCCCCCGCCGGCAACATCAAGGCCGACAGCCCGGCCGGGCGTTATTTGCGCGAAAAAGGCGTGGAGCCACGGGACTTCAATTCTTACGGTTCACGGCGTGGCAATCATGAAGTGATGATGCGCGGCACCTTCGCCAACATCCGTATTCGCAACGAAATGCTCGGCGGTGAAGAAGGTGGCAACACGATCTACATTCCGACCGGCGAAAAACTGGCGATCTACGACGCGGCGATGAAGTATCAGGCTTCGGGAACGCCGCTGGTGGTGGTTGCCGGGCAAGAATATGGCACCGGGTCCAGCCGTGACTGGGCGGCCAAAGGCACCAATCTGCTGGGAGTCAAAGCGGTGATCGCGGAAAGCTTCGAGCGAATTCACCGTTCCAATCTGGTGGGCATGGGCGTATTGCCGCTGCAGTTCAAGCTTGATCAGAACCGCAAGAGCCTCAATCTCACCGGCAAGGAAACCTTTGAAATCCAGGGTCTGACCGGCGTCGAGCTGATACCGCGGATGAATCTGCCGCTGCTGATCACCCGTGAGGACGGGCGCCAGGAGAAGATCGAGGTGTTGTGCCGGATCGATACGTTGAATGAGGTGGAGTACTTCAAGTCGGGCGGGATTCTGCATTACGTCCTGCGCCAATTGATCGCCTCGTAACGCACAAACCAAAGTAGGAGCTGCCGCAGGCTGCGATCTTTTGATCTTGCTTTTAAAAGCCAAAGTCAAAAGATCGCAGCCTGCGGCAGCTCCTACATACAGGCGAAAAAAAACCCGCCGAAGCGGGTTTTTCCCAAGACCATTATCGACTCCCTGTCGGCAGCGATCCTTGCAAATGGTCGATCATCCTTGATCCTGAAACACTCCCTGTGTCTCAGTTGATGTGTGTAGATTACGCGGTGGATCCAATCGCCAATAGTCGTAAAAGCTACCAGCGCGTGTAGGACATTCGCCATAGCAACCCTTCCGAAAACCCTTAGCCGTGTCATGCAGAAAGCATGGAAGCCACGATCTAAGCGACTTTCAGCGGCCCTGAGGCCTGCTTCCAGCACCACCGTGCACATAGCCGGCTATCGCTGTCGTTCAGGCAAGACTCGAAGGTCTCAACCACCGTCACGCTCGCGGGCCTTGGCGCTCTCAGCAAGAAACTGTTCGAGCCGGCTCAACTGCTCCTCCCAGCCACGGCTGTCCATGTAATACGCCTCTTTCTGGCGAATGTCAGGAATGTGCGCGAAGCCGGATTCGGACACTTTCAGCAACGTACCGCTCTCGAAGTCTTCCAGCTCGAACCTGACCAGCGTAGTCGGCTCCTGTGAATAGTCGATCTTCGGATTGACCGCATACGGATGCCAGCGAAACGAAAACAACTGCTGCGGCTCGACCCGCTCGATCAGCACGTTCCACAACACGTGTTCATAACCCGGATACGTGACCTGCCCTTGCGTCCATTCACCGGCAATAAAACGCCTGCCCTCCAGCGCCACCCCAAACCACTGGCCAAACGCCTCGGCATCGACCAATGCACGCCAGACATGCGAACGCGGCGCCTTGAGCGTGATTTTGCGTTCGAAACTATTGGGTACTGGTTTCATACGTCACCTCCTGTTTTGAACACTAGGCCTGTATGACCACATGTCCAATGTGAAGTTGTATCAAGGCGGTGCAGTCATTCATCAGCAAAGACACATCAAGCTGCACTTTTTGACCGTTGCTGTGATGGATCCAGGCACCCTCCGCCCAACGAAACTGTTACCTTCTCCAGCGAATTTGAATCTACAAGGACGAATCATGCCGCCATCCCTCGCTGAACGTTACCGCGGAGCCCTGCTCGGTCTTGCGTGCGGCGACGCTGTCGGTACTACGGTTGAGTTCAAACCACGGGGATCATTCCCACCATTGACCGATATGGTCGGCGGTGGCCCGTTCCACCTCAAGCCAGGGCAGTGGACCGATGACACTTCCATGGCCCTCTGTCTGGCAGAAAGCCTGCTGAACAAGAATGGATTCAACGCTGCCGATCAGATGGGGCGCTACCTCAACTGGTGGCAATGGGGTTACCTCAGTTCGACCGGTGAATGTTTCGATGTCGGCATGACCGTCAGCCAGGCGCTCGCGCAGTATCAACAAACCGCTGATCCCTTCGCCGGCTCGACCGACCCGTGCAGCGCCGGCAACGGTTCGCTGATGCGTCTGGTGCCGGTGGTGCTGTTCTACTTTCCCGATGCCCGGAAAATCCAGAGCTTTGCCGCCGACAGTTCGCGAACCACCCACGCAGCACCTGAAGCCATCGAATGCTGCCAATTGTTGGCCGGGTTGATTGCCAGAGCGCTTGAAGGCGCAAGCAAAGCAGAACTGCGTCAGTTGCCTTTCGCCAGCTTCTCGCAATCCAAGGTCGCCGCCATTGCGCATGGCGAATACCTCGTTCTGTCCGAGACGGACATCAGAGGCAATGGCTACAGCGTGCAGTCCCTGGAAGCGGCGCTGTGGTGCTTTCACCAGACGGACAGCTTCGAAGCGGCCATTTTGCGAGCGGCCAACCTGGGGGATGACGCCGATACCACCGCTGCGATCACCGGTCAGTTGGCCGGCGCCTATTACGGCGTGCGGGGCATTCCTGCACATTGGCTGGAAAGGCTGCACGATGGTGAAGAGATTGCGGCCATCGCCGACCGTTTGCTCGACGCCTCCCGAATGCGCCTGCCTGAATAAGTGCGAAGCAGCCGCTACACTGCTCGGCACTTATCTTCGATACAGCGAGACTTGACCATGTCCCCACGCCTGCTTCTGGCTCTCACGCCCTTTCTGTTCACTCCCCTCGCCCACGCCGCCGTGGACTGTGCAAATGCCAGCGATCAAGCGACGATGAATCAGTGCGCCGGGCAAGACTTCAAAGCGGCGGACAAAGAGTTGAACACCGTGTATCAACAGATCATCGGGCGCTTGAAGGACAACCCGGATGGCAAGAAGCTGTTGGTCAGCGCGCAGCGGGCGTGGCTCGGGTTTCGGGATGCCGAGTGCAAGTTTTCATCGTCGGGAGTTACTGGCGGGAGCGTTTATCCATGGGTTTACAGCAGTTGTCTGACAGGGGTGACCAAGCTGCGGGTTGAGTCGCTGAAACAGTATTTGAAGTGTGAAGAAGGTGACATGAGCTGCCCGGTGCCTGGGGCCTGATTTTTTGCGGCGGCTTTGAGGATCCTTCGCGAGCAGGCTCGCTCCCACATTGGAACGCATTTCAAATGTGGGGGGCGGAGAACATCTTTCACCTTTACGGAATTTGATGACGAGCACACTGACAGACCTGCTGAAATGGCGCTATGCAACGAAAAAGTACGACCCTTCCCGGACGGTGTTCGATGAAAAAATCGAGCGCATTCTGGAGGTGGTACGGCTAACGCCGACATCAAGTGGACTGCGGCCCTTTGAATTGCTCGTAGTGACCAATGCAGAGTCTTGGCTCGGCTCTGATCGCTGCGGCATTTGAAGAAGTCGACGCGACACCGATGGAAGGTTTCGACCCGGCAGCCATCGATGAAATCCTCGGACTCACGGCCCGCAACTTGCGCGGTGTAGTGATTCTGCCGCTAGGGCATAGAGCAACTGAGGGAGACTGGTTGGTCAACTTGAAAAAGGTTCGCCGCTCGCGGGAAAACTTCATTACCGAGATCAAGTAAGACCGGTTAGAGCGGGGACTGAAGCATGCTTGTGGCGCATGCCCCCCGCTCCAATCATTCGCTGAACCCGTCATCGATATCAGCGTTCACCGCGTGGGTCGCGCCTCTCCCTGCTCTCGACTTGCTTCGAACTCGAGAGTCTATCGACATTGAAATCCCCGCAAATCGATTGAACTGAGGTTCATTCTATGGCCTCTGCGTCCGATGCTAACAACGTCCTTCACAAAACAAGAACAATTTATTATTGCCATTCGATAATTTTACATCGAGAATTAGTCATTCCCAATGACACCGCAAGGATTTTTCATGAGTACTCGTAACAACGGATTGGCACTGCAGCGCATGCATTGGGTCGGACTACTGGCAGCGATTCTTGTCTGGGTCTTAGGGGTGACCGAGGTCGGTGGCAACGCTTCGATCTGGTTCTTCCAAACGGATGAAATGCTCGCAGCTCTGCTCTACGCCTTCGCCGAAAACTCGCCGCAATTACTTGACCCGTTTGTCGAAGGTGCCCTGCTTGCTCCCGATACATGGCTCTCGCCACTGGTCACTGCGCTGCTTGTCGTTTTGGATTTCCTACCCGTCCTGCTTTCGACCTACGTGCTCTGGCTGACAGGGTTGTTTTTCCTGCGCTTGTCCCGCGGCGAAACCTGGACCGAGCGCAACATCAAGGTGCTATGGCGAGTGGGGATTCTTTGCATCATTTCTCCGGCCGCCTACCCACTGGTAGAGACATTGCAAGGTTTGGCCCTGTCTATTGATCTACCGCCAGGGGATCGTATTTTTCAGTTCTCAATCGGCCTGTCCTCCACTTCTGCCTACGAGATTGTCAAAGGCGTATTGCTCTGTTTGTTTTCAATTATCATGCGCGATGCAAAAGTACTCAGCGATGAGCAAAGCCAATACATATAGAACAACACAATGACCATTATCGTCCGCCTTGACGTTGTCATGGCCACGCAAAAAATTCGCTCGAAAGAGTTGGCCAGCCTGCTGGGCATCACCGAGGCCAATCTGTCATTACTGAAGAATGGCAAGGTCAAGGGCGTGAAGATGGCCACCCTGGACAAGCTCTGCGCAGCACTCGATTGCCAGCCAGGCGATTTGCTGGAATACCAGAAAGACTGAGCCTTGCGCAGGCGTGCAAGTTAATTGTCGCCAGTCCACACCGTTTAACTCTTATTCAATCCTTAGTTTGTAAGGCGGCTTTGTCATGACCCGGTTTTTACTTTGCGCGCTGTTTTTACTGACAGCGTTGATCAGCGGCTGCGCCACGCAAATGGACGTAGCGCTAAATGCGACACCCGATCCGGACTATCATTTTGACCGAAAGGCGACTGTGCTGGTGACGTCTGCGAGTGGCAGCGACGAAAACGCTCTTAATGCCCGCTACTATCTTCGCGACATGGTTAACGCGCTGAAAGACAGGGGTTTCCAGGAGGTCTATACCGACGCCAGTCTGCCGAAAAACCACGCGCCGATAAAAATGACTGTCAGTCTCGATATTGGCAGTCGACAGGTGACTTACCGCTATACCGCCACCGACTATGGGCAAGTGCCGACCAGCACCTCTACGGTGTGTAAGACCAGAAAGAAAAAAGACGACCGACTGACCTGTACGAGTAAACCGAACACCACCTATGGACCGGTAGGGACCTCGGAGCGCACCGGTTACACCACGCTCAGCACCTTCGTTGCCACTGCCCGCGACGAAGTCAGTAAGCGCCCGGTCTACCTGCTTCGCGCGTCGTCCTATAACGAAGACTGCCAATCCACCAAGGTTGAAGCCTTTCTGGTGGAACAAGGCTTGCAGAACCTGAACTTCGAGGATCGCGTGCAGCGCAACTACACCGTCACGATGCCCGAGGGTTACAGCTGCAAATAGTCTTTGCAAGACAGTTCACAGTAGCGGTTCAGCTTGCATGAGCCGCTACTGTGAACTGTTGAAGGTTAAACGTGCGGGTCACCCGGCGCTTTCGTCGGCGCAGCGTATTGCGGCTTGAGATGGCCGTCCTGATCAAGCAGCCAGGCGTCCATGATCTGCCGCACCACAGGGCCGGCAACACGACCACCGGCCTCGCCGTTCTCAATCATCACCGAAATCGCAATCTTCGGATGCTCGGCCGGCGCGAAGCCGACGAACAAGGCGTTATCACGATGGCGCTCCAGGGTTTTCTCGCGGTTGTAGCGCTCGCCCTGCTTGATCGCCACCACTTGCGCGGTACCACTCTTGCCAGCGATGCGATATTGCGCACCGGCCGCGGCCGCACGCGCGATACCTCGCGCATCGTGCATTACCATCTGCATACCGTGATTGACCTGCTCCCAGTCTCGCGGATCCTTGAGCAGGATGTTCGGCATCGGATGTTCGTCGACAGGAGCGACACCGTCGACGGTCTTGGCCAGGTGCGGCCGGTTCCATACACCTTTGTTGGCGATCAATGCCGTGGCCTGAGCCAGTTGCAGCGGCGTGACCTGCATGTAGCCCTGGCCGATGCCAAGGATAACCGTTTCGCCCGGGAACCAGGCCTGACGGCGGGTCGCGCGCTTCCACGCTTGCGATGGCATCAGGCCGGGCGACTCTTCAAACATGTCCAGCGAGACCTTCTCACCCAAGCCGAACATTGCCATGTAATCGTGCAGGCGATCGATGCCGAGCTTGTGCGCAAGATCGTAGAAATAGGTGTCATTGGAACGCATGATCGCCGCGTCCATGTCCACCCAGCCGTCGCCACTGTGGTTCCAGTTGCGGTACTTGTGATCGAAGTCCGGGAGTTGGTAATAACCGGGGTCAAAGACGCGCGTCTGCGGTGTTACGACCCCGGCGTCGAGGCCGGCGATTGCCACTTCTGGCTTGATCGTCGAGCCCGGTGCGTAGAGCCCGCGCAGCACACGGTTGAACAGCGGCCTGTCGATCGAATCTCGCAGTGCCGAGTATTCCTTGGAGCTGATACCGGTGACGAATAGATTCGGATCGAAGCTCGGATTGCTAACCATGGCCAACACCTCGCCCGTCGACGGATCGAGCGCTACCACTGAACCACGACGATCACCCAGAGCGGCTTCGGCGGCTTCCTGCAGTTTGATATCGAGGCTCAGGACGATGTTCTGGCCCGGGACCGGGTCGGTATGTTTGAGCACACGGAGTACGCGACCTTGAGCGTTGGTTTCCACTTCTTCGTAACCGACGTGGCCGTGTAGTTGCGCCTCGTAGAAGCGTTCGATGCCGGTTTTGCCGATGGATTGCGTACCGCGATATTCGACCGAGTCGAGGCTCTTCGACTCTTTTTCATTGATCCGCCCGACGTAGCCAATCGAGTGGGCGAAATGCGCGCCGAGCGGGTAATGCCGGACGAACTGGGGTTCGACATCGAGGCCCGGGAGGCGGAACTCATTGACGGCCAATACAGCGATTTGCTCTTCCGTCAGCTCATAGAACAGCGTCACCGGCGTAAACGGGTGACGGGACTGCTTCATGGCTTTATCGAAGACTGTACGATCTTCTGCAGGCAAGTGCAGGAGGTTGATGACCTCGTCCAGTTCTTGATTGACGTCGGTGGCGCGCTCGCGGGTGATGGTCAGGTTGAAACTGGGGCGGTTATCGGCGAGCAAGACGCCGTTGCGGTCGTAGATCAAGCCGCGTGTCGGCGGGATTGGCAATACGTGGACGCGGTTGTTTTCGGAGATCGTGGAATGGTAGTCGAACTCCACCACCTGGAGGATGTACAGGCGCACGACAAGGGCGCAGCTGATGGCGAAAACGAACAAGGCGCAGGCGATCAACCGTTTGTTGACCAGGCGCGTCTCTTTTTCGTGGTCTTTGATCGGGATGGGTTCAGGCATTTCTACAGCAACTCTTTGACATAAATGAGTGCCGATCCGTGGGCATGACATCAGTCCGTTAAAAAAAACGAGCTGCACCATACCAAAAACTGCCCGGTCATTTCAGAAGGAATTTCCCCAATGGCCATTTCTTGCGACAGCTGGGACAGCGTTGTCCTGTGAAAACTTTCCCGCGGGCAAAACAAAACCCCAACTGCTTTCGCAATTGGGGTTTCGGAATTTAATCTTGACGATGACCTACTCTCACATGGGGAAACCCCACACTACCATCGGCGATGCATCGTTTCACTGCTGAGTTCGGGATG
>NZ_FYDH01000006.1:326945-329992 GCF_900187475.1 Pseudomonas sp. Irchel s3h9 | reverse complement strand
CATCCCGAACTCAGCAGTGAAACGATGCATCGCCGATGGTAGTGTGGGGTTTCCCCATGTGAGAGTAGGTCATCGTCAAGATTAAATTCCGAAACCCCAATTGCGAAAGCAGTTGGGGTTTTGTTTTGCCCGCGGGAAAAGCATCTGCTTGATTTCTATGCAACAGCCCGGCTCATGGATATTATTCGGGCCTCATTGTGAGGGCGAGACCTGCATGTTGACGTTGTTGAACCTCCTGAAAGATGGCCGATTCCATTCTGGTCAGGATCTTGGCGCCGCCTTGGGAATAAGTCGAAGTGCGGTATGGAAACAGCTTCAGCATCTTGAGGCCGAGCTTGGCTTGTCCATTCATAAAGTGCGAGGACGAGGCTATCAATTGGCTGTTCCATTGACGCTGCTCGACTCTCGGGCAATATCGGCAATGGCGCCAGATTGGCCGGTGATGGTCTTGGATTCGGTCGACTCGACAAACGCTGAGGCCTTGCGGGCGATTGGCCAAGGTAGTTTGGCGCCCTTTTTGGTGCTCGCGGAACGCCAGGTCTCTGGTCGTGGGCGAAGAGGTCGCAAGTGGGTAAGTCCCTTTGCAGAGAATCTTTATTACAGCCTTGTCCTGCGTATTGATGGCGGAATGCGCCAGCTCGAGGGCTTGAGTCTTGTTGTTGGGTTGGCTGTCTTGCAGGCTCTGAGAAATTTTGGAGTGTCAGGTGCGGGATTGAAGTGGCCCAACGATGTCTTGGTGGGTAACAAGAAGATTGCCGGCATTCTCCTTGAGCTCGTTGGTGATCCGGCAGACGTTTGCCATGTGGTGCTGGGTATTGGTGTAAATGTGAACATGCAAGTGGCTGATGAAGTTGGCCAGCAATGGACTTCGATTCGGCTTGAGTCAGGTAGAAGTACTGACCGTAACTCCCTGGTGGCTGAGCTTAGTAAGCAGTTAAATGTTTATATCCGGCGCCATCAGGTGGATGGTTTTTCGGCTCTCCAGACGGAATGGGAGGCGAACCATTTGTGGCAGGATCGCTCTGTGTCATTGATTGCGGGTTCCAGTCAGATAGATGGTGTTGTGCTCGGAATCGATAGTCAGGGTGCGCTGCGCCTGAAGGTGGATGGTGTGGAAAAAGTCTTTAGTGGTGGTGAGCTCAGCCTGAGGTTGCGTGATGATTCTTGAGCTCGACTGTGGGAACAGCTTTATTAAGTGGCGAGTACTGAAGGCTGCGCTTGGCTCTCTCTTTTCTGAAGGGGTTGTCGACTCTGATCTCGCATTGCTAGACAGTTTGAAAGCTCTCAATGGGCTTGAGCTTCGTAAGTGCCGCGTGGTCAGTGTCAGGACTGCGGAGGAGACTGATGCCTTGATCGCTATTATCGAGCGTGAGTTTGGTATTTCGGTGGTGTGCGCGAAGCCCGCACGTGAAATGTCCGGTGTCAAAAATGGTTATGAAGAGTACGAGCGCCTAGGGCTGGATCGATGGCTGGCCATGCTTGGCGGGTTTCATCTCGCATCAGGCGGCGCTTGCCTGGTGCTTGATTTCGGTACGGCGGTGACTGCAGATTTTATTGCTGCGGGTGGTGAGCATCTTGGTGGTTTTATTTGCCCCGGAATGCCTTTGATGCGAAATCAGTTACGTACGCATACCCGTAAGATTCGCTATGGAGATCTGGCGGCTGAGCGCGCGCTGTCAAGCAATGCGCCTGGGCGGACCACTGTTGAGGCGGTGGAGCGCGGGTGTTCATTGATGTTGCGAGGTTTTGTATTGACACAGTTGGAACTGGCGCGCTCTTACTGGAGGGAAGACTTCGCAGTCTTTATAACTGGGGGGGATGCTGAATTGGTTGCAGCTGTCGCCCCTGAGGCCCGAGTCGTTCCTGACCTGGTGTTTGTGGGGTTGGCTATGGCGTGTCCTTTTTCCTGAGGTTTGTATGCGTTGGTTGTTCCTCCTGCTTCTTGTTCTTAATGTTTTCTATTATGTCTGGCATCAGCAGGAGGCGCCCTTGCGGGCAAAGGATGTAACGCCTCTTAGTTTGTATCGAGGTTCCCAGCAAGACATTCGCTTGCTCAGCGAAACGACGGGCAATGTTCGGGAGGGGCAGGGGGGGCGTCGGCAAGAGTGTCTGTTCCTTGGTGGTTTCTCTCGACAGGAGTCGATTACAGCGCTCCAGCAGCGTTTGGCTGAAATGGGAGTCGATGTAAAATCTTCGTCGAGGGATGCTTTTGGGGTTGGTTATTGGTTGTCTGTTTCGCCTCAGGGCCAGCGTTTGCTGGGGGACGCCCAGCTCCAAAACCTTTCCAACGAATTCAATGAGTTAAAACATAAAATAATGCTGTGTGAGGGGGTTGCACCTGCTGAATAGTTTGCATAGAATGGCGCCCGCTCCACAGCGAAGACCTAAGTAGGGATTCAAAGTGAAGCGATGTCAACGCAGCTAACCTCAGGTTTTTAAATGAGAAAATGCTTGACAGAGGTTTGGCATAGTATAGAATGCCGGCCTGATTAGGAGGGGTTCCCGAGCGGCCAAAGGGATCAGACTGTAAATCTGACGTCTACGACTTCGAAGGTTCGAATCCTTCTCCCTCCACCAGATTTAAGCGTGAGCTGCAGGCTCCGCGGGTATAGTTTAGTGGTAGAACCTCAGCCTTCCAAGCTGATGATGCGGGTTCGATTCCCGCTACCCGCTCCAAGTTTGCAGGTTGTGCAAAGTGTTTTGCTCTTGTAGCTCAGTTGGTAGAGCACACCCTTGGTAAGGGTGAGGTCAGCGGTTCAAATCCGCTCAAGAGCTCCATATAACAAGGCAGATATGAAAATATCTGCCTTTGTTTTAATGGTTGATATTGTTTGTCTAATTTCTTCTGTTGAGGGTGATATCGATGGCTAAGGAAAAATTTGATCGTTCCCTGCCCCACGTCAACGTTGGGACCATTGGTCACGTTGACCACGGTAAAACCACTCTGACTGCTGCTCTGACTCGCGTTTGCTCCGAAGTTTTCGGTTCCGCAATCGTTGACTTCGACAAGATCGACAGCGCACCAGAAGAAAAAGCTCGCGGTATGA
>NZ_FYDH01000006.1:0-326850 GCF_900187475.1 Pseudomonas sp. Irchel s3h9 | reverse complement strand
TTGGTCACGTTGACCACGGTAAAACCACTCTGACTGCTGCTCTGACTCGCGTTTGCTCCGAAGTTTTCGGTTCCGCAATCGTTGACTTCGACAAGATCGACAGCGCACCAGAAGAAAAAGCTCGCGGTATCACCATCAACACCGCACACGTTGAGTACAACTCGAAGATCCGTCACTACGCTCACGTCGACTGCCCAGGTCACGCTGACTATGTGAAGAACATGATCACCGGTGCTGCTCAAATGGACGGCGCTATTCTGGTTTGCTCGGCCGCTGATGGTCCGATGCCACAAACTCGTGAGCACATCCTGCTGTCCCGTCAGGTAGGCGTTCCGTACATCGTGGTTTTCCTGAACAAGGCTGACCTGGTAGATGACGCTGAGCTGCTGGAACTGGTTGAGATGGAAGTTCGCGACCTGCTGTCCACCTACGACTTCCCGGGCGATGACACTCCAATCATCATCGGTTCGGCTCGTATGGCTCTGGAAGGCAAAGACGACAACGAGATGGGCACCACTGCCGTCAAGAAGCTGGTTGAGACTCTGGATGCTTACATTCCAGAACCAGTTCGTATGATCGACAAGCCATTCCTGATGCCAATCGAAGACGTATTCTCGATCTCGGGTCGCGGTACTGTTGTGACTGGTCGTATCGAGCGCGGTATCGTTCGCGTTCAGGATCCGCTGGAAATCGTTGGTCTGCGTGACACCACCGTTACTACTTGCACCGGTGTTGAAATGTTCCGCAAGCTGCTCGACGAAGGTCGTGCTGGCGAGAACTGCGGCGTTCTGCTGCGTGGTACCAAGCGTGACGACGTTGAGCGTGGTCAGGTTCTGGTTAAGCCGGGTTCGGTTAAGCCGCACACCAAGTTCACTGCAGAAGTTTACGTTCTGAGCAAGGAAGAAGGCGGTCGTCACACTCCGTTCTTCAAAGGCTACCGTCCACAGTTCTACTTCCGTACTACTGACGTGACTGGTAACTGCGAGCTGCCAGAAGGCGTTGAAATGGTAATGCCAGGTGACAACATTCAGATGACTGTTACCCTGATCAAAACCATCGCGATGGAAGATGGTCTGCGTTTCGCTATCCGTGAAGGCGGTCGTACCGTCGGCGCTGGCGTCGTAGCTAAAATCATCGAGTAAGTGGTTGTAATGTATTTTTCGGGCCGGCATAATGGTCGGCCTGATTTTGTTTTAGGTCAGTAGCTCAATTGGCAGAGCGACGGTCTCCAAAACCGTAGGTTGGGGGTTCGATTCCCTCCTGACCTGCCAGATTCACTCGGTGTGTCTGGCTTTCTTTTCACAGGATCTTCATAGATGACTCCTAAAGCTGAAGCTCAAGGCTCTCGCTTCGATCTGCTCAAGTGGCTTGTAGTTGTCGCTTTGGTGGTTGTTGGCGTTGTTGGCAATCAGTATTACTCTGCTTCGCCGATCCTGTACCGTGTGCTCGCTTTACTTGCAATTGCTGCTGTAGCTGCCTTTGTAGGCCTGCAGACTGCTAAGGGCAAGTCTTTCTTTGTACTGGTTAAGGAAGCTCGCGCCGAGATTCGTAAAGTCGTGTGGCCAACTCGCCAAGAAACCACGCAGACCACCCTTATTGTGGTGGCTGTTGTTCTGGTTATGGCGTTGCTGTTGTGGGGGCTTGATTCCCTGCTCGGCTGGCTTGTTTCCTTGATTGTCGGCTAAGGGTGTCCCGTGGCTAAGCGTTGGTATGTTGTGCATGCTTACTCGGGTTACGAGAAGCATGTGATGCGCTCGCTGATCGAGCGCGTAAAGCTGGCTGGCATGGAAGATGGCTTCGGCGAGATTCTGGTTCCCACTGAAGAAGTGGTTGAAATGCGTAATGGCCAGAAGCGCAAAAGCGAGCGCAAATTCTTTCCAGGCTATGTGCTGGTTCAGATGGATATGAACGAGGGTACTTGGCACTTGGTCAAGGATACTCCTCGGGTGATGGGTTTCATTGGCGGTACCGCTGATAAGCCTGCGCCGATCACCGATAAAGAGGCGGAAGCAATTCTGCGTCGCGTTGCTGATGGTAGTGACAAGCCTAAGCCGAAGACTCTCTTCGAGCCAGGTGAGACGGTGCGAGTCAACGACGGTCCATTCGCTGATTTCAATGGCGTTGTTGAAGAAGTTAACTACGAAAAGAGCCGGATCCAAGTGGCAGTGCTCATTTTCGGTCGCTCTACTCCGGTAGAGTTGGAGTTCAGTCAGGTCGAAAAGGTCTAACTGGACAAGCATCCCAACCCCGCAGCCCTAGGCTGTGGGGTTTTGTCGTCACTGGGATAAACGCGCAAGTAACCGGGGAGCCTTCCGAGGCGTTCGAACCCGTAATTGGAGTGCCTCATGGCCAAGAAAATTACCGCTTACATCAAGCTGCAAGTGAAGGCCGCTCAGGCTAACCCAAGCCCACCTGTTGGTCCTGCTCTGGGTCAGCACGGCGTGAACATCATGGAATTCTGCAAGGCTTTCAACGCCCGTACTCAGGGTCTTGAAGCAGGTCTGCCGACTCCAGTGATCATCACTGTCTACAGCGACCGTAGTTTCACTTTCGAAACCAAATCCACCCCTGCTTCGGTTCTGCTGAAGAAGGCGGCCGGTCTGACCAGCGGTTCCGCTCGTCCGAACACCGTTAAGGTTGGCACTGTTACCCGTGCTCAGCTGGAAGAAATCGCGAAAACCAAAAACGCGGATCTGACTGCAGCTGATATGGATGCAGCCGTGCGTACTATCGCCGGTTCTGCTCGTAGCATGGGCCTTAACGTGGAGGGTGTGTAATGGCTAAGCTGACCAAGCGTCAAAAGGCTATCGCCGGCAAAATCGAAGCAGGCAAGGCCTACAACATTGTAGACGCTGCTGCTCTGCTGGCTGAGCTGTCGACTGTCAAGTTCAGCGAGTCGTTCGACGTTGCTGTAAACCTGGGTGTTGACCCGCGTAAATCCGACCAGGTTGTCCGTAGCGCTACTGTGCTGCCACACGGCACTGGCAAGACCGTTCGCGTTGCTGTGTTCACCCAAGGTCCAGCTGCTGAAGCCGCTCTGGCTGCCGGCGCTGACCGTGTAGGTATGGACGACCTGGCTGCCGAAATGAAAGGCGGCGACCTGAACTATGACGTAGTGATTGCATCCCCGGATGCCATGCGCGTTGTAGGTCAACTGGGTCAGATCCTCGGTCCACGTGGTCTGATGCCTAACCCTAAGGTTGGTACTGTAACTCCAGACGTAGCTACTGCGGTTAAAAACGCTAAAGCTGGTCAGGTTCGTTATCGCACCGACAAAAACGGCATCATTCACACTTCCGTTGGCAAGATGGGCTTCGACGCCGTCAAGCTGAAGGAAAACGTTGAAGCCCTGATCGCTGATCTGAAGCGTATCAAGCCAGCTTCTTCGAAAGGTATCTACGTCAAGCGCGTTACCCTGAGCACCACTATGGGCCCAGGTCTGGTCATCGACCAGAGCTCGCTCGACGCGTAAGACAAAGGTTGGCGCGATGGTTCGTGCCAATTGAAAGATTGGGGTCCCTGCCTGGCGGGGGCTATCCAAGACCGTAGGCGACGCAAGTCTTAAACCATAAGCCTACGCAGATGGTGCTCCCGGTTCCTTACCGAATCAGACACCAAAACGACATTCGGTTCCGATCGAATGAAACGGTAACAAGCAGGAGTTAAACCCGTGGCAATTAATCTCGAAGACAAGAAGGCCATCGTCGCTGAAGTCAACGAGGCTGCCAAAGTCGCTCTGTCCGCTGTCGTGGTTGATGCACGTGGCGTAACAGTAGGCGCAATGACCGGACTCCGTAAAGAGGCTCGTGAAGCTGGCGTTTACGTACGTGTTGTACGTAACACCCTGCTCAAGCGCGCTGTTGCTGACACTCAATACAGTGTCCTCAACGACGTGTTCACCGGCCCGACCCTGATTGCATTCTCGAACGAACATCCGGGTGCTGCTGCCCGTATCTTCAAAGAGTTTGCCAAGGGTCAGGACAAGTTCGAGATCAAGGCAGCTGCGTTCGAGGGCAAGTTCCTCGCAGCTAATCAGATCGACGTACTGGCAACTCTGCCGACCCGTGACGAAGCAATTTCTCAGCTGATGAGCGTGATTCAAGGCGCTACCAGCAAATTGGCTCGTACTCTGGCGGCAATTCGCGACCAGAAAGAAGCTGCCGCAGCCTAAGGCTCGTCAACTTCTCGCGTTTTTTGTTTATTTCGATGGTCGCGTAGGCCGTCCCCCAATTCAGGAATTGAGTCATGTCTCTGACTAACGAACAAATCATCGAAGCAATCGGCCAGAAATCCGTAGTGGAAATCGTTGAGCTGATCAAAGCGATGGAAGAAACCTTCGGTGTTACCGCTGCTGCTGCTTCGGCTGGTCCAGCTGCTGCTGCCGCTGTTGTTGAAGAGCAAACCGAGTTCAACGTTGTTCTGCTGGAAGCTGGCGAGAAGAAGGTTAACGTGATCAAGGCAGTTCGTGAACTGACCGGTCTGGGCCTGAAAGAAGCCAAAGAGAAAGTAGACGGCGCTCCTCAGGTTGTAGCTGAAGGCGTTTCGAAAGAAGCTGCTGAAGACGCCAAGAAGAAGCTGGAAGAAGCAGGCGCTAAAGTCGAACTGAAATAAGTATCGACTTTGCTCCTCCAGCCCGAGCGTCAAGCGACAGGCTGATGGCTGGTGGCTCTTGCCACCGGCCTTTTTCCGTTATTGGCAGCCGACTGGGTCGGTGCTGATAAGGGCGCTGTAACCACCCGATGCGGTGGAGCAAACCATGGGGTTTGCACGATTTTCTGGCTGCTCCCGTCGGGAGGGGCCAAACAAGCAGGTGACCAAGCTGGGGAACGCTGATGGCTTACTCATATACTGAGAAAAAACGTATCCGCAAGGACTTTAGCAAGTTGCCGGACGTCATGGATGTGCCTTACCTCCTGGCCATCCAGCTGGATTCGTATCGTGAATTCTTGCAAGCGGGAGCGACTAAAGATCAGTTCCGCGACGTGGGCCTGCATGCGGCCTTCAAATCCGTTTTCCCGATCATCAGCTACTCCGGCAATGCTGCGCTGGAGTACGTCGGTTATCGCCTGGGCGAACCGGCATTTGATGTCAAAGAATGCGTATTGCGCGGTGTAACTTTCGCCGTACCTTTGCGGGTAAAAGTGCGCCTGATCATTTTCGACAAAGAATCGTCGAACAAAGCGATCAAGGACATCAAAGAGCAAGAAGTCTACATGGGTGAAATCCCCCTGATGACTGAGAACGGTACCTTCGTAATCAACGGTACCGAGCGTGTAATCGTTTCCCAGCTGCACCGTTCCCCGGGCGTGTTCTTCGACCACGACCGCGGCAAGACGCATAGCTCCGGCAAACTGCTGTACTCCGCGCGCATCATTCCTTACCGCGGTTCGTGGCTGGACTTCGAGTTCGACCCGAAAGACTGCGTGTTCGTGCGTATCGACCGTCGTCGCAAGCTGCCGGCATCGGTACTGCTGCGCGCGCTCGGTTACACCACTGAAGAAGTGCTGGACGCGTTCTACACCACCAACGTCTTCAAGCTGAGCGGCGAAACCCTCAGCCTGGAACTGATTGCTTCGCGTCTGCGTGGTGAAATTGCGGTTCTGGACATTCAGGACGAGAAGGGCAAGGTCATTGTTGAAGCGGGCCGCCGTATTACCGCGCGCCACATCAACCAGATCGAAAAAGCCGGCATCAAGACTCTGGAAGTACCTCTGGACTACGTCCTGGGCCGTACTACCGCCAAGGTCATCGTGCACCCGGCTACCGGCGAAATCCTGGCAGAGTGCAACACCGAGCTGAACACTGAAGTCCTGGCAAAAATTGCCAAGGCTGGTGTTGTTCGCATCGAAACGCTGTACACCAACGATATCGACTGCGGTCCGTTCGTCTCCGACACGCTGAAGATCGACTCCACCAGCAACCAATTGGAAGCGCTGGTCGAGATCTATCGCATGATGCGTCCAGGCGAGCCGCCAACCAAAGACGCTGCCGAAACCCTGTTCAACAACCTGTTCTTCAGCCCTGAGCGCTATGACCTGTCTGCGGTCGGCCGGATGAAGTTCAACCGTCGTATCGGTCGTACCGAGATCGAAGGTTCGGGCGTGCTGTGCAAGGAAGACATCGTCGCGGTACTGAAGACTCTGGTCGACATCCGTAACGGTAAAGGCATCGTCGATGACATCGACCACCTGGGTAACCGTCGTGTTCGCTGCGTAGGCGAAATGGCCGAGAACCAGTTCCGCGTTGGCCTGGTACGTGTTGAGCGTGCGGTCAAAGAGCGTCTGTCGATGGCTGAAAGCGAAGGCCTGATGCCGCAAGACCTGATCAACGCCAAGCCAGTGGCTGCGGCGGTGAAAGAGTTCTTCGGTTCCAGCCAGCTCTCGCAGTTCATGGACCAGAACAACCCGCTGTCCGAGATCACCCACAAGCGTCGTGTCTCCGCACTCGGCCCTGGCGGTCTGACTCGTGAGCGCGCAGGCTTTGAAGTCCGTGACGTGCACCCGACTCACTACGGTCGTGTATGCCCGATCGAAACGCCGGAAGGTCCGAACATCGGTCTGATCAACTCCTTGGCTGCTTACGCTCGCACCAACCAGTACGGCTTCCTCGAAAGCCCGTACCGCGTGGTGAAAGAGGGTGTGGTCACCGACGAGATCGTGTTCCTGTCCGCTATTGAAGAAGCCGATCACGTGATCGCGCAGGCTTCGGCGACCATGAACGACCAGAAAGTCCTGATCGACGAGCTGGTAGCCGTACGTCACCTGAACGAATTCACCGTCAAGGCGCCTGAAGAAGTCACCTTGATGGACGTTTCGCCGAAGCAGGTAGTTTCGGTTGCAGCGTCGCTGATCCCGTTCCTCGAGCACGACGACGCCAACCGTGCGTTGATGGGTTCGAACATGCAGCGTCAAGCTGTACCAACCCTGCGCGCTGACAAGCCGCTGGTAGGTACCGGCATGGAGCGTAACGTAGCCCGTGACTCCGGCGTTTGCGTCGTGGCTCGTCGTGGCGGCGTGATCGATTCCGTCGACGCCAGCCGTATCGTGGTTCGTGTTGCTGATGACGAAGTTGAAACCGGCGAAGCTGGTGTCGACATCTACAACCTGACCAAATACACCCGCTCGAACCAGAACACCTGCATCAACCAGCGTCCGCTGGTGAGCAAGGGTGATCGCGTTCAGCGTAGCGACATCATGGCCGACGGCCCGTCCACCGACATGGGTGAACTGGCGCTGGGTCAGAACATGCGCATCGCGTTCATGGCATGGAACGGCTTCAACTTCGAAGACTCCATCTGCCTGTCCGAGCGTGTGGTTCAGGAAGACCGTTTCACCACGATCCACATTCAGGAACTCACCTGTGTGGCCCGTGACACCAAGCTTGGCCCAGAGGAAATCACTGCGGACATCCCTAACGTGGGTGAAGCTGCGCTGAACAAGCTGGACGAAGCCGGTATCGTTTACGTAGGTGCTGAAGTTGGCGCAGGCGACATTCTGGTAGGTAAGGTCACTCCGAAAGGCGAGACCCAACTGACTCCGGAAGAAAAACTGCTGCGTGCAATCTTCGGTGAAAAAGCCAGCGACGTTAAAGACACCTCCCTGCGTGTACCTACCGGTACCAAAGGTACTGTCATCGACGTACAGGTCTTCACCCGCGACGGCGTTGAGCGTGATGCTCGTGCACTGTCGATCGAGAAGTCCCAGCTGGACGAGATCCGCAAGGATCTGAACGAAGAATTCCGTATCGTTGAAGGCGCGACGTTCGAACGTCTGCGTTCCGCTCTGGTAGGCCACAAGGCTGAAGGCGGCGCAGGTCTGAAGAAAGGTCAGGACATCACCGACGAAGTTCTCGACGGTCTTGAGCATGGTCAGTGGTTCAAACTGCGCATGGCTGAAGATGCTCTGAACGAGCAGCTCGAGAAGGCTCAGGCCTACATCGTTGATCGCCGCCGTCTGCTGGACGACAAGTTCGAAGACAAGAAGCGCAAACTGCAGCAGGGCGATGACCTGGCTCCAGGCGTGTTGAAAATCGTCAAGGTTTACCTGGCAATCCGTCGTCGCATCCAGCCGGGCGACAAGATGGCCGGTCGTCACGGTAACAAAGGTGTGGTCTCCGTGATCATGCCGGTTGAAGACATGCCGCACGATGCCAATGGCACCCCGGTCGACGTGGTCCTCAACCCACTGGGCGTACCTTCGCGTATGAACGTTGGTCAGATCCTTGAAACCCACTTGGGCCTCGCGGCCAAAGGTCTGGGTGAGAAGATCAACCGGATGGTCGAAGAGCAGCGTAAAGTCGCTGAACTGCGCACCTTCCTGGACGAGATCTACAACCAGATCGGCGGTCGTAACGAGGATCTGGACAGCTTCTCTGATCAGGAAATCCTAGATCTGGCGAAGAACCTGCGTGGCGGTGTTCCAATGGCCACTCCAGTGTTCGACGGCGCCAAGGAAAGCGAAATCAAGGCCATGCTGAAACTGGCAGACCTGCCGGAAAGCGGCCAGATGCAGCTGACTGACGGCCGTACCGGCAACAAGTTCGAGCGTCCAGTTACCGTTGGCTACATGTACATGCTGAAGCTGAACCACTTGGTAGACGACAAGATGCACGCGCGTTCTACCGGTTCGTACAGCCTGGTTACCCAGCAGCCGCTGGGTGGTAAGGCGCAGTTCGGTGGTCAGCGTTTCGGGGAGATGGAGGTCTGGGCACTGGAAGCATACGGTGCTGCTTACACTCTGCAAGAAATGCTCACAGTGAAGTCGGACGATGTGAACGGCCGTACCAAGATGTACAAAAACATCGTGGATGGCGATCACCGTATGGAGCCGGGCATGCCCGAGTCCTTCAACGTGTTGATCAAGGAAATTCGTTCCCTCGGCATCGATATCGATCTGGAAACCGAATAACACGTGACGCGAATCGAGAGCGGGGCAGGATTGCCCGCTCTCTGCTCCGCCAGGAGGAAAGGCCTTGAAAGACCTACTGAATTTGCTGAAAAACCAGGGTCAAGTCGAAGAGTTCGACGCCATCCGTATCGGATTGGCCTCGCCTGAGATGATCCGCTCATGGTCGTTCGGTGAAGTTAAAAAGCCGGAAACCATCAACTACCGTACGTTCAAACCTGAGCGTGACGGCCTGTTCTGCGCCAAGATCTTTGGCCCGGTAAAGGATTACGAGTGCCTGTGCGGTAAGTACAAGCGCTTGAAGCACCGTGGTGTGATCTGCGAGAAGTGCGGCGTTGAAGTTGCACTGGCCAAGGTTCGTCGTGAGCGCATGGCGCACATCGAACTGGCTTCGCCGGTTGCCCACATCTGGTTCCTGAAATCGCTGCCGTCCCGTATCGGCCTGCTGATGGACATGACCCTGCGTGATATCGAACGCGTTCTCTACTTCGAGAGCTATGTCGTTATCGATCCAGGCATGACCACTCTTGAAAAAGGTCAGCTGCTGAACGACGAGCAGTACTTCGAAGCGCTGGAAGAGTTCGGTGATGACTTCGACGCCCGCATGGGTGCTGAAGCTGTCCGTGAACTGTTGCACGCTATCGACCTGGAACACGAGATTGGCCGTCTGCGTGAAGAAATTCCGCAAACCAACTCCGAAACCAAGATCAAGAAGCTGTCCAAGCGTCTGAAGTTGATGGAAGCCTTCCAGGGTTCCGGCAACCTGCCAGAGTGGATGGTGCTGACCGTTCTGCCGGTTCTGCCGCCAGATCTGCGTCCACTGGTCCCGCTGGATGGCGGTCGCTTCGCGACTTCCGACCTCAACGATCTGTATCGTCGAGTGATCAACCGTAACAACCGTTTGAAGCGCCTGCTGGATCTGTCCGCTCCGGACATCATCGTGCGCAACGAAAAGCGTATGTTGCAGGAAGCTGTCGATGCTCTGCTCGACAACGGTCGTCGTGGCCGTGCTATCACCGGTTCGAACAAGCGTCCTCTGAAATCCCTGGCTGACATGATCAAGGGTAAGCAGGGTCGTTTCCGTCAGAACTTGCTCGGTAAGCGTGTTGACTACTCCGGTCGTTCGGTAATTACCGTAGGCCCGACCCTGCGTCTGCACCAGTGCGGTCTGCCGAAGAAGATGGCTCTCGAGCTGTTCAAGCCGTTCATTTTCGGCAAGCTGGAAATGCGTGGTCTCGCGACCACCATCAAAGCAGCCAAGAAAATGGTCGAGCGCGAGCTGCCAGAGGTTTGGGACGTTCTCGCTGAAGTGATTCGCGAACACCCGGTTCTTCTCAACCGTGCACCGACCCTTCACCGTCTGGGTATCCAGGCGTTTGAACCGGTACTGATCGAAGGTAAGGCTATCCAGCTGCACCCTCTGGTCTGCGCCGCGTACAACGCCGACTTCGACGGCGACCAAATGGCCGTGCACGTACCGCTGACGCTGGAAGCCCAGCTCGAAGCGCGTGCGTTGATGATGTCGACCAACAACATTCTGTCGCCAGCCAACGGTGAGCCAATCATCGTTCCGTCGCAGGACGTTGTATTGGGTCTGTACTACATGACTCGTGAAGCGATCAACGCCAAAGGTGAAGGTCGTGTATTTGCGGATCTGCAGGAAGTTGACCGTGTGTTCCGTGCCGGCGAAGCCGCACTGCACGCCAAGGTTAAGGTTCGTATCAACGAAACCGTCAACGACCGTGACGGCAACAGCGTAAGCGGCACCCGTATCGTCGACACCACTGTCGGCCGTGCGCTGCTGTTCCAGGTTGTGCCAAAAGGTCTGTCGTACGACGTCGTCAACCTGCCGATGAAGAAAAAGGCGATCTCCAAGCTGATCAACCAGTGCTACCGCGTGGTTGGTCTGAAAGAGACCGTGATCTTCGCTGACCAGTTGATGTACACCGGTTTCGCTTACTCGACCATCTCCGGCGTTTCCATCGGTGTTAACGACTTCGTTATCCCTGACGAGAAAGCCCGCATCATCGGTGCTGCCACCGACGAAGTGAAAGAGATCGAGAGCCAGTACGCCTCCGGCCTGGTAACCCAGGGCGAGAAGTACAACAAAGTGATCGACCTTTGGTCGAAAGCGAACGACGAAGTTTCCAAGGCAATGATGGCCAACCTCTCGAAAGAGAAGGTTATCGACCGTCACGGCGTTGAAGTCGATCAAGAGTCTTTCAACTCGATGTACATGATGGCCGACTCGGGTGCGCGGGGTTCCGCAGCACAGATTCGTCAGCTGGCCGGTATGCGTGGTCTGATGGCCAAGCCGGACGGTTCCATCATCGAAACGCCGATTACTGCGAACTTCCGTGAAGGTTTGAGCGTACTTCAGTACTTCATCTCTACTCACGGTGCTCGTAAGGGTCTGGCGGATACCGCGTTGAAAACTGCGAACTCCGGTTACCTGACTCGTCGTCTGGTAGACGTGGCGCAGGATCTGGTTGTAACCGAGATCGATTGCGGCACCGAACACGGTCTGCTGATGACTCCGCACATTGAAGGCGGTGACGTTGTAGAGCCGTTGGGTGAGCGCGTATTGGGTCGTGTTATTGCCCGTGACGTATTCAAGCCAGGTACCGAGGACGTTATCGTTCCTGCCGGCACTCTGGTAGACGAGAAGTGGGTTGAGTTCATCGAGCTGAACAGCATCGACGAAGTGATCGTGCGTTCGCCGATCAGCTGCGAAACCCGCTATGGCATTTGCGCCAAGTGCTACGGCCGTGATCTGGCTCGTGGTCACCAGGTAAACATCGGTGAAGCGGTCGGCGTTATCGCTGCCCAGTCCATCGGTGAGCCGGGTACCCAGCTGACGATGCGTACGTTCCACATCGGTGGTGCGGCTAGCCGTACTTCCGCAGCTGACAGCGTTCAGGTGAAGAATGGCGGTACCGTCCGTCTGCACAACCTGAAGCATGTTGAGCGAGTGGATGGTCACCTGGTTGCTGTGTCCCGTTCCGGTGAGCTGGCGATCGCTGATGACTTCGGTCGTGAGCGTGAGCGTTACAAGCTGCCGTACGGTGCTGTGATTTCGGTTAAAGAAGGTGACAAGGTCGACGCTGGCGCAATCGTGGCCAAGTGGGATCCGCACACTCACCCGATCGTTACCGAAATGAAAGGTACCGTGACGTACGTGGGCATGGAAGAAGGCATCACGATCAAGCGTCAGACTGACGAATTGACCGGTATGACCAACATTGAAGTACTCGACGCGAAAGATCGTCCAGCTGCGGGCAAAGAAATCCGTCCAGCAGTGAAGATGGTCGACGACAACGGCAAGGATCTGTTGCTGCCAGGCACTGACGTTATCGCTCAGTACTTCCTGCCAGCCAACGCCCTGGTCGGTGTGGCTGACGGTGCGAAGATTGCGATCGGTGATGTTATCGCTCGTATCCCGCAAGAAACTTCGAAGACCCGTGACATCACCGGTGGTCTGCCGCGTGTTGCCGACTTGTTCGAAGCTCGTCGTCCGAAAGAAGCGTCGATTCTGGCTGAGGTCAGCGGCACCATCGCGTTCGGTAAAGAAACCAAAGGCAAGCGCCGTCTGGTTATTACCCCGAACGACGGTAGCGATCCGTACGAGGAGCTGATTCCGAAGTGGCGTCACCTGAACGTGTTCGAAGGCGAACAGGTAAACCGCGGCGAAGTTATCTCCGACGGTCCAAGCGATCCGCACGACATCCTGCGTCTGCTGGGTGTGAGTGCGCTGGCCAAGTACATCGTTAACGAGATCCAGGACGTTTACCGTCTGCAAGGCGTGAAGATCAACGATAAGCACATCGAGACCATCCTGCGTCAGATGCTGCGTAAAGTTGAAATCGCTGAATCCGGCGATTCGAGTTTCATCAAGGGCGACCAGATGGAACTGACTCACGTACTGGTAGAAAACGAGCGTTTGGGCGGCGAAGACAAGTTCGTCTCCAAGTACACTCGCGTTCTGTTGGGTATCACCAAGGCGTCGTTGTCCACCGAATCGTTCATCTCGGCAGCTTCCTTCCAGGAAACTACCCGCGTACTGACCGAAGCGGCAGTCACCGGCAAGCGCGATTACCTGCGCGGCCTGAAAGAAAACGTAGTCGTGGGTCGTCTGATCCCGGCCGGTACCGGTCTGGCATATCACAGCGAGCGCAAGCGTCGCCGTGATGCTGACAAGCCGTTGCGCGTAAGCGCCAGTGAAGTGGAAGCTGCACTGACTGAAGCGCTGAACTCGAGCGGTAACTGAGTTCTGCGGTAAATGAGCGTAAGGCCCTGATCGCTCCGTTCATCGAATCGAGACATTTTGTCGAGGTTCGAAGGGCGGGGAGGTCGGGGCCTTGCCTTGACTGGGGACAAGATCCTCTTTAGACTCTTGATCCCCTAAATTTGGCGGGAATTCGTTCCTGCCATTTTGCTTTTCTTGCAAGACAATAGCGTCGCAAGACAACAGTGGAGCTAGTAGATGGCAACTATCAACCAGCTGGTACGTCAGCCGCGTAAGCGTATCGTCGAGAAATCCGACGTACCTGCGCTGCAGAACTGCCCGCAACGTCGTGGCGTGTGCACCCGTGTGTACACCACCACGCCGAAAAAACCTAACTCGGCACTCCGTAAAGTATGCCGTGTGCGCCTGACCAACGGTTTCGAGGTTTCCTCGTACATCGGTGGTGAAGGTCACAACCTGCAAGAGCACAGCGTGGTACTGATCCGCGGCGGTCGTGTAAAAGACTTGCCAGGTGTTCGTTACCACACCGTTCGCGGTTCCTTGGATACTTCCGGCGTTAAAGGCCGTAACCAGGGTCGTTCGAAGTACGGTACCAAGCGTCCGAAGTAATCGGCCGTTTTGCAGATTTTCATTTTATTGAGTCGATAAGAGTAAGGTCGGGCACGCATCCATTGGATCTGTCCCGAGCTAACCTGAAGACCGCTTGAGGGCTTATCATGCCAAGACGTCGCGTAGCAGCAAAGCGTGAGATTCTGGACGATCCGAAATACGGAAGCCAGATCCTCGCCAAATTCATGAACCACGTTATGGAAAGCGGCAAGAAAGCCGTTGCCGAGCGTATCGTTTATGGTGCCCTGGAAACCGTTGCGACCCGTAAGGCTGGCACCGATCCCCTGGAACTCTTCGAAAAAGCACTCGACGCCATCGCTCCGCTGGTCGAAGTGAAGTCGCGCCGCGTTGGTGGTGCTACTTACCAGGTTCCGGTCGAGGTTCGTCCTTCCCGTCGTAACGCTCTGGCAATGCGCTGGTTGGTAGACTTCGCCCGTAAGCGTGGCGAGAAGTCTATGGCTCTGCGTTTGGCTGGCGAACTGCTGGATGCTGCTGAAGGTAAAGGTGCTGCTGTTAAGAAGCGTGAAGACGTGCACCGTATGGCTGAAGCCAACAAAGCTTTCTCGCACTACCGCTTCTAATTTTAGCTTCACTAATTTTGCGAGGGCTTTATGGCTCGTACTACTCCGATTAGCCGCTACCGTAACATCGGTATCGTCGCTCACGTGGATGCTGGTAAAACCACCACCACCGAGCGCGTCCTTTTTTACACCGGCAAAAGTCACAAAATGGGCGAGGTGCATGATGGCGCCGCGACCACAGACTGGATGGTGCAGGAGCAGGAGCGTGGTATTACCATTACTTCTGCTGCCATCACCGCTTTCTGGAAAGGTTCCGAGAAGCAGTACAAGGACGAGCACCGCTTCAACGTGATCGATACCCCGGGCCACGTTGACTTCACTATTGAAGTTGAGCGTTCCCTGCGCGTACTCGACGGCGCTGTCGTTGTGTTCTGCGGTACTTCGGGTGTTGAGCCTCAGTCGGAAACCGTATGGCGTCAAGCCAACAAATACGGTGTTCCACGTCTTGTTTACGTAAACAAGATGGACCGTGCTGGTGCCAACTTCCTGCGCGTGATCGGTCAGATCAAGCAGCGTCTGGGTCACACTCCGGTGCCGATCCAGTTGGCCATCGGTTCCGAAGACAACTTCCAGGGTCAGATCGATCTGATCAACATGCAAGCTGTCTACTGGAATGACTCTGACAAAGGTATGGTCCCTGTTCGCAAGGACATTCCTGCTGAGCTCCAAGAGCTGGCTGAAGAGTGGCGCAACAACATGGTTGAAGCTGCTGCTGAAGCCAACGAAGAGCTGATGAACAAGTACCTGGAAGGCGAAGAGCTGTCGATCGAAGAGATCAAAGCTGCTTTGCGTCAGCGTACTATCGCCGGCGAAATCGTTCTGGCTGTTTGCGGTTCTTCGTTCAAGAACAAGGGGGTTCCCCTGGTTCTCGACGCCGTTATCGACTTCCTGCCTGCACCGACCGACATTCCTGCGATCAAGGGTACTGACCCTGATAACGAGGAAATCGAGCTGGAGCGTCATGCAGACGATGCGGAGCCGTTCTCGGCTCTGGCGTTCAAGATCGCTACCGACCCATTCGTGGGTACCTTGACCTTCGTCCGTGTTTACTCGGGCGTGTTGAACTCCGGTGACGGCGTGATCAACTCGGTTAAAGGTAAAAAAGAGCGCGTGGGTCGTATGGTGCAAATGCACGCAAACGCCCGTGAAGAGATCAAGGAAGTACGCGCTGGTGACATCGCGGCCCTGATCGGCATGAAGGACGTCACCACTGGTGAAACCCTCTGCAACGCTGACAAGCCAATCATCCTGGTTCGCATGGACTTCCCGGAGCCGGTTATTTCGGTTGCCGTAGAGCCTAAGACCAAGGATGACCAGGAAAAAATGGGTATCGCTCTGGGCAAGCTTGCTCAGGAAGACCCGTCTTTCCGCGTTAAAACTGATGAAGAGACTGGTCAGACGATCATCTCCGGCATGGGCGAGCTGCACCTGGACATCCTGGTTGACCGGATGCGCCGTGAGTTCAACGTCGAAGCCAACATCGGCAAGCCTCAGGTTTCGTATCGTGAGCGCATCACGAAGAACTGTGAAATCGAAGGCAAGTTCGTTCGTCAGTCCGGCGGTCGTGGTCAGTTCGGCCATTGCTGGATCCGTTTTGCTCCTGCTGACGAAGGTCAGGAAGGTCTGCAGTTCGTGAACGAAGTTGTAGGTGGTGTGGTTCCTAAGGAATACATCCCGGCTATCCAGAAGGGTATCGAAGAGCAGATGAAGAACGGCGTTGTTGCCGGCTATCCGCTGATCGGCCTGAAGGCTACCGTGTTCGATGGTTCTTACCACGACGTCGACTCCAACGAGATGGCGTTTAAAGTGGCTGCCTCCATGGCGACCAAGCAGCTGGCCCAGAAGGGCGGTGGTGAGTTGCTTGAGCCGATCATGGCTGTAGAGGTTGTTACGCCTGAAGACTATATGGGTGATGTGATGGGCGACCTTAACCGTCGTCGTGGCATGATCCAGGGTATGGAAGACACAGTGTCCGGCAAGGTTATCCGTGCCGAGGTTCCACTGGGTGAGATGTTCGGTTATGCGACCGACGTTCGTTCCATGTCCCAGGGTCGCGCAAGCTACTCTATGGAATTCAAAAAATACGATACGGCTCCGTCGCACATCGTCGAATCCGTAACCAAAAAACAAGGCTGATTCAGCCCCTTTAGGCTAGGAGTTAATTGTCGTGGCTAAAGAAAAATTTGATCGTTCCCTACCGCACGTCAACGTTGGCACCATCGGTCACGTTGACCACGGTAAAACCACTCTGACTGCTGCTCTGACTCGCGTTTGCTCCGAAGTTTTCGGTTCCGCAATCGTTGACTTCGACAAGATCGACAGCGCACCAGAAGAAAAAGCTCGCGGTATCACCATCAACACCGCACACGTTGAGTACAACTCGAAGATCCGTCACTACGCTCACGTCGACTGCCCGGGTCACGCTGACTATGTGAAGAACATGATCACCGGTGCTGCTCAAATGGACGGCGCTATTCTGGTTTGCTCGGCCGCTGATGGTCCGATGCCACAAACCCGTGAGCACATCCTGCTGTCCCGTCAGGTAGGCGTTCCGTACATCGTGGTTTTCCTGAACAAGGCTGACCTGGTAGACGACGCTGAGCTGCTGGAACTGGTTGAGATGGAAGTTCGCGACCTGCTGTCCACCTACGACTTCCCGGGCGATGACACTCCAATCATCATCGGTTCGGCTCGTATGGCTCTGGAAGGCAAAGACGACAACGAGATGGGCACCACTGCCGTCAAGAAACTGGTTGAGACTCTGGATGCTTACATCCCAGAACCAGTTCGTATGATCGACAAGCCATTCCTGATGCCAATCGAAGACGTATTCTCGATCTCGGGTCGCGGTACTGTTGTGACTGGTCGTATCGAGCGCGGTATCGTTCGCGTTCAGGATCCGCTGGAAATCGTTGGTCTGCGTGACACCACCGTTACTACTTGCACCGGTGTTGAAATGTTCCGCAAGCTGCTCGACGAAGGTCGTGCTGGCGAGAACTGCGGCGTTCTGCTGCGTGGTACCAAGCGTGACGACGTTGAGCGTGGTCAGGTTCTGGTTAAGCCGGGTTCGGTTAAGCCGCACACCAAGTTCACTGCAGAAGTTTACGTTCTGAGCAAGGAAGAAGGCGGTCGTCACACTCCGTTCTTCAAAGGCTACCGTCCACAGTTCTACTTCCGTACTACTGACGTGACTGGTAACTGCGAGCTGCCAGAAGGCGTTGAAATGGTAATGCCAGGTGACAACATTCAGATGACTGTTACCCTGATCAAAACCATCGCGATGGAAGATGGTCTGCGTTTCGCTATCCGTGAAGGCGGTCGTACCGTCGGCGCTGGCGTCGTAGCTAAAATCATCGAGTAATTCTCTTTTTAGAGTTTGCTTGATGCTTTGAAAAAGCCCCCGCTCAGCGGGGGCTTTTTTATTGGGTTGACACCTATCTGGGGCGTCTATAGAATTGCGCCTCCTTTTAACGGGCGTATTGCGCTCGGTGGGAATAGCAGCCGGAGTCTGAAATCCAATGCAAAATCAGCAAATCCGTATCAGGTTGAAGGCTTTCGACCATCGCCTGATCGACCAATCAACCCAGGAAATCGTGGAAACCGCGAAACGTACTGGTGCTCAAGTGCGTGGTCCAATTCCACTGCCTACCCGTAAAGAGCGGTTCACCGTTCTGGTTTCTCCGCACGTCAACAAAGACGCGCGCGACCAGTACGAAATCCGCACTCATAAGCGCGTTCTGGACATCGTCCAGCCAACGGATAAAACCGTTGATGCTCTTATGAAGCTTGATCTTGCGGCCGGTGTGGAAGTGCAGATCAGCCTCGGCTAAGACTCGGTCTTAGTCGTGTAACGCTCTGAAATGGGCGGCCATAGCGGGTGAAAGCCCCGTACACTCATGAGGTTTACAACATGACTATTGGTGTAGTCGGTCGTAAATGCGGTATGACCCGTATTTTCACCGAAGAAGGTGTCTCCATTCCGGTCACGGTCATTGAGATCGAGCCGAATCGCGTCACCCAGTTCAAAACTGAAGAGACCGATGGCTATCGTGCAGTGCAAGTCACTGTCGGCGAGCGTCGTGCTTCGCGTGTAACAGCAGCTCAGGCTGGCCACTTCGCTAAAGCGAACGTTGCCGCTGGTCGCACTACCATGGAATTCCGTCTTGAAGAAGGCGAGTACCAGGCTGGCGATCTGATCAACGCTGAAATCTTCGCCGCTGGTCAACTGGTTGATGTAACCGGTCAGTCCAAGGGTAAAGGCTTCCAGGGTACGATCAAGCGTTGGAATTTCCGCGGGCAAGATAACACCCACGGTAACTCCGTATCCCACCGCGTCCCAGGCTCTATCGGCCAGTGCCAGACTCCTGGTCGTGTATTCAAGGGCAAAAAAATGTCCGGTCATATGGGCGCTGAGCGCGTGACCGTGCAGTCCCTGGAAGTAGTGCGCGTGGACGCTGAACGCAATCTGTTGTTGGTCAAGGGTGCTGTTCCTGGCGCTACTGGCGGCAACCTGGTTGTACGTCCAGCAGCCAAGGCTCGCGGTTAAGGGGAAGCTGACATGCAATTAAATGTAAATGACGCTCAAGCGATCGAAGTTTCCGAACTGACATTTGGCGGCGAATTCAACGAGACGCTGGTTCACCAAGCAGTCGTGGCCTACATGGCCGGCGGCCGTCAAGGTACCAAGCAGCAAAAGACCCGTTCCGACGTTCGTGGTGGCGGTAAGCGCCCATGGCGTCAGAAAGGTACTGGCCGTGCTCGTGCCGGTACTATCCGTAGCCCAATCTGGCGTGGCGGCGGTACCACTTTTGCAGCACGTCCACAGGATCACTCCCAGAAGCTGAACAAGAAGATGTACCGCGCAGCAATGCGTTCCATCCTTGCTGAGCTGGTGCGTACTGATCGCCTGGTCGTGGTTCAGGATTTCGCTGTTGAAACTCCGAAAACCAAAGATCTGCTGGGCAAGCTGAACAACATGAGCCTGACCGACGTTTTGATCGTGTCGGACGCTGTTGATCAGAACCTGTACCTGGCTGCTCGCAACCTGCCGCACGTAGATGTACGTGATGTTCAAGGTTCCGATCCAGTTAGTCTGATCGCATACGACAAGGTGTTGATCACCGTGTCGGCCGTGAAGAAATTCGAGGAGCTGCTGGGATGAACCAGGAACGCGTATTTAAAGTTCTGCTTGGCCCGCACGTTTCCGAGAAGGCTACGGTTCTGGCAGACAAGAAAGGCCAGTTCGTTTTCAAGGTTGCTACTGACGCAACCAAGCTGGAAATCAAGAAGGCCGTCGAAAGCCTGTTCAGCGTGAAAGTAGAGCGCGTCACTACCCTGAATGTTCTGGGTAAGAGCAAGCGCACTGCTCGCGGTCTGGGCAAGCGTAATGACTGGAAGAAGGCAGTTATCTCCCTTCAGCCAGGCCAAGATCTCGATTTCAGCAGCAGTGCTGAGTAAGGAAGGGGTGCATCATGGCAATCGTTAAATGCAAACCGACTTCCCCTGGCCGCCGTTTTGTGGTCAAGGTGGTCAACCAGGAGCTGCATAAAGGCGCTCCTCACGCACCGCTGCTCGAGAAAAAATCGAAGACTGGTGGTCGTAACAACAATGGCCGTATTACCACGCGTCACATCGGTGGTGGTCATAAGCAGCATTATCGTATGGTCGATTTCCGTCGCAACGACAAAGATGGCATCGTCGCCACTGTCGAGCGTATCGAATACGATCCAAACCGTACTGCTCACATCGCACTGCTCTGCTACGCAGACGGCGAGCGCCGCTACATCATCGCCCCTAAAGGCGTGAGTGCTGGCGACCAGCTGATAGCAGGCGCTCTGGCTCCAATCAAGCCAGGCAACGCTCTGCAACTGCGCAACATTCCAGTGGGTTCTACCGTACACGGCATCGAACTGAAGCCAGGTAAAGGCGCACAGATCGCTCGTTCCGCTGGTGCTTCGGCTCAGCTGATCGCTCGTGAAGGCGTTTACGTTACCCTGCGTCTGCGTTCCGGTGAAATGCGTAAAGTACTGGCTGAATGCCGTGCGACCCTGGGCGAAGTCTCGAACTCCGAGCACAGCCTGCGTTCGCTGGGTAAAGCTGGTGCCAAGCGCTGGCGTGGCGTTCGCCCAACCGTTCGTGGTGTTGCCATGAACCCGGTTGACCACCCACATGGTGGTGGTGAAGGTCGTACCTCTGGTGGTCGTCATCCGGTATCGCCATGGGGCTTCCCGACTAAGGGCGCGAAGACTCGTGGTAATAAGCGTACCGACAAAATGATCGTCCGTCGTCGCAAGTAAATAGAGGGATACGACAGTGCCACGTTCTCTGAAAAAAGGTCCTTTTATTGATCTTCACCTACTGAAGAAGATCGAAGTGGCGGCGGAAAAGAACGATCGCAAACCAATTAAGACTTGGTCGCGTCGTTCGATGATCCTGCCACAAATGGTCGGTCTGACCATCGCAGTACACAACGGTCGTCAGCACGTCCCAGTTCTCGTTAACGAAGACATGGTCGGCCACAAACTGGGCGAGTTCGCCGGTACCCGCAACTATCGCGGGCACGTGGCTGACAAGAAAGCCAAGCGTTAAGGGGTTAGGAAATGGAAGTAGCCGCTAAGTTGTCGGGCGCTCGAATCTCCGCCCAGAAAGCCCGCTTGGTCGCCGACCAGATCCGCGGGAAGAAGGTGGGCGAAGCGCTCAACTTGTTGGCTTTCAGCAGTAAGAAAGCCGCCGAGATCATGAAGAAAGTGCTGGAGTCGGCCGTAGCCAACGCCGAGCATAACGAAGGCGCAGACGTTGATGACCTGAAGGTCAGCACCGTTTTCGTCAACGAAGGGCGTTCGCTGAAGCGCATCATGCCACGTGCCAAAGGCCGTGCTGATCGCATCGTCAAGCGGTCTTGCCATATCACTGTCAAGGTTGCTGACAAGTAACGGAGTCGAAGAGATGGGTCAGAAAGTACATCCCATTGGCATTCGCCTGGGAATCGTCAAGGAGCACACCTCCGTCTGGTACGCAGACGGTCGGACTTATGCGGACTACTTGTTCGCAGATCTGAAAGTGCGTGAGTATCTCCAAGACAAACTAAAAAGCGCGTCCGTAAGCCGTATCGATATCCATCGTCCGGCCCAAACTGCACGTATCACCATCCACACCGCTCGTCCAGGTATCGTTATCGGGAAGAAAGGTGAAGATGTTGAGAAACTGCGTCAGGACCTGACCAAGCAAATGGGTGTGCCTGTGCACATCAATATCGAAGAGATCCGCAAGCCGGAGCTCGACGGTATGCTGGTTGCGCAGAGCGTAGCTCAGCAGCTGGAGCGTCGTGTAATGTTCCGTCGCGCTATGAAGCGCGCAGTACAGAACGCCATGCGCATTGGTGCCAAGGGCATCAAAATCCAAGTGAGCGGTCGTCTCGGCGGTGCTGAAATCGCACGTACTGAATGGTATCGCGAAGGTCGTGTGCCATTGCACACCCTGCGTGCCGACATCGACTATGCCAACTACGAAGCTCACACCACTTACGGTGTGATCGGTGTAAAGGTTTGGATCTTCAAAGGCGAAGTTATTGGTGGTCGCCAAGAAGAGCTGAAACCACAAGCACCAGCGCCTCGTAAAAAAGCTGCTAAGTAAGGGGTACGCCAAATGTTGCAACCTAAGCGTACGAAGTTCCGCAAGCAGATGACAGGCCACAACCGTGGTCTGGCTCAGCGCGGTAGCAAAGTCAGCTTCGGCGAGTTCGCGCTGAAGTCTGTAGCTCGTGGTCGTCTCACCGCTCGTCAGATCGAGTCAGCGCGTCGTGCTCTGACCCGTCACGTTAAACGTGGCGGCAAGATCTGGATCCGTGTATTCCCGGACAAGCCTATTTCCAAAAAGCCCCTCGAAGTTCGTATGGGTAAAGGTAAGGGTAGTGTGGAGTACTGGGTTGCCCAGATTCAGCCAGGCAAAGTCCTGTATGAAATCGAGGGTGTTTCTGAAGAGCTGGCGCGTGAGGCTTTTGCCCTGGCTGCTGCAAAGCTGCCGCTCGCCACCGCCTTTGTTAAACGGACGGTGATGTGATGAAAGCGAATGAACTTCGTGAAAAATCCGCACAGCAGCTGAACGAGCAACTGCTCGGCTTGCTGCGCGACCAGTTCAATCTGCGTATGCAGAAAGCAACTGGCCAGTTGGGGCAGTCTCATCTGCTCTCGCAAGTTAAACGTGACATCGCTCGCGTGAAGACTGTGCTCAACCAGCAGGCAGGTAAGTGATCATGGCTGAAGCCGAAAAAACTGTCCGTACGCTGACTGGCCGTGTTGTCAGCGACAAGATGGACAAAACCATCACCGTACTGATCGAGCGTCGCGTAAAGCACCCGATCTACGGTAAATACGTTAAGCGTTCGACTAAGCTGCACGCGCACGACGAAACCAACCAGTGCCACATCGGCGACAAAGTCACTATTCGTGAAACTCGTCCTATGGCCAAGACCAAGTCTTGGGCGCTGGTTGATGTTCTCGAACGCGCTGTGGAAGTCTAAGGACTAGGGGTCGGAGAAATTATATGATTCAGACTCAATCCATGCTCGATGTGGCCGATAACAGCGGCGCTCGCCGTGTTATGTGCATCAAGGTGCTGGGTGGCTCCCATCGTCGTTACGCTGGTATCGGTGACATCATCAAAGTTACCGTGAAGGAAGCAATTCCTCGCGGTAAAGTGAAAAAAGGCCAAGTGATGACTGCTGTTGTAGTCCGCACTCGTCACGGCGTACGTCGTGCTGATGGCTCCATTATCCGCTTTGATGGCAACGCTGCTGTTCTTCTGAACAACAAGCAAGAGCCGATCGGCACCCGTATCTTTGGGCCAGTGACCCGTGAACTTCGTACTGAGAAGTTCATGAAGATCGTCTCGCTCGCCCCAGAAGTGCTGTAAGGAGATCCGACATGCAAAAGATTCGTCGTGACGACGAGATCATCGTGATCGCCGGCAAAGACAAAGGTAAGCGCGGTAAGGTGCTCAAGGTTCTTGCTAATAACCGTCTGGTTATCAGCGGTCTGAACCTGGTAAAGCGTCATACCAAGCCTAACCCGATGTCGGGCGTGCAAGGCGGTATCGTCGAAAAAGAAGCTCCACTGGACGCTTCTAACGTCGCCATTTTCAACGGCGAAACCAACAAGGCTGACCGCGTTGGTTTCAAAGTAGAAGACGGCAAGAAAATTCGTGTCTTCAAGTCGACCCAAAAAGCGGTTGATGCTTGAACACTGCTAGGTAGAAGACCATGGCACGACTAAAAGAGATTTACTGGAAGGAAATCGCACCGAAGCTTAAGGAAGAACTTAAGCTTTCGAACGTGATGGAAGTTCCACGCGTTACAAAAATCACCCTGAACATGGGTTTGGGCGAAGCTGTTGGTGACAAAAAAGTCATCGAGCATGCTGTTGCTGACCTGGAAAAGATCACCGGCCAAAAAGTCGTTGTGACCTACGCTCGTAAATCCATCGCTGGCTTTAAAGTCCGTGAAGGATGGCCGATCGGCGTCAAGGTGACTCTGCGCCGTGAGCGTATGTACGAGTTCCTGGATCGTCTGCTGTCGATCTCCCTGCCTCGGGTTCGCGACTTCCGCGGCCTGAATGCCAAGTCCTTCGATGGTCGTGGCAACTACAGCATGGGCGTGAAAGAGCAGATCATTTTCCCGGAAATCGACTACGACAAGATCGATGCTCTCCGCGGTCTGGACATTACCCTGACCACCACTGCCAAGAACGATGATGAAGGCCGCGCTCTGCTGCGTGCTTTCAAATTCCCGTTCCGCAACTGATTGGAGTAGGAAAATGGCCAAGAAGAGCATGAAAAACCGTGAGCTGAAGCGTCAGCTCACCGTTGCCAAGTACGCCACCAAGCGTGCAGCGCTGAAAGCTATCATCGTTGATCTGAACGCAAGTCCAGAAGCGCGTTGGGAAGCTACCGTAGCTCTGCAGAAGCAACCACGTGACGCAAGCGCTTCGCGCATGCGTAACCGTTGCCGCCTGACTGGTCGTCCGCACGGCGTTTACCGCAAGTTCGGCCTTGGCCGTAACAAGCTGCGTGAAGCTGCAATGCGTGGTGACGTACCAGGTCTGGTTAAAGCCAGCTGGTAATTGTTGTCAAAGTCTCGATGTTCGGGTTCCCAAGAACCTGACCATCGGTGGCCTTGAATCTGAATCAAGCCCCTTTTGGGGCTTGATTCATTTCTGGGGTGTGTCTAGAATGACCGGCTCGCCTGAGCCCGTGTTTTTCATGCCCGGAAGTTCTCGGCGACAAGTAGTAGCCGTAAGGCTAATTTTTCTGTATTAGGAGCGTCTAGCCCATGAGTATGCAGGACCCGTTAGCGGACATGCTAACTCGAATCCGTAATGCCCAGATGGCTGAAAAGTCTGTCGTAAGCATGCCGTCTTCCACGCTGAAGGTGGCTGTAGCAAAAGTCCTGAAGGACGAAGGTTACATCGCGGATTTTCAGATCACCACCGACGCTAAGCCGTCGTTGTCCATCGAGCTGAAGTACTTCGAAGGCCGTCCGGTTATCGAAGAAGTGAAGCGCGTTAGTCGTCCAGGCCTGCGTCAGTACAAGTCCGTTGAAGATCTGCCGAAAGTTCGTGGCGGTCTTGGCGTGTCTATCGTCTCCACCAACAAAGGTGTGATGACGGATCGTGCTGCGCGCGCTGCCGGTGTCGGCGGCGAAGTTCTTTGCACTGTGTTCTAAGGGGGGATAAGCATGTCTCGCGTCGCTAAGAACCCCGTTAAGCTGCCAGCCGGTGTCGAAGTAAAATTCGCAGGCCAACAGCTTTCGGTGAAGGGTGCCAAGGGTACTCTTGAACTGAACATCCATTCGTCCGTTGAGATCGTTGAAGAAGCTGGTGAGCTGCGTTTCGCTGCTCGCAATGGCGATCAACAAACTCGCGCAATGGCCGGTACCACGCGTGCGTTGGTAAACAACATGGTCCAAGGCGTAAGCCAAGGCTTCGAGCGCAAGCTCCAGCTGGTCGGTGTTGGTTACAAGGCGCAAGCAAAAGGCACGGTTTTGAACCTGGCCCTTGGCTTCTCGCACCCAGTGGATTACGAACTGCCGGAAGGCATCACCGCTGAGACTCCTAGCCAGACCGATATCCTGATCAAGGGCATCGACAAGCAGCTGGTAGGTCAAGTGGCCGCTGAGATCCGCGACTTCCGTCCACCAGAGCCGTACAAAGGCAAAGGTGTGCGCTACGCGGACGAAGTCGTCCGTCGTAAAGAAGCCAAGAAGAAGTAGGGCATAGCAAATGACCGACAAAAAAGTTACTCGACTGCGTCGCGCTCGCAAAGCACGCCTGAAAATGCACGAACTCGAAGTCGTGCGTCTCTGCGTGTTCCGCTCGTCGCAGCACATTTACGCCCAGGTCATCTCGGCCGACGGCAACAAAGTCCTGGCAAGTGCCTCGACTTTGGATAAAGAACTGCGTGATGGCGCCACTGGCAACATCGACGCGGCCACAAAGGTTGGCCAGCTGGTCGCTACGCGTGCTAAGGCCGCTGGCGTCTCGCAAGTGGCTTTCGACCGCTCTGGCTTCAAGTACCACGGCCGCGTTAAAGCGCTGGCTGATGCTGCTCGTGAAGCTGGGCTGGAGTTCTAAGTTATGTCAAATAACGACCAAAAGCGCGACGAAGGCTACATTGAGAAGCTGGTTCAAGTTAACCGCGTAGCCAAAACCGTTAAAGGCGGCCGTATCTTCACTTTCACCGCGTTGACCGTGGTTGGTGATGGTAAAGGGCGTGTTGGCTTCGGCCGTGGCAAGTCGCGTGAAGTGCCTGCTGCGATCCAGAAGGCAATGGAAGCTGCTCGCCGCAACATGATCCAAGTTGATCTGAACGGCACCACTCTGCAGTACGCAATGAAGTCCGCTCACGGCGCTTCGAAGGTGTACATGCAGCCTGCTTCTGAAGGTACCGGTATCATCGCTGGCGGCGCTATGCGCGCTGTCCTCGAAGTTGCTGGCGTTCAGAACGTTCTGGCCAAGTGCTACGGCTCGACTAACCCGGTAAACGTGGTTCACGCCACTTTCAAAGGTTTGAAAGCTATGCAGTCTCCTGAATCCATTGCCGCCAAGCGTGGCAAAAGCGTCAAGGAGATCTTCTGATCATGGCTACCGTTAAAGTAACGCTGATCAAAAGCATGACCGGCCGCATCCCTAACCACAAACTGTGCGTTAAGGGTCTGGGTCTGCGTCGCATCGGTCACACTGTAGAAGTCCAGGATACTCCCGAGAATCGCGGGATGATCAACAAGGCTTACTACATGCTGCGTGTCGAGGGTTAATCGATGAAACTCAATGATCTGAGTCCAGCGCCGGGTTCCCGTCGCGAAAAGCATCGTCCGGGCCGTGGTATCGGTAGCGGTTTGGGTAAGACTGGTGGCCGTGGTCACAAAGGTCAGACCTCCCGCTCCGGTGGCACCATTGCTCCAGGCTTTGAAGGCGGTCAACAGCCGCTGCATCGTCGCCTGCCGAAGTTCGGTTTCGTTTCCCTGAAAGCCATGGACCGCGCAGAAGTGCGTCTGTCCGAGCTGGCTAAAGTGGAAGGCGACATCGTCACCGTGCAGTCCCTGAAAGATGCCAACGTGATCAACGTCAACGTACAGCGTGTGAAAATCATGCTGTCCGGTGAAGTGACTCGCGCTGTCACTATCGGCAAGGGAATCGGCGCCACCAAAGGTGCGCGTGCGGCTATCGAAGCAGCTGGCGGCAAGTTCGAGGAATAAATGGCTAAGCAAGGTGCTCTCTCTGCGCTCGGCAAAGGCGGTATGTCTGAACTCTGGGCTCGTCTGCGTTTTCTGTTCCTGGCGATTATCGTCTACCGAATAGGCGCACACATCCCGGTTCCAGGTATCAACCCGGACCGACTCGCAGACCTGTTTCGACAGAATGAGGGGACCATTCTTAGCTTGTTCAACATGTTCTCCGGCGGCGCGCTGGAACGGATGAGCATCTTTGCATTGGGGATCATGCCGTACATTTCGGCATCGATCATCATGCAACTGATGACCGCCGTCAGTCCGCAGCTGGAGCAGTTGAAGAAGGAAGGTGAAGCTGGCCGTCGCAAGATCAGCCAGTACACCCGCTACGGCACCGTCGTCCTCGCTCTCGTTCAGGCTATTGGCATGTCCATTGGTCTGGCAGGGCAGGGCGTTGCGTTCACTGGTGACTTTGGCTTCCATTTCGTCGCGGTATCCACTTTTGTGGCTGGTGCGATGTTCATGATGTGGCTGGGTGAGCAGATTACTGAGCGTGGTGTAGGTAACGGTATCTCGATGTTGATTTTTTCGGGTATCGTCGCCGGTCTTCCGAGAGCAATCGGGCAGTCTTTCGAGTCTGCGCGTCAGGGCGATATCAACATCTTCGCCTTGGTTGCCATCGGTTTGCTGGCAGTAGCGATTATCGGTTTCGTGGTGTTCATTGAGCGTGGTCAGCGTCGTATCGCTGTTCACTACGCCAAGCGTCAGCAGGGCCGCAAGGTTTTTGCTGCGCAGACTAGCCACCTGCCGTTGAAGGTGAACATGGCCGGTGTTATTCCGGCTATTTTCGCGAGCAGCATTTTGCTGTTCCCGGCTTCGTTGGGTGCCTGGTTCGGTCAGTCTGAAGGTATGGGCTGGTTGCAGGACATCTCGCAGTCGATCGCTCCTGGTCAGCCGTTGAATATTCTGCTGTTTAGTGCAGGGATTATTTTCTTCTGCTTCTTCTATACGGCGTTGATGTTCAATCCGAAAGACGTAGCGGAAAACCTGAAGAAGTCCGGTGCCTTTATTCCGGGCATCCGTCCAGGTGAGCAGTCTGCGCGCTACATTGATGGCGTTCTGACCCGCTTGACCATGTTCGGTGCTCTTTACATGACGGCCGTGTGCCTGTTGCCCCAGTTCCTGGTGGTTGCAGCAAACGTTCCGTTCTACCTTGGCGGGACCTCGTTGCTGATCGTGGTCGTGGTTGTGATGGACTTCATGTCCCAAGTACAATCGCACCTCGTTTCGCACCAGTACGAATCCCTGATGAAGAAAGCCAACCTGAAGGGTTACGGCAGCGGCATGTTGCGCTGAGTACCCATAAGGTTCGAGGAGTTGGTGATGAAAGTTCGTGCATCGGTGAAAAAGCTGTGCCGTAACTGCAAGATTATTCGCCGCGAAGGTGTTGTTCGAGTAATTTGCAGCGCGGAACCGCGTCACAAACAGCGCCAAGGCTGAGTGTGATTGTGCTTCAAGCCCGGTAGCTAGTGCGCTACCGGGTTGATTATTTGTTATTACAGCGATATTATCTCGCGCCCTATTTCTTGGCTTCCGGGGCGTAGGTAGCTGTCAATTGGAGTCCCACTGAATGGCCCGTATTGCAGGCGTTAACATTCCAGATAACAAGCATACTGTTATCTCGCTGACCTACATCTATGGTGTTGGTCGCACTACTGCGCAGAAGATCTGTGCAGTGACTGGGGTAAACCCAGCAGCAAAGATCAAAGATCTGAGCGACGAGCAAATTGAACAGCTGCGTGGCGAAGTGGCGAAGTTCACCACTGAAGGTGACCTGCGTCGCGAAATCAACATGAAAATCAAGCGCTTGATGGACCTCGGTTGCTATCGCGGTCTGCGTCATCGTCGTGGTCTGCCAGTACGCGGTCAGCGTACCAAGACCAACGCGCGTACCCGTAAAGGTCCGCGTAAGCCGATCCGCAAGTAATCGCCCCAGCGAATCGACAGGAATTTAATCATGGCAAAACCTGCTGCTCGTCCTCGTAAAAAAGTTAAAAAGACAGTGGTTGATGGCATCGCCCACATCCATGCATCTTTTAACAACACCATCGTGACCATTACCGACCGTCAAGGTAACGCTCTTTCCTGGGCTACCTCCGGTGGTTCGGGTTTCCGCGGTTCCCGCAAGTCCACCCCGTTTGCTGCTCAAGTAGCTGCTGAACGTGCTGGTCAAGCTGCGCTGGAATACGGCCTGAAAAACCTCGACGTTAACGTCAAGGGCCCAGGTCCAGGTCGTGAATCCGCAGTCCGCGCTTTGAACGGCTGTGGCTACAAGATCGCCAGCATCACCGACGTGACGCCAATCCCGCACAACGGGTGCCGTCCGCCGAAGAAGCGCCGCGTGTAATCCAGGAGATTGTAAAGAATGGCTCGTTACATTGGTCCAAAATGCAAACTCGCTCGTCGCGAAGGCACCGATCTCTTCCTGAAGAGCGGCGTGCGCGCGATCGAATCGAAGTGCAACATTGAAGCAGCACCTGGTATCCACGGCCAACGCCGCGGTCGCCAGTCCGATTACGGCACCCAACTGCGTGAAAAGCAGAAGGTCCGTCGTATCTACGGCGTTCTCGAGCGTCAGTTCAGCGGCTACTACAAAGAAGCTGCTGGCAAGAAAGGTGCAACCGGTGAAAACCTGCTGCAACTGCTCGAATGCCGTCTGGACAACGTTGTATACCGTATGGGCTTTGGTTCGACTCGTGCCGAATCCCGTCAGCTGGTATCGCACAAGTCGATCAGCGTTAACGGTCAGACCGTAAACGTTCCGTCGTATCAGGTTCGTGCTGGTGACGTTGTTGCAGTTCGCGAGAAAGCAAAAAACCAACTTCGCATTGTCCAAGCTCTCGATCTGTGTGCCCAACGTGGCCGCGTAGAATGGGTAGAAGTAGACACTGAGAAGAAGTCGGGCGTTTTCAAGAACGTTCCTGCTCGCAGTGATCTGTCCGCCGACATCAACGAAAGCCTGATTGTCGAGCTCTACTCCAAGTAAGGGCTAGAAAATAGGTGCATCCATGCAGATTTCGGTAAATGAGTTCCTGACACCCCGCCACATTGATGTGCAGGTTGTCAGTCCAACCCGCGCCAAGATCACTCTCGAGCCTCTCGAGCGTGGTTTTGGCCACACCCTGGGCAACGCGCTGCGACGCATCCTGTTGTCCTCAATGCCCGGCTGCGCAGTAGTCGAGGCCGAGATTGACGGTGTGCTCCACGAGTACAGCGCCATCGAAGGTGTACAGGAAGACGTAATTGAAATCCTGTTGAACCTTAAAGGTCTGGCCATCAAGCTGCACGGTCGTGACGAAGTTACGCTGACCTTGTCGAAGAAGGGTTCGGGGGTGGTTACCGCTGCCGATATTCAGCTGGATCATGATGTCGAGATCGTTAATCCCGATCACGTAATCGCTAACCTGGCGTCTAACGGCGCCCTGAACATGAAGCTCACCGTAGCTCGTGGTCGTGGTTATGAACCAGCCGACTCGCGTCAGAGCGATGAAGATGAAAGCCGCAGCATCGGTCGCTTGCAGCTTGACTCTTCGTTCAGCCCGGTTCGCCGTATCGCATACGTGGTGGAAAACGCCCGTGTCGAGCAGCGTACCAACCTGGACAAGCTGGTTATTGATCTGGAAACCAACGGTACTCTGGATCCTGAAGAGGCTATTCGCCGCGCTGCAACCATCCTGCAACAGCAGTTGGCTGCGTTCGTCGACCTCAAAGGTGACAGTGAGCCAGTGGTTGTCGAGCAGGAAGACGAGATCGATCCGATCCTGCTTCGCCCGGTTGACGATCTGGAACTGACTGTACGTTCGGCTAACTGCCTTAAGGCGGAAAACATCTACTACATCGGTGACCTGATTCAGCGTACCGAAGTAGAGCTGTTGAAGACTCCGAACCTGGGCAAGAAATCCTTGACTGAAATCAAGGACGTTCTGGCCTCCCGCGGTCTGTCCCTCGGCATGCGCCTCGACAACTGGCCGCCTGCAAGTCTTAAGAAGGACGACAAGGCGACTGCCTGATCGTCGTAATCACCGAACGTAGTGTTTGGTAAGGAATGAACCATGCGTCATCGTAAAAGTGGTCGTCACCTGAGCCGCACCAGCTCGCACCGCAAGGCCATGTTCCAAAACATGGCGGTGTCGCTGTTCGAGCACGAGCTGATCAAAACTACTCTGCCAAAAGCCAAAGAACTGCGTCGCGTTGCTGAGCCGCTGATCACTCTGGCCAAGACAGACAGCCTGGCTAACCGTCGTCTGGCTTTCGACCGTACTCGTTCGAAAGCTATCGTTGGTAAGCTCTTCAACGACCTGGGCAAGCGTTACGCTACCCGTGAGGGTGGCTACCTGCGCATCCTCAAGTGCGGTTTCCGCGCTGGCGACAACGCGCCTATGGCGTACGTCGAGTTGGTTGATCGTGCTACTGCTGGCGAAGCTGTATCCGCCGAGTAAGACGTCAGTCTGAAACAAAGAACCGGGCCTAGTGCCCGGTTTTTTGTGTCCGCAAGAAAATGCGCTGTTCATACAAGCTTCTGACATGTCTCTGTTGTCACTATGTGCCGGGAAACATAATTAGTAATTATCTATCGATGCTTGCAAGTTAATGAATTTGTAGGTGTCACATGGATGATCGATACTTCCCAGCAAGCCGATTAGCCGGCAGTTTGAAGACTGACAGAGGAAGAAGACCGTATGAGCCAGATCAAAACGCTTACGACCGCCAGTGGCGCACCTGTCGCTGACAACCAGAATTCTCGCTCCGCCGGCCCACGTGGCCCGTTGCTGCTCGACGACTTTCACCTGATCGAGAAGCTCGCCCACTTCAACCGTGAAAACATTCCTGAGCGTCGCGTTCATGCTAAAGGCTCGGGAGCTTACGGCACATTCACCGTTACCCGCGATATCACGGAATACACCAGCGCCAAGCTGTTTGAATCTGTTGGCAAGCAAACCCCGACGTTCCTGCGTTTCTCGACGGTAGGCGGTGAGCGCGGTTCTGCCGACACCGAGCGCGATCCACGGGGTTTCGCGTTGAAGTTCTACACCGAAGAAGGTAACTGGGACATCGTGGGTAACAACACGCCAGTGTTCTTCATTCGTGATCCGCTGAAATTTCCAGACTTTATCCACACCCAGAAACGCCTGCCGCAAAGCAACCTGAAAAGCGCGCAGATGATGTGGGACTTCTGGTCGCATTCGCCTGAAGCGCTGCACCAGGTCACCATTCTGTTCTCTGATCGCGGTATTCCTGACGGCTACCGTCACATGCACGGCTTCGGCAGCCACACTTACAGTCTGATTAGCGCCCAAGGCGAGCGTCACTGGGTGAAATGGCACTACAAAACCAAACAGGGCATCAAGAATCTCGCCCCCGCAGATGCAGCACGTCTGGCCGGAACTGATCCGGATTACGCCCAGCGCGACCTGTTCGAAGCCATTGAGCGCGGCGACTTCCCAAAATGGCGCGTATGCATCCAGATCATGACTGAGGCCCAGGCCGCAGCGCATTACGAAAACCCGTTCGACGTCACCAAGACCTGGTCGCAAAAAGAATTCCCGCTGATCGAAGTTGGTGAACTGGAACTGAACCGCAACCCGCTGAACTACTTCGCTGAAGTCGAGCAAGCTGCTTTCGGCCCAAGCAACATGGTGCCGGGAGTTGGTCTGTCGCCAGATCGGATGCTGCAGGGGCGCGTATTTGCGTACGCTGATGCTCACCGCTACCGCGTGGGTACCAATCACCAGCAACTGCCGGTAAACGCGCCACGCGGCCCGGTGAACACTTACCAGCGCGATGGCTCGATGGCGTTCGGCAGCAACGGTGGTGCAGCACCTAACTACGAACCGAACAGCTACACCGAAGCGCCGAAACAAGCTCCGCATTACGCTGAACCAGCGCTGGCCTTGAGTGGTTCTGCCGATCGCTACGATCACCGCGAAGATACCGATTACTACAGCCACGCAGGTGCGCTGTTCCGCCTGATGAGCGACGATCAGAGAGCATTGCTGGTCAGCAATATCGCCGGTGCCATGGCGGGCGTTTCCACTGATATCGTCGACCGCCAGTTGCAGCACTTCTACAAGGCCGATCCGGCGTATGGAGAAGCAATCGCAAAGCTGCTCAACGTACAGCTTAACGAAGTCTAAACGAGAAGCAGAACCGCCCTCATTCGGGCGGTTTTTGCGTTATTTAGGCTGCTTTTCTAAGAATATCTTCGCTTTTATTGCGCGAATCGGGTGACCTTCCGGTCAGCTTGGTTCAAACTACAGACTTTCAAGTAGGGAGATGTAGGGCGATGCAAGGCCACCCAGACGTAATCGATTACCTCAACACGTTGCTGACCGGCGAACTGGCCGCGCGTGATCAATATTTCGTTCATTCGCGGATGTATGAGGACTGGGGGTTCACCAAGCTCTACGAGCGAATCAACCATGAGATGGAAGAAGAAGCCGGTCACGCTGATGCGTTGATGCGCCGGATTCTGATGCTCGAAGGCACGCCGCGTATGCGTCCGGATGATCTGGATGTCGGCACCACTGTGCCGGAGATGCTCGAAGCCGATCTGCGTCTTGAGTACAAAGTCCGCGCTGCGCTGTGCAAAGGCATTGAGCTGTGCGAGCAGCACAAAGACTATGTCAGCCGCGAGATCCTGCGCGTGCAGTTGAACGACACCGAAGAAGATCACACCTACTGGCTGGAAAAGCAGTTGGGCCTGATCAAGCTGATCGGTCTCGAGAATTACCTGCAATCTCACACTTCCTGATTGCAAAACGATACAAAAAAGCCCCTGTCACTGATGAAGTGACAGGGGCTTTTTCATGCCCTGCGTTTAAGCCCGATCACGGATCAGCAATGGCTTGAGGTAATGGCCGGTGTGAGATTGCTTCATTTCGGCCACATCCTCAGGCGTGCCGGTGGCAATGATCTGCCCACCTTTGGAGCCGCCCTCCGGCCCGAGATCGACCAGCCAGTCGGCCGTCTTGATCACGTCGAGGTTGTGTTCGATTACTACCACCGTGTTGCCGTGGTCGCGCAGGCGATGCAGCACGTCGAGCAATTGCTGGATATCCGCGAAGTGCAAACCGGTGGTCGGCTCATCGAGGATGTACAGTGTTTTGCCGGTGTCACGCTTGGACAGCTCGCGAGACAGTTTCACTCGCTGCGCCTCACCACCCGACAACGTGGTCGCCGACTGCCCGAGCTTGATGTACGACAGGCCGACATCCATCAATGTCTGTAGCTTGCGCGCCAGTGCCGGCACCGCGTCAAAGAACTCCCGGGCCTCTTCGATGGTCATCTCGAGGGTTTCGTGGATGCTCTTGCCCTTGTATTTGATCTCAAGGGTTTCGCGGTTGTAGCGCTTGCTCTTGCACACATCGCATGGCACGTAGATGTCTGGCAGGAAGTGCATTTCCACTTTGATCAGGCCGTCGCCCTGGCACGCTTCGCAGCGGCCACCCTTGACGTTGAACGAGAAACGCCCCGGGCCGTAACCACGGGAGCGTGACTCGGGTACCCCGGCGAACAGCTCGCGTATCGGAGTGAACAGGCCGGTATACGTCGCCGGGTTGGAGCGCGGAGTACGGCCAATCGGGCTCTGGTCGATATCGACGACTTTGTCGAGATGCTCCAGGCCTTTGATACTGTCGTGCGCTGCCGCTTCCAGGGTGGTTGCACCGTTGAGGGCCGTGGCGCTCAGCGGGAACAGCGTATTGTTGATCAGCGTCGATTTGCCCGAGCCGGACACGCCGGTCACGCACGTCAGCAGACCAATCGGGATGTCCAGATCGACATTGCGCAGGTTGTTGCCGCGCGCCCCTTTGAGAGACAGATTGAGCTTTTTATTGCGTGGCGTGCGTTTGGCCGGCACTTCAATCTTCACTCGGCCCGAGAGGTATTTACCGGTCAGGGAATCCGGGTGCGCCATGACTTCCGCCGGCGTGCCCTCAGCCACGATCTGCCCACCATGCACACCAGCCCCCGGGCCGATATCCACAACGTAATCGGCCAGACGAATCGCGTCTTCGTCGTGTTCGACCACGATCACAGTGTTGCCAATATCACGCAGGTGCTTGAGCGTGCCGAGCAAGCGGTCGTTATCACGCTGGTGCAAACCAATGGACGGTTCGTCAAGGATGTACAGAACACCGACGAGACCGGCGCCGATCTGGCTGGCCAGACGAATACGTTGTGCTTCGCCACCGGACAGCGTGTCGGCACTGCGGTCCAGCGACAGGTAGTCGAGACCGACGTTGACGAGGAACTGCAGACGCTCGCGAATCTCCTTGAGGATCTTGTCGGCGATTTCGCCGCGACGGCCAGTCATCTTCAGCTCGCCGAAGTACTCGCAAGCTTCGCCGATCGGCAGGTTGGTCACCGCTGGCAGCGTTTTCTCGCCAACCCACACATGCCGCGCTTCGCGACGCAGACGGGTACCACGGCAATCCGGGCACGATTGGGTGCTGAGAAACTTGGCCAGCTCTTCGCGCACGCTTGCCGACTCGGTCTCGCGGTAGCGACGCTCCAGGTTCGGCACGATGCCTTCGAACGGGTGCGAACGTTTGACGATATCGCCACGGTCGTTCAGGTATTTGAAGTCGACGTTCTGCGAGCCGCTGCCATGCAGGATGAATTTCTGCTGATCGGCCGGCAGTTCGTTGAACGGTACTTCGAGGCTGAAACCATAGTGTGAAGCGAGTGAACCGAGCATCTGGAAGTAATAGACGTTACGCCGGTCCCAGCCGCGAATCGCACCTTCGGCCAAGGTCAGATCGCCATTGACCAGCCGCTTGATATCGAAGAACTGCTTCACCCCCAGGCCATCACAGGTCGGGCAAGCGCCGGCCGGGTTGTTGAAGGAGAACAGCTTCGGTTCCAGTTCGCTGATCGCGTGGCCGCAGATCGGGCAGGCGAAGCGCGCGGAGAAAATCATCTCTTCGCCCGGCTCGTCGTCCATCGGTGCGACCAGGGCAATGCCATCCGCCAGTTTCAACGCGGTCTCGAAAGATTCGGCCAGACGTTGCTGCAGATCGGCGCGAACCTTGAAGCGGTCGACGATCACATCGATCGAGTGCTTTTTCTGTTTATCCAGTTTTGGCAGTTCATCGAGTTCGCAGATGCGGCCGTTGACCCGGGCGCGAACGAAACCTTGGGCGCGCAGCTCTTCGAAAACCGAAAGGTGTTCACCTTTACGCTCGCGAATCACCGGCGCCAGCAGCATCAGTTTGCTGCCTTCCGGTTGCGCCAACACCAGGTCGACCATCTGGCTGACGGTCTGCGCCTCCAGTGGAATATCGTGATCCGGGCAGCGTGGTGTCCCGACGCGTGCATAAAGCAGACGCAGGTAGTCGTAGATTTCGGTGATGGTGCCGACCGTAGAGCGCGGGTTGTGCGAGGTCGACTTTTGTTCGATGGAGATTGCCGGCGACAGGCCTTCGATGGTGTCGACGTCGGGTTTTTCCATCATCGACAGAAACTGTCGGGCGTAGGCCGACAGCGATTCGACATAGCGGCGCTGGCCTTCGGCGTAAAGCGTATCGAAGGCCAGGGACGACTTGCCGGATCCGGACAGGCCGGTGATGACGATCAGCTTGTCCCGTGGCAGGGTCAGGTCGATGTTCTTCAGGTTGTGGGTACGGGCCCCACGTATCAGGATCTTGTCCAAAGTGGCCTCGCTCGGCGGGCGTCGAAAACGTAGGAGTATACGGGCAAATACTGGATGGATGCACACTATCAAGCGAAGGGTTTTTACCTTACATGAAGAGAGTTTCATCTATACGCGTCATAGCGTCGCGATATACCCCGTCTTTCGATGGGACTGGTAGAATCGCCGCCGGTTCACACGAGGTTTTTCCATGCACGATCCCCACAGCGAACGCATGAGTGGCAGCGAGACTCGCGCAGCGAGCGGTCTGGCCCTGGTGTTCGCCTTCCGTATGCTTGGCATGTTCATGGTGTTGCCGGTACTGGCGACCTACGGCATGGACCTGGCAGGCGCGACCCCGGCCCTGATCGGGCTGGCTATTGGCGCTTACGGTCTGACCCAGGCGATTTTCCAGATTCCGTTCGGGATCATTTCCGACCGCATTGGCCGCCGTCCGGTGATTTACCTCGGGCTGATCGTTTTTGCCCTCGGCAGCGTGCTGGCGTCTCAGGCCGACTCCATCTGGGGCGTGATAGCCGGGCGGATCCTGCAGGGCGCCGGGGCGATTTCAGCGGCAGTGATGGCGCTACTCTCCGACCTGACCCGCGAACAGCACCGCACCAAGGCAATGGCGATGATCGGCATGACCATCGGTTTGTCATTTGCCGTGGCCATGGTCGTCGGGCCTTTGCTGACCCGCGCTTTCGGTCTGTCCGGACTGTTCCTCGCCACCGGTGCCATGGCACTGGTCGGTATCGCCATCATCATGTTCATGGTGCCGCGCTCCACCGGGCCATTGCAGCATCGGGAGTCCGGGGTGGCGCGTCAGGCCTTGATGCCGACGCTCAAGCATCCGGATCTGCTGCGCCTTGATCTGGGCATCTTTGTGTTACATGCCATGTTGATGTCGAGCTTCGTTGCGTTGCCGTTGGCGCTGGTGGAAAAAGCCGGTTTGCCCAAGGAGCAGCACTGGTGGGTCTACCTCACCGCGCTGCTGATTTCGTTCTTCGCCATGATCCCGTTCATCATCTACGGCGAGAAGAAACGCAAAATGAAACGAGTTTTGCTCGGCGCCGTCCTGACGCTGATGCTGACTGAGCTATTCTTCTGGCAGTTCGGCGACAGCCTGCGGGCTCTGGTGATAGGTACGGTGGTGTTCTTCACCGCGTTCAATCTGCTGGAGGCTTCATTGCCGTCGCTGATCAGCAAGGTTTCACCGGCGGGCGGGAAGGGCACGGCCATGGGCGTGTATTCCACCAGCCAGTTCCTCGGTTCAGCACTCGGCGGGATACTCGGCGGCTGGCTGTTTCAGCATGGCGGTCTGTCGGTTGTGTTCCTTGGATGCGCGGGGCTGGCTGCACTTTGGTTGGCCTTTGCTGTTACCATGCGTGAACCTCCCTACGTGACGAGCCTGCGCTTGCCGTTGTCGCCCGAGGCGATCCGCGAAGCGGGTCTGGTCGAGCGCCTCAAGGCCCTCGTAGGGGTAACCGATGCAGTGATAGTTGCTGATGAAGCGGCTGTTTACATCAAACTGGACAAAGAATTAGTGGATCGCGACACCCTCGAACGCCTGGTGAACAACCCGGCCGGGGCTGCTTGCGAAGCCTAGGAGAACGTTATGGCCCGTGGGGTTAACAAAGTCATATTGGTCGGCACTTGCGGCCAGGATCCCGAAGTTCGCTACCTGCCTAACGGTAACGCCGTGACCAACCTGAGTCTGGCCACCAGCGAACAATGGACCGACAAGCAAACCGGTCAGAAGGTCGAGAAGACCGAGTGGCACCGTGTTTCGATGTTCGGCAAGGTTGCGGAAATCGCCGGCGAATACCTGCGCAAGGGTTCGCAGGTTTACATCGAAGGCAAGCTGCAGACCCGTGAGTGGGAAAAAGACGGTATCAAGCGTTACACCACTGAAATCGTGGTCGACATGCAAGGCACCATGCAACTGCTCGGCGGCCGTCCACAACAGGGCGACCAACAAGGCGGTGGCAACAACTACCAGCAGTCGGCTCCGGCTCCTCGCCAGCAGGCTCCGCGCCCGCAGCAGTCGGCTCCACAGCAGCGTTCGGCCCCGGCTCCACAGCAGGCCGCACCGCAACCGGCTCCGGATTTCGACAGCTTTGATGACGATATTCCGTTCTGATTCGCTGCTGTAACCGCTGCAAATAAAAAGGCCCGTCGCTTAAACGACGGGCCTTTTTTGTGGGATTTGTTTCGTCTGCGGTTATCCCAAATCCCTGTGGGAGCTGGCTTGCCAGCGATCGCGGTGGATCAGTCAACAAATGAGTCGACTCACAATCCGTCATCGCTGGCAGGCCAGCTCCCACATGGGGATTTGTGGTTTAGTCGAGAATCAGATGCGGCAAGAACCGGCTCGAATCCTTGGTGATCAAACTGTTGTCTTCCCGCACACCAATCCCCGCAGCCTGATCGCCAATCACCCAGGAACCGATCAGCGTGTAGCTGTCGCCAAACTTCGGCAGCGGCGCAAACTCCTGCAGGATAAATGGCGCATCGGTGTAGGGCCCGTCCTCTTTGACGATCAGACCGTCAGCCGTTTGCAACTCAATGTTCGCGCCTTCGCGGGAAAAGTACGGCTTGCGTACCCAGCCCTTGGGCACGGTGCTGGCCGGATTCGGGTCGAGATGCGCTGCCAGCAGATTTGGATGACCCTTGTGCATCTCCCACAGCAACGGCAGTGCACCCTTGTTCGACAGGATCGCCTTCCACGCCGGTTCGAAAAACTGCGTATCGCTCGCGGCAATCGCCGCACCGAACGGCTCGTGGAAGATGAACTCCCAGGCATGCAGCTTGAACAGGTGCGGGATCCAGCGATCTTCCAGGTCGACGAAGCGCCCTTCAGCCGTCAAACCAATGTCTTCGATATCGATGTGCCGCGACTCGATGCCGACTTTCTCGGCGATCAGCCGCAGATAATCCGTTGTGCCCTTGTCCTCGACCGAGTCTTTCATCGAGGCAAAGTAGAACGGCCGCTTCAGTTGTAATTCGGCGAAGGCCTGATGCAGATGGGTGTCGATGCTGTTGAACTGGTCGGCATGACGCGGCAGCGTGCCGCGCTCGATGCATTGTTCCAGCCAGCCCCACTGGAACGCCGCCGCTTCATAAAGACTGGTCGGCGTGTCGTAGTTGAGCTCCAGCAGTTTCGCCGGGCCGTTGCCGCTGTAGGAAAAGTCCATGCGTCCGTACAGATGCGGATGACCTTCCAGCCAGGAAGTGCGGATCATGTCGTAGTACGGCGCCGGGATGCTCAGGCGATCCAGCAATTCTTCGCTGTGTACCACGCGATCGACCAGGTCCATGCACATCTCGTGCAGTTCGGTGGTCGGGTCCTCAAGATCGTTTTCGATCTGCGCGAGCGTGAACTGGTAGTAGGCGCTTTCGTCCCAGTACGGCTCGTCGTCGATGGTGTGGAACATGAAGCCGAGGCTTTCGGCAGTCTGTTTCCAGTCAGGCCGCTCGGCGCAGAGGATCTTCTTCATCGTCAGCTGCTCGAACGACCAGAACTGCTGCTCCAGCCACCCCAACCGCTACGGGCACTGGACTGGCTGCCGAAGCCGCCGCGTGACGTCGACGAGGCGACGTTGACCGGTTTGCTTTTGCTGCTTTCGTAATCCGTCTGGCTGCGCGTCGTGGTTTCGGCTCTGCGGTACTGCGTCGAGGTGTTGTACGGCTGGCGCGTTTCGCGATCGCGGTAAACCGTGCGCTCGGCGTTGTTGCTCATCGCGTTGCCGATCAGCCAACCGGTCAGCCAGCCGTTGCCGCCACCGCCACCGCTGGAGACGTGCGAAGTGCTTTGCACGTTCTGCGCCGTTGCATTACCGGCGGGCATTTGGGCATCGGCGATGGCGTCGAGGTTCTGCGCCGGCTCACCTTCCTGCGGCACTTTGAAGCCGCCGAGTCTCGGCACGAAGCGGCCGTCAGAATTCTTCTGGCACCAGTCAGCGGCAAAGTCCGCGTCGCACTTGGTCTTGTTGTCGTACGCCGGGGCGATGCGCCGGTGTTCGGTCAGGGCGGCGACGTAGGCGTTGGAGCAGACATCGGCGGCCACTTCGGCGTCGACACACTGTTCCACATTCTGGAAATTGCGTGGTTGATCTGCGGCTGTCGCCTGGCCGGAAATGGCCATCGCCACCGAGGCGGCGAGGGACAACTGAACGTATTTGCTGCGTTTCATCTAAGGCTTCCTGCCGATCAGTTGGACGGTGTCATGCACGCGGCGTTGAGCATGCCGACGCTGATCGCGACCGCAGCGACATAGATACCGGAAGCCACTTCGCCGTTGGCGATGCGCTGGGATGTGCCTTTGAGCACCAGGCCCGTGGCGAGGAATGCCAGCAGTTGCACCACCGCGGCAATCACTGCCCAGAGCACGAAGTCGAGGACATTGACCGAAAACGCAATCACGTTACTGGCCGGAATCGCGAAGCCGATGATCGCGCCGGACAGGGCGATCGCGGCGGCAACGTTGCCGGAGCGAATCAGCTCGAACTCCTTGTGCGGCGTGATGCGCGTGTAGACAAATTGAAACAGCATGAACAGCAGCACGGCGCCGATGAGGTAGACGACGAAACCGACCAGTGCGGTTTTGTTCAGGGAAACGGCCAGCACTTCCAGCATGAAAAACTTCCTTTTTTAAATGGTGCTCAGATCTGTCGTATACAGCGAGATGCCGAGCGAGGTGCTCAGGCTGACGGTGCCTTCTTCGTCCTGTTCGACGGAGAACAGCAGCAATTCGCGGCGATCGGTCAGGCCGGTCTCGCGCGCATAAAGCATGGAGTGGTGTTCGATGGTGTAGCTCTCATCCGGATTGACCACTTGTTCGGTCATCGGTACGAGTTCGGTCTGGCCTTGTTCGGTGCCCCACTCGCGGGTGTATTCGACGCCGTCGTGGCTGTAGGCGGGCAGGCCGATCTGGCTGTTGGGGCCGGCCAGACGCTGCAGTTCGGCGTCACTGTTGACCGTCACGTAACTGAGGTAATTGAACAGGGTGACCGATTCGATCTGATCGTCACCGGTGACGTGGATCTGTAGCCAGAAATCCTCGTCGTTCATGTAATAGCGGTGCAGTTTGTTGGACTGGCCGAGGTCGACCCAGCCATGGCTCCAGATCGCCTGATCGAAGGGCACGCGCACCGTGGTCGAGCCATCGAGCAACAGCGCCAGGGTTGTATCGAACCTGACGGCCTTGCCTTGCGCCATGCCGAGTGGGCCACTGGCAACGGTCGGTGTTGGCGCAGCGGTCTGCCAGTTGCTGGTGCCCAGCAAGTCTTTAAACCATCCCATGGGTACGTTCCTTGAAGCGGGTGGAGGTGTTCGTCGGCGAAAAAACGTGGCTAGTGTACCGGGCGAACCGGTGAACGAGCAGAAGGATTTTTACGCCGCAAACCATGTGGGAGCGAGCTTGCTCGCGAAGAGGGCATACCAGTCAATATTGATGTCGACTGATACGACGCTTTCGCGAGCAGGCTCGCTCCCACAGGTTTTTTGCCCTGCGTTACTGCGAGGACTTTTGCTTCAGACGCTCAAGAATCGCATTGGCGCTGCCTTCGTTCGGCGTGATGCCGGCGTCGCGCAGTTTGCGTTCCAGATCGTTGCCGGTTGAAGCGTCGGCCAGTTCGTCCGCAGCGCTGAGTTCAGCCGCGCGTTGCTGCTGCTTGGCCTGCAGACGGTTCAACGTACCGACGGCGGTTTCCAGTTTGCCATTGGCACCGCCGCTGGCGATGGAGGCGCTGACCTGAGCTTTCTGCACGCTTTCACGGGCCTTGGCCATGTCCACTTGCTGGCGCAGGCTCTTGATCCGCGACTCGGCTTTGCTGATGTCTTTGCGCATGTTTTCGGCGTAGGTGCCGAATTCGTCGCTCTGCTTTTTCTCAACATCCAGCTCGTTGGTCAGGGTCGAAATCGCTTCAGCCACTTCCAGTGCCAGGTCTTCACGGCCGGCGTTCAGCGCCGAGACGGCTTTGGCTTCCAGATCCTTGATCTTGGCGTCGTACTCGCTTACGCGGTCGGCGGCCAGTTTGTGTTTGGCCATGATGGTGACCAGTTCGCGACGGGCGTTCGACAGCGCGCTGTCGGCATCGCGGATTTCCTGGTCGAGGATGCGCAGAGCCTGTTGGTCCGCGATCGCTTCGCCGACTTCATTGGCGCCGCCGCGCAGTGCGGTGAACAACTTGCTCCAGATGGACTGAGTCATTGGATATTCCCTGTTGATTACTTGAAGAAGTGTTCGAAGGCTTCGCTCGCGCGCTGCACGTTGTCGACCAGGGTTTTCACCTCAGTGACGACGTTGGTCAGGCTCGAGTCGGCGCTGAGGGCGCCAAACATGTTGTAAACGGTCTGCCCGTTCGGCATCGACTCGATCCCGATCGACGACAGCGGGAACATTTCCCGGCTGCGCAATACGGCGTCGTTGAAGGCCGCTACGTTCGAGATCGAATCGATGTCCACCAGCACGGTGTCGACGATGATCTGCTGGCCGGCCAGGGCGATGTGAATCGGCAGACCGCCGAATTCGTTCATTTCCAGCTTGATGCTGGGTTCGGAGCTCTGGATCAGCGACAGCGTGATCTCTTGCGAAGCCACCTCGTCCAGGGCCTTGAGGGCGTTGAAGAGGCTATCGATGGTCCAGTTGTTGCCTGCGCTCATGTAATTCTCCGACATGAAAGAGCCAGCCAGAATCGGTTGGCGTAGCTGTTGCTCCATTTGCTTGAGCAAGCTTCGGTTTTCGGGAAGCACCCAAGTTTCGTGTTTCACATAACCGGCAGCGGCCAGGCCCGCGCGCATCTGCTTCATGTAGAAGCTCGACGGTTTTTTCGCCGACGGTTTCGCGCGCTCCCCCTTGGGGCTCTCTGACTTCGCTAAAGGGGTACGGCTTTTCATGGCAATGGCTCGGTTATGAAAATCTCACGCGTGAGCCACACTACAACCAATTCAAAGTGCCATCAATGGCTCACGCGTGAGATTTTTATGACGGGTGTGAAAAGGCCCGCTGCAAGGCGGGCCTGGTGTTTTTGCAGAATATTGCTTAGGACTGGGCGGTGAGGAATTGGTCAGTGGACACCACACTGGCGTAGGCGAAACCCAGTGCCGACATGAAAGCGGCGTGGACGTGGGCCGCCGGCACTGTCAGACCATTGAACTCAAGATCGCGGCTGGCGCAGGCATCGTGAATCACGGTCACGCCATAACCCAGATCTGCCGCCGCACGGGTAATGCCGTCAATACACATGTGGCTCATGCTGCCGACCACCACCAGTTCCTTGATACCTTGTTCGTCGAGGATCGCTTGCAGTTCGGTTTCGCGGAACGAGTTGACGAAGTGCTTGAGTACCACCGGTTCATCGGCGCGGTTGAGCACCTTCGGGTGTAGCTTGGCGCCGTCCGATCCCGGGGTGAAAAACGGCGCGTCCGCTGAGGTGAACTCGTGGCGGATGTGGATGACCGGATTACCGGCCTCGCGGAAGGCGGCGATCAGCCGAGCGGCGTTGTCGGCGGCGGCATCAGCACCGGCCAGCGGCCACTTGCCTTGGGGGAAGTAGTCGTTCTGGATATCGACTACGATGAGCGCTTGCTTGGCCATGGGTGTGTCCTCGATGGATTGGCTGGAAGTGGCTGCAGTATTGGCGCTGGCCAGCGATTCGAGGATTGGCCACACCGACAATAGACAGGGGAAAACTGACAATGGGCGCAGAAAGTGCCGCCATCGCTGAATTGGGTGTGCTGATCTATCCAGGCGCGCAAATGGCGGCGGTGCATGGTCTGACCGATCTGTTTGCGGTGGCCAACCGGATTGCCGCCGAACATCAGGCCGCGCAGTTGCCTGTGCTGCGGGTCAGTCACTGGCAGGTCGAAGGTGAGCAGCCGCCAACGCGCACTTACGCCAGTCATGCGGGTGACGACAGGGCTTTGCTGGCGGTGCTGATTCCGCCATCGATCGCCGGGTTCTCGGCGGCGCAAGCGCCGGCCAGCCTGATGCAATGGTTACGGGATCAACATGCCCACGGTGCGACGCTGGGCGGGGTTTGCGTAGGCTCGCTGATGTTGGCTGAAAGCGGTCTGCTCGACGGCCGCAGCGCCACCACCCATTGGACCTCGGCCAAGGCCTTCGCCGAGCGTTACCCAAAGATCAAGCTCAAGGCTGATACCCCGATTGTCGACGACGGCGACTTGATCACCACGGCCGGATTGATGGCTTGGTCGGAACTCGGATTACGCCTGGTCGACAGGTTGCTTGGGCCGAGCATTGCCACCGGCACCGCGCGATTTCTGGTGATAGAGCACAGTGACAGCGCCAGTGAGTGCGGCAGTAATTTCGCGCCGATACTCGGGCATGGCGATGCGGCGATTCTCAAGGTTCAGCATTGGCTGCAAAGCACCGGCGCGACGGATGTTTCCTTGGCGGCGATGGCGGAGCGGGCGGGGTTGGAAGAACGTACCTTTCTGCGCCGGTTCCGCGCGGCAACCGGTTTGAAACCGACCGAGTACTGCCAGCATCTGCGGGTGGGCAAGGCACGGGAAATGCTCGAATTCAGTAATGGCACGATTGATCACATTGCGTGGACGGTGGGTTATCAGGATCCGGGTGCGTTTCGTGCGATCTTCAAGAAGATTACCGGGCTGGCGCCGAGTGATTATCGGGCGCGGTTTGGTGTGTCCCCAAACCCGAAGCCGACGAATATCTAATGTGGGAGCGAGCCTGCTCGCGATTGCGATTCGTCAATTAAGAACAGGTCGACTGACCCACTGCTATCGCGAGCAGGCTCACTCCTACAGGCGACCGTGTAAGGTTCGGGATCGTGCAATTTGCCGGGGTTTTGCGCGCGGTCGTGCAGATTGAAACAGGCGCGGTGCCAGTACGATTCCGGCAAGTTTCTGATTAGGCTAGGATTTTTGTGGAGCAGCCGTTGGCCTGATCTCTGCACCTCTCACCGCCACAGTCATCGAACCGATGGAAGGGGGACGCATGACCCCGACACCCAGCAGGAAAATCGTGGTTGCCCATTCGGTGCGCCCTGACGCGCCGCAGCACGAAGTGCAAACCAATAAAGCTCTGGCGCGTTGGCTGGCGCAGATTCTCGGATGCAAATTTGGCGGCAGTTACGATCCGGACAAACATCGCGGTCGTGACCTGTATCTGCTACCGACGCAAACCATCGTCGGTAATGCCAGCGCTCAGCAACTCGGCATCAAAGGTCCGGACGATTTGTGGGGTGGCTTTGTCGAGCACGATTTCATCTGCACCAAAGCCATTAGCCACGGCCTGCGCAGTCATCTGGCTCAGGCGCCGCAAGGCTGGTCGCCATTATTTTCCGAGCGAACGCGCAATGTGGTGCTCGACGGGCTCAGCGTGTTCTCGCTGGAGGATGCGCGGCCCGCTGCCGAGCATTTGCTGTACAACGGCCCGATTCGTTTGAAGCCGGTTCACGCCTGCGCCGGTCGGGGGCAGGAAGTGATCAAAAACCTCGACGCCTTCGACGAAATTCTTGCCCGGCCTGACATTGAAAAGCAGTTCAGCGAAGGCGTGGTGCTTGAGCAGGACCTGAGCGATGTCGTCACCCACAGCGTCGGCCAGTCATTCATCGGCGACAAAGTGTTGAGCTACTGCGGTGATCAATACTTGACCAACGATGCCCACGGTGAAGACGTGTACGGCGGCTCGAACCTGTTGGTCGTGCAGGGTGGGTATGACGAACTGCTGAAGCTCGACCTGCCCGACGATGTGCGTCTGGCCATTGAGCAGGCGCAGGTTTTCGACGCTGCCGCCAATGAAGCCTATCCGCGCTTCTATGCTTCGCGGCGCAACTACGACATCGCCCAAGGTCTGGACAGCAAGGGCAAAAACCGCAGCGGTGTGCTCGAACAATCGTGGCGCATGGGCGGTGCCAGCAGTGCTGAAGTCGCCGCGTTGCAAAGCTTCGTCAACGATCCGGGGATGCGCGCGATCCGTGTGTCTTCGGTAGAAACCTACATCGATCAGCCGTTGCCGGCGGATGCCATCGAGGTCTATCGCGGCCCGGCTGAGAACAGCGAATTTCTCCTCAAATACGTTACGGTCAAATCCTATGACGGCTAGAAGCGAAAGCATTCAAATCGACATTGATGATGAACAGATGAGCGGGACCTTTCTCAGTCCCAAATCGAAAGTGCCTGGCGTGTTGTTTGTCCACGGTTGGGGCGGTAGTCAGGAGCGTGATCTGGAGCGGGCCAAAGGCATCGCGGGTCTCGGGTGTGTGTGCCTGACTTTCGACTTGCGCGGACATACCGGCGGTACCGGGATTCCGCTGACCCGCGTTACCCGCGAAGACAATCTGCGTGATCTGCTCGCGGCGTATGACCGCTTGCTCGCGCATCCGGCGCTCGACACTTCGGCCATCGCCGTGGTCGGCACCAGTTATGGTGGGTATCTGGCGGCCATCCTTACCTCATTGCGTCCTGTACGCTGGCTGGCACTGCGCGTACCGGCGCTGTATCGCGATGAGCAATGGCACACACCCAAGCGCGATCTGGACAAGGCTGATCTGCGTGATTACCGCAGCACGCTGGTGCGGGCTGACACCAATCGGGCGCTGCATGCCTGTTCACAATTCACCGGGGATGTTTTGCTGGTGGAGTCGGAAACCGATGATTACGTGCCCCATGCGGCGATCATGAGTTACCGCGCGGCGTGTCAGCAGACCCATTCACTGACGCACCGGATTATCGATGGCGCCGATCATGCGTTGAGCGAACCGGTGTCGCAGCAGGCCTACACCTCGATTCTGGTGGACTGGATTACCGAGATGGTTGTGGGCGAGCGGTTGAGCATTATTCAATCAGCATGATTTTTTAGTGTTCTTTCTAACGCTATCGCGAGCAGGCTCACTCCTACATTTTGGAATGCGTTCACTTGTAGGAGTGAGCCTGCTCGCGATAGCGATTTCGAATTCAAAAACTAACTCAAGAGGGGTTTTTCTCGATCCGAAGCGCCTTGGCCTTGGCCTCAACCACCAGATACATCACCACCGTAATTAACAACGGCAACAGAAAATAAATCGCCCGATACGCCAGCAATCCCGCCACCAGACTGCCGCGTGAAGCCTCGTGTTGCAGCAGCGCCACAAACACTGCCTCCAACACCCCAAGCCCCGCCGGAATATGCGTGATGACCCCGGCAATCGCACTGATCAACAGCACGCCCAGCACCAACGGATAATCGAGCTTGCTCGGCAGCAAAGTGAAAATCACCGCTGCCATCAGCGACCAGTTCAACGCGCCCAGCAGCAGTTGCAGGACCGCCATGCGCAACGACGGCAGATTGATTTCCACGCCGCGAATCGACCACTCACGGCGCTTGGAAAACTGGCACGCGGCGAGATAACCGGCACTGATCAGTAGCAACAGCACGCCGATGCCTTGCAGCGCACTGCTGCTGATTTTCCAGCCCGGCGGCATTGTCACCAGCCCACTGCTGAACACCACGCCGGCAATGGTCATGTAGCCGAACCAATTGGTCGCCAGGCTCAAACCGAGGATCTTCGCGATGTTGCTTTTGCTCACCCCAAGACGCGAATACAGCCGATAACGCATGGCGATGCCGCCAACCCAGGCGCTCAGGTTCAGGTTGAACGCATAGCTGATGATCCCCACCGGCAGGATCTGTTTCCAGGTCAGGTCCTGACGAATGTAAGTACGGCCGATCAGATCAAAACTGGCGTACACGAGAAAACTCAGCAGTGTCAGGCTGGCGGCGATGATCAGTGTGCGCAGCTTGAAGTCGGCAAGGGTTTGCAGCACTTCGGCCCACTCGATGCGCGTGGCGAACAGCGTCAGCAAGACGATCAGTGCGAGGAAAAACAGCAGGCTCAACGGGCGTTTCCAGCGACTCCATTTCGAGTGAGTCGCTGGTGCCGAATGGCTGCTCGAATGCGCTTCGGAATGGCTCATGGCGTGTTTCCTCGAAATGGCTTGAGCCGTGGTTTGTGCGCCGGCAGCCAACCGGCCATCGCCGGAAAATGCCGCAAAAAGTGGAACACCAGAAAACCCACGGTCATGTGCCAGATTCGACCACGCGGGGACTTGCTCGGGTCCATGGCTTTGCAGTGGTTCCGGCTGAGGTCTTCGAGGCGCTCGAACAGATGCTGATTGAACGCGCGGTCGCGGATCAGCACGTTGGCTTCCAGGTTCAGGGAGAGGCTCAGCGGGTCGAGATTGCTTGAGCCGACGGTGCTCCATTCCTCGTCGACCAGCGCCACTTTGCCGTGCAGCGGGCGCTGGCAATATTCGTGGATCTGCACGCCGGCCTTGAGCAAGTAGTCGTAGGTCATGCGCGCCGCCAGTTTGGCCACCAGCATGTCCGGTTGCCCCTGCAGAATCAGGCGCACCTCGACGCCGCGCCGCGCCGCGTTACGGATCTCGCGCAGCAAACGATAGCCGGGAAAGAAGTAGGCGTTGGCAATCACCACGCGGCGTTTGGCGCGGCGCAGTACCTGTAAGTACACATCCTCGATATCGGTGTTGTGTTGATCGTTGTCACGGAACACCAGACGCACTTGGCCATCGAGATCGTTGAAGGCCATTTCCGCACGCCGCTGGCGCCGGCGTTGCCACCAGAACCGTGCACGTCCGGGACGACCGCTTTGCAGCAAGGCGAAATGATGGATGTCGGTAACCGCCGGGCCCTGAACTTCCACCGCATAATCCTGCTTGGCTTCGGGGCCGAAGTCGGCCAGGTGATCACCGGAAAAATTGATTCCGCCAACGAACGCAACCAGTCCGTCGACCACGACGATCTTGCGATGCAAACGGCGGAACCAGTTGGTGCGAATACCCAGGTGCTTCGGTGCTGGATCGAAAATCTGCAGGTGCACCCCGGCCTCGCTCAACGCCGTCAGATAACCGGTGGTCAATTCGCCACAGCCGAAACCGTCAAAGCTGACCGTGGTGCGAACGCCACGCTGTGCTGCGTCGATCAGAATCTCCTGCAGTTCGGCGCCGACCTTGTCTTCGAAAACGATAAAGGTCTCGAGGAGGATTTCACTCTTTGCCGCGCGCATCGCGGCGAACACCCGCGGGAAATATTCTTCGCCGTTTTCCAGCAACTCGACACGGTTGTTGCCCTGCCAGTGGTACTCGACATCGACCTGGCCGGGCTCGCGGGTCGGCGGGGTGATGGCGACCGGTTCCACGGCGGATTTCTCCAGCGGCGCGCTGCTCATAGTTCGATCTCTACCGATAAAGGAACGTGGTCGGAAAGGTGCGACCAGGGCCGGTTCGCCAGGACTTTCGGCTGGCTGGCCTTGAGGTTGCGCACGTAAATACGATCAAGCCGAAGTGCTGGCAGGCGCGCGGGAAAGCTGCGCGCCGGTTTGCCCTGGTGCTCGGCGAATACTTCGCGCAGGCCGCAGGGTTTGAGCTGCGCATCGGCGCGCTGGCGCCAGTCGTTGAAATCGCCCGCGACGATCACCGGTGCGTCGTCGGGCAACTCCGCCAGGCGTTGCATGAGTAAATCCAGTTGGGCGTTGCGATGACTTTCGCGCAGGCCCAGATGCACGCAGATCGCATGCACTTCGGTGCCGTCACCGGGCAGGCGCAGGACGCAATGGAGCAGGCCACGGTTCTCATGGCCGCTGATCGATACGTCGAGGTTGTCGTGGCGAATGATTTGGAATTTCGACAGCAGCGCGTTGCCGTGATCGCCCTCCGGGTACACCGCGTTGCGCCCATAGGCGAACTGCGGCCAGAGGCTGTCGGCGAGGAATTCGTATTGCGGCATCGTCGGCCAATTGTTGTAGCGCTTGGGGTGCTGTTCGTGGGTGCCATGGACTTCCTGCAGAAACACCACGTCGGCGGCGACGCTGCGCACCGCTTCGCGCAACTCCGGCAGGATGAAACGCCGGTTGAGGGCGGTGAAACCCTTGTGGGTATTGACCGTCAGCACGGTGAACGTGCGTACCGATGGCGCGACTACCGAACCTTCGTCTGTAAAACCGACCGGTTCTGGAATACTCATGCCAACACTCCTTCGCCAGCGGGTTCGCCGGGGGTGGTGACGAGGTCTTTATCCAGTTCGAAACGGTGCAGCAGATCACGGGCGTCGTACGGCGCGCGGACTTTGATGTCGTTGTCGAAATAGCAGAACACTTCGCGAGACTTGCGTGCGCGTGGCTTCAAGCGTGGTGCGATCAGATGAGCATCCTTTGGTTGCTCGCCGTGATGCCAAGCGTCAATGCGCTCGGCCCAGCGTTTGAGTGCCGGTGCTGTGTAGCCACTGGCGTACAGCTCTTCGGCACCGTGCAGGCGCAAGTAGACAAAGTCGCTGGTGAGATCTTCGCGGTATGGCCATTTATCGGCAGTGTCGGCGATCACCAGTGCGGTGTTGTAGCGCTTCAATAGGCGCACAAAATCGGGATCAAGGAAGCTGTCGTTGCGGATTTCCACAGCGTGGCGCAGCGGTTTTCTACGCCAGGCTTTCATGCTCGCGTGACCGTGCAGATGAGCGTCGTGTTGCCGGGCGAGGGTGGCGGCGGCTTCGGTATCGTGGGGCAGTAGCGCGAGGAAATGTTCAAAGCGCTCAGGCTCGAATGTGAAGTTCGGCGGGAACTGCCAAAGGATCGGCCCGAGCTTTTCCTTGAGCTCCAGCACCCCCGAGGCGAAGAAATTGGCCAGAGGCTTTTCGATGTCGCGCAAGCGGCGGATGTGGGTGATGAAGCGCGGCGCCTTAACGCTGAAAACGAAGTCGTCCGGTGTTTCGGCGTACCACTGCGAATAGCGTTCGGGCCGTTGCAGGGCGTAGAACGATCCATTGATTTCGATGCTGTTGACCGCCCGCGAAGCGAACTGCAATTCGCGTTTCTGCGCCAGTCCCTTGGGGTAGAAGTCCCCGCGCCACGGTGCGTAGCGCCAGCCGGAAATACCGATGTGGATCGTTGCCATGCCGCCCTCCGTCGAAAGTCCTCGTGTTGCCGGTATCTTTTGATGACTGCGGGCGGCTGGGGAAAGTTTCGATGGTGTTACGGACGGTCACGTCTTGAGGCGAAGATCAAAAGCGCTCCCCCTCACCCCAACCCTCTCCCCCAGAGGGGGCGAGGGGAAGGGAGCAGATCTTCAGGGTTTTCAGGGTTTGAGTTCGACTCCGGACTTGCAAGTCGGTGTACTTCTCGCAGGCAACTCGGTCAGCTCCCTCTCACGCTGGGAGAGGGCGAGGGGAGCTGATCTTCAGGGTTTTCAGGATTTGAGTTCGACTCAGGACTTTCAGGTCGATGTACTTTTCGCAGGCAACTCGGTCGGCTCCCTCTCCCTCTGGGAGAGGGCTGGGGTGAGGGTGCTCTTGAACTTGCTGTGCAATTACCGATCAGTTCCTTACAGGTTCAGCCAAGGGAGATCGGAGTTTTGATCAAGTTCAGGATCGCCATGCTGCTGGGAGCACTGCTGTTTCTCGGCGCCAGTGAAATCGACGCCGCCGCGTTGCCGGGCATCCCGGCCGCCGCCGAAGAGGCGGAAAAACCTGAACCGATTGTGCAGGGCGGTCTGCTCGGTGCAATCAGTTCGAGCATCGACGACGTCCAGGACAAGCTCGATCTCAACGAACACCTGGTCGACGCCTGGCGCCTGCGCGCCGATCGCGCCGCTGATGAAGTCGATAAACTGGTCAACCAATCCTCGAACCGCTCGGGCTGGAGCGTCGCCGGGGACTTCCTCACGCTGTCGGGCGTCTGGCTAGGCAGTTTCGCGTTGTTGACCGTGCTCGGCAGTTTGATGGCCAAGCGTCTGCGTGAGGGCCGCTGGTTGCGCACCCGCCAGCGCAGTCAGGATCTGATTGGTTACTTGCTGCCGTACACCGTGCCGGCGCTGATCTGCCTGCCGCTGACGCTGTACGTCAGCCATTTTCTGCAAGCTTCGGTCGGCCGCGCGCTGGCGCTGTGTCTGGCCTACGCCACCAGCAGCGGCATCTTTTCCACCTCGATGTTGTTGTGCGTGGTGGTGATGTTCAACGTCGGCCATAAACGTCCGGCGGCGCGGATCATTCGTGATTATTGCCCGCGTCCGCTGTTCCTGATCGGCTTCCTCGCGGCCCTCAGCGATGCGCTGACCAGCCCGCAGATCGCCCGACAACTGGGCGGTAACATCACCAGCAGTATCGCGGTGTTCACCGGGCTGATCGCCTCGATAATTTTTGGTTTGCTGGTGATTCGCCTGCGTCGTCCGGTGGCGCATCTGATCCGCAATCGTTCACTGAGTCAGCGGCTGAAACAACCCTCGTTGCAGGAGTCGCTGCGGATTTTCTCGGGGCTGTGGTATTGGCCAATCGTGCTGATGGTGCTGGTCTCGGCAGTGAATCTGATTGGCATCGGCGAGGACAATCAGAAGGCCCTGCGTTGCGCGTTGTTCACCACGGTGTTGCTGATCGGCACGGTGTTCCTCAGTACGATCCTGCAGCATCTGTTCAAGTCACGAAAGGCTGAGGCAATCCAGCGCAGCAGCGCTTACAAAGAACGTTTTCTCAGCCTGTTGCACGCCTTGCTGCGGATCGTCATCGCTATCGCATTCATCGATATCCTCGGGCGAATCTGGGGTGTGTCGCTGCTCGATTTTGCCCAGAGCAGCACGGTTGGACGAGCCATCAGTAACGCGCTGAGCAGCATTGGCCTGATCTTCCTGGTGACGTGGTTGCTGTGGGTGGTGCTCGACACAGCGATTCAGGAAGCGTTGAAGCCGCCGCTCAGCAAACGCGCGGCGCGCCAGCCGAGCACACGGGTGAAAACCATCCTGCCGCTGCTGCGCAACGCGATCAAAATCATCCTCGTGGTGATCTGCGCAATCACCACTATGGCCAATCTGGGGATCAACGTTGCGCCACTGCTGGCCGGTGCCGGGGTGGTCGGGCTGGCCATCGGGTTCGGTTCGCAGCAACTGGTGCAGGACGTGATTACCGGATTGTTCATCATCATCGAAGACACACTGTCGATTGGCGATTGGGTGGTGCTTGATTCCGGGCATGCCGGCACCGTCGAAGGGCTGACCATCCGCACTCTGCGTCTGCGCGACGGCAAGGGCTTTGTGCACTCGGTGCCGTTCGGCCAGATCAAAGCGGTGACCAATCAATCGCGGCAGTTTGCCTTTGCGTTTTTCTCGGTGCAGTTCACTTACGACACTGATGTGGATAAAGCCATCGAGCTGATTCGCGAGACCGGTGACTCGATCCGCGAAGACCCGTTCCTAAAGTACAACCTGCAAGGGCCGCTGGATGTGTTTGGTGTCGACAAGATGGATTTGAACGGCGTGGTGCTGACGGCGCAGTTCCGCACGGTATCCGGTGGGCAGTATGCGGTGAGCCGGGCGTTCAACCAGCGTTTGAAGAAGCTTGTGGATAACAGCCCGCTGGTGCATTTCGCGCAGACTTATCCACAGCAGGTTTTGTTGCCGAATCGGCAGCAGGAGGGTGAGGTCGTGGCGAGCGAGGTGCCGCAGGAATCGCGGACTTAACGAGTGGATTTTGGGTGGGAATGCCGGCGCTATCGCGAGCAGGCTCACTCCTACAGGGGAACGCATTCCAAATGTAGGAGTGAGCCTGCTCGCGATGGCGCCAGACCCGCCAACCTCAATGCCGGATCAGCTTGCCGCGCACCTGCTCCATGCCGATCTGATCCAGCTCCAGCCAGAACTGCTGCTTGCCGGCAATCTCCGCCGCCGCCGGCAAACCATCGCGATAGACCAACCGATTACTCACCAGTGCTGGCACTTTCACCCCCGGCAACAACGTCCCGGCCAGATTCAGCGGGTCCACCCCGCACACCGCGACCAGACTACCGTCATGCGGCCGCCGCCGTACTTCGCGCAACAGCGGAATCGCCTCAGGCAAGGCAAACTGCTCCCCCGCCAGACCACTGACAAACCGTCCACCGCGAATCTCGCCGCGCGCTTCCAGTCGATGAAACGTGCGCAGCAATTCGCGCCAACTCGGCAACCAGTCCGCCTCGCGCTCCAGCAAGCGCCAGAACACCACGCCATAGCGGCGCAACAACGTCATCGCGACATGTTCCAGCGTCTCGCTGTTATCCACAGCCGCCCCGCGCCGCAGCAAGGCCCAGCGCCCGGCATCATCCATCCCACCGATAAACGCCCCGCGCCCACGCCGACTGTTGCGCTGCTGGCGCTTGCTCGCCGGGGTGATCAGCGCGCGTAGGCCGGCGAAGCTGTCGGCGTTCACCAGGCCGGCGCCGACCAGTTCCTGCAAGGCGATTTCCAGCTCGGTGCGCAGCAGATGCGCTTCATGACTCAGCTCGTCAAAAAACAGCGCACCGTGTTGACTCAAGGCTTCAAAGACCTTCTGGGTTTTCGGCGAAAGTTCGCTCACCGGCGTCTGTTCGGCTAGCGCACTCCACAGGCCGACCTGACTGCGCGGCAGCAGCACGATAGGCGTGCTGCGCAACGCCGTACCGCTGATTTTTTGCCGGGCACTGAGGCGCGTCCACACCAGTTTGCCGTTGCGGCACAGCTCATCCAGCCAACTTGGCGAATAGTCTTTTAATCGCGCCGGGAGGATATCGCTGTCCCACGCCGAAGCCGCCGCCGCGTAGCCTTCGAACTGGCCGATAATCGCCGGCAACACGGCTCTACCCTGACCGCGAGTAGAAGGCGAGAGATGCTGCCAGTCGAACAGAAACCGCATGAAATCCTGCAGAGCTACCGGTTCGATTTCCCGGCGCAGGCGCTTGACCGTGTAGCGATGAATGCGCGCGAGCAGATGCCGTTCGCACCATTCTTCTACTTCCAATCCCGGCGTGAATTGGCCGCGCAGCACGTAACCTTCGCGCTCCAGTTGGGCGAGGGCTTGATGGACTTCAGTGGCCTGCAACGCGAGCGGTTCGGCAATCGCGGATAATGGCAGCGGTCCGAAGGCACCGAGGCGCGCGCGGATCACTTCGACCAGCGCTTCATCGAACGTCCACGCCTCATCGAATCCCGGCAACGCCTCCAGTTCGGCTTGCAATTTGGCCTGTGGATAAAGCGCTTGCAGACACGTTAGGCGTTCGCGGGCCAGCCACAAGCCATGCTCGGCATCGATCTGTAGACGGCAGGCGCGACCACTGCTGGCCAGATTTTCCAGCCATGCACGCCAGCCTTCGTTCGTTTGCACTTCCTCATCGCTGATGCACGCCAGGCTCATCAGCGCCTCATGCATTTCATCCACAGCGTTCGGCGTCGGCCAGGCTTCTGCGCGCACAGCGTTTATGGCGTCCGCATCCAGCGCGCCGAGATCATCGGTCGATTGCGGATCGCTCCAGCGCCGGTTGATCACCGCTTGAGTGCGACGTTCTTCCAGCGGTGCATCGTCGAGAAAGGTGTACGGCCGCGCACTGAGAATTTCTGCGGCGAGCGGCGAGGGCGCCGGCAAGTCGCGGCTGATCAAGCGCACGTCGCCACGCTCCATGCGCCGCAGCAAATTCAACCAGCCTTCGCTGTCCATCGCTTCATGCAGGCAATCGTCGAGGGTTTGCTCGATCAGTGGATGCTCGGGAATTTCCCGTTCGCCGGCGAGGTTTTCCAGACAGGCGATTTGGTCGGGAAATATGCTGGCGATCAGGTCTTCGCTTTTCATCCGCTGCAACTGTGGCGCGACTTTGCGCCCGCCGGTAAAACGCGGCAATGCCAGTGCCACCCCGGCATTCCAGCGCCAGCGCACGCCGAACAGCGGCGCATCGAGTACGGCTTGAATAAGGATGTGCTCGGCGCTGTTGCTGTGCAGGTAACGCCAGACGTCATCGAGTTCAAAGCTGTGGCTGGTGGACAGCGACAGGACGATCGCGTCTTCGCTGGCGGCGGCCTGCAATTCGAAGTTGAAGGTGCGGCAGAAACGCTTGCGCAGGGCCAGGCCCCAGGCGCGGTTGATGCGACTGCCGAACGGTGAGTGGATGATCAATTGCGTGCCGCCGGACTCGTCGAAAAAACGCTCCATCAGCAGCGTGTCTTGCGAGGGCAGGGCGCCGAGGGTTTGGCGGGCGCGGGCCAGGTATTCGACCAGTTGCTCGGCGCTGGCGAGGTTGAGGCCGAGGGTCTGAGTCAGCCAGTCGAGTGCCGGTTGCAGATTGCCGGGGCTGTCGCTGAGCAGTTCATCGAGCTGTGCTTGCAGACGTGCGACAGCCGATGACAATTCATCGCTGCGCCCCGGCGCTTCGCCGAGCCAGAACGGAATGGTCGGCGGCTGGCCGTGGGCATCCTCAACGCGGACCTTGCCGGTTTCCACGCGCAGGATGCGATAGGAGGTGTTGCCGAGCTGGAACACGTCGCCGGCAATACTTTCTACTGCGAAGTCTTCGTTGACGCTGCCGATGTTCAGGCCTTGCGGCTCGAGCATGACGCTGTAGTCGGCGTTATCGGGAATGGTGCCGCCGCTGGTCACGGCGGTCAGTTGTGAACCGCGACGGCCACGCAAGGTGCGGCTGACGGCGTCGCGGTGCAGGTAGGCGCTGCGGATGCCCTGGCGACCGTTGTAGCCTTCGGCGAGCATGCTCAGCAGGGCCTGATAGTGTCTTTCGTCGAGATCGCGGTAGGGCGAGGCGCGGCGGAACATCGCCAGCAAGGCGTCCTCCGGCCATTCCTGACAACTGACTTCGGCGATGATCTGCTGCGCTAAAACATCCAGCGGCGCGACCGGGATGTGCAGGGTGTCGAGTTCGCCTCGGCGCACGCAGTCGAGCAGGGCGGTGCATTCGATCAAGTCGTCGCGGGTGGTGGCGAACAATCGACCCTTGGGTGTGCCGCCCACCTGGTGCCCGGAGCGGCCAACACGTTGCAGAAAACCGGCGATAGAGCGCGGTGAGGCAATCTGGCAGACCAGATCGACTTCGCCGATATCGATGCCCAGTTCCAGCGAGGCGGTAGCGATCAATACCTGCAGTTCGCCGCGCTTGAGTCGTTGTTCGGCGTCCAGGCGAAACTCCTTGGCCAGACTGCCGTGATGCGCGGCTACGGCGTGTTTGCCCAGGCGTTCGCTGAGGTGCCGGCTCAGGCGTTCGGCCAGGCGCCGGGTGTTGACGAAAATCAGCGTGGTGCGGTGCACGCGCGCAAGTTCTGCGAGCCGATCGTAGACCCGTTCCCAGACATCATTGGCCATGACGGCCGACAAGGGCACTGGCGGCACCTCAATACCCAGATCCCGTGGCCGGGCGTGGCCAATGTCAATAATTTCGCAGGGACGGTCGTGGCCGACGAGAAATTGCGCCACGGCTTCCACCGGTTTCTGCGTGGCGGACAGGCCTACGCGGGTCAGCGGTTCTCTGCATAACGCCTGCAGTCGCTCAAGGCTCAGGGCCAGATGACTGCCGCGTTTGCCGGCGGCCATCGCGTGGATTTCATCGATGATCACCGTGCGCGTGGTGCCGAGCATTTTTCGTCCTGACTCCGAACCGAGCAGCACGTAGAGCGATTCCGGGGTGGTCACCAGAATGTGCGGCGCGGTCTTGCGCATGGCCGCGCGTTCTTTTTGCGGGGTGTCGCCAGTGCGCACGGCGGTGGTGATTGCCAGCCCAGGCAGATTCATCTGCCGCAGGTGTTCGGTGATCCCCGCCAATGGGTTTTGCAGGTTGATGCGAATGTCGTTGGAAAGCGCCTTCAGTGGCGAGACGTAGACCACCAGGGTTTCGTCGGGCAGGCCGTCGGGATCTTCCAGGCCTCGGTGGACGAGGTCGTCGAGCACGGCCAGAAACGCAGTGAGGGTTTTGCCGGAGCCGGTGGGCGCGGCGATCAGCGTCGAACGGCGCTGGCGGATCAACGGCCATGCGCGGGCCTGGGCGGCGGTGACCGTCGCGAATGTGTTGCTGAACCAGGCACTGACGGCGGGGTGAAAGCCTGCCAGGGCCGCGTCCGTGGGGATGGGCAGATTCATGGCTTAAGTTATGCGGGCACGGGTGTGAAGATGCAAGTACCGTTCGGGCCTCATCGCGAGCAGGCTCACTCCTACAGGGGAATGCATTTCAATTGTAGGAGTGAGCCTGCTCGCGATGGCGCCAGTCGAAGCGCTACAAATATCCGGGATGTACACTTTACGGATGACGGTTGCGCACTAAACCCGCAAAATGCAACGATTCCGGCAATTATCGACGACGGTTTCACAAGAACCGTCGCTAAAGCCATCGTTCCAATCAGACTGGGCCTGCTGACTCTATGCGAATGCGCCTTATGTTACTGGGCGGCGGAAATGCCCTTGGGCAGGCGCTGATTCGCCTCGGTGCAGAGGAAGACATCGGTTTCCTCGCCCCCCGCCCGCCCGAAAACGGCTGGGATGCCGCGAGCCTGACCCAATTGCTCGACGACACCCGTCCCGATGCATTGATCAACCTCGCCTACTATTTCGACTGGTTCCAGGCCGAAACCGTCAGCGAAAGCCGCATGGCCGGGCAGGAACGTGCGATCGAGCGTCTGGCCGAACTGTGCCAGCACCACAACATCGTCCTCGTGCAGCCCTCCAGTTATCGGGTGTTCGATGGTTCGCGGGCCACGGCGTACAGCGAAAAAGACGAACCGGTACCATTGGGCCTGCGCGGTCAGGCGTTGTGGCGAATTGAACAAAGTGTGCGCGCCACTTGCCCGCAACACGTTTTGCTACGATTTGGCTGGTTGCTCGACGACAGCCCGGAGGGCACCCTCGGGCGCTTCCTCGCTCGTGCCGAGCAGCCAGAAGAATTGCTCCTGGCCGATGATCGCCGGGGTAACCCGACGCCGGTCGATGACGCCGCACGGGTGATTATTTCCGTGCTCAAGCAACTCGATTGCGCCGCGCCACTGTGGGGCACTTACCACTACGCCGGCCACGAAGCGACCACACCGCTGGCGCTGGGTCAGGCGATTCTGACCGAAGCGCGCAGCCTGCACGCCCTAGCGATCGAAGCACCAACCGCCCAGGCTCACGCCGCGCGACCGGACGCTGCCGAAGAGCCGCAACACGCGGTGCTGGCCTGCAAGAAAATTCTGCACACTTTCGGGATTAAACCGCGCGCCTGGCGCGCCGCACTCCCGGGCTTACTGGATAGGTTCTACCGTCATGGCTGAAGGGACTGTTTTAATCACCGGCGGAGCCGGCTTCATTGGCTCGCACCTGACCGACGCCTTGCTTGCCAAGGGGCATTCGGTGCGCATTCTCGACGATCTGTCGACCGGCAAGCGCAGCAACCTGCCGCTGGATAATCCGCAGGTTGAGCTGATTGTCGGCGATGTCGCCGATGCGACGCTGGTGGCCAGAGCCATGCAAGGCTGCAGCGCAGTCGCTCACCTGGCGGCCGTGGCGTCGGTGCAGGCCTCGGTGGACGATCCGGTGAAAACTCACCAGAGCAACTTCATCGGCACGCTGAATGTCTGCGAAGCCATGCGTCTGGCCGGGGTCAAGCGCGTGTTGTACGCCTCCAGCGCGGCGGTGTACGGCAACAATGGCGAGGGCGAGTCGATTGATGAAGAAACGCCCAAAGCCCCATTGACGCCTTACGCTTCGGACAAGCTGGCGGGCGAACATTATTTCGATTTCTATCGCCGCCAGCATGGCCTGGAGCCGGTGATTTTCCGCTTCTTCAATATCTTCGGCCCACGTCAGGATCCGTCCTCGCCGTACTCCGGTGTGATCAGCATCTTCAGTGAGCGCGCGCAGAAAGGCTTGCCGATTACCGTGTTCGGCGATGGTGAGCAGACGCGTGATTTCCTCTATGTCGAAGATCTGGTTGATTTGCTGGTACAGGGCATCGAAAAACCTGAGGTGGAAGTCGGTGCGGTGAATGTTGGATGGAATCAGGCGATGAGCCTCAAGCAAATGCTTGAAGCCCTGCAAGCGGTGGTCGGTGAGCTGCCGCCGATCAGCTATGGCCCGGCGCGTTCCGGTGATATCCGTCATTCCCGGGCGAATAACGCTCGTCTGCTGGAACGCTTCAAGCTGCCGCAGCAGACGCCGATGAGCGTGGGGTTGGCGCGGTTGTTGGGACGAGCCTGAAAAGAGCCCCTCATCGGAACGCCGCCCGCCTAACCCTCTCCCAGAGGGAGAGGGGACTGACCGTAGCGTTTGTGAGAAATGCGCCGACGTGAAATACCGAGTCGAACTTGGATTTGAAAAGCACCCAAATCGGCTCCCTTTCCCCCTCTCCCTGAGGGAGAGGGCTGGGGTGAGGGGGGAGACTCAAACTCACCACGCATGCCAGGCAGACATGAAAAAGGCGCCCTTTGACAGGCGCCTTTTTCACGGCCGGAATATGTCGCTACTCCTGTGGCAAGGGGATGTTATCCCCCGATCAACTGCGTACGGTCGCCGTCAGTTCTATGCCTGCTCACCACCAAGCCTCATTCACCACCACGTGAACGTTCGGTCAATCGACTTAGAACTTATAGCCCAAACCGACCATGTAGATGAACGGATCCACATCCACATTCACCCGTGCGCGAGTGCCCGGCGCAACGGCGTTGTTTTCGACGGTGGCGCGGGTGTCGATGTCGATGTAACGCACTTGGGCGTTGAGCATGATGTTGTCGGTCAGCATGTAGTCGGCACCGACCTGCCAGGCCAGACCCCAGGAGTTTTTCGCCTTGAAGTTGCTGAAACCGTTAGCACTGGCTTCGCTGCCGACGTGTTCGTCATAGATCCAGGTGTAGTTGATACCGCCACCGACATACGGCTGGAACGGCGACTTCGAATCCAGCGGGTAGTAGACGACGCTGAGGGTCGGCGGCAGGTGTTTCAGGGTGCCGAGCTTGCCGTTGGCCGCTGGCAGGGCAGTACCCTTGAGTTTGACGTCATGCTCGAACGGCGTGGCCGCGAGCAACTCGAGGCCGACGTGATCGGTAAGCATGTAAGCGAAGTTCAGACCCAATTGAGTGTCGCTGCTCATGGTCGCTTTGCCGCCCAGATTGGTGCCGCTCAACGGACCCTGATCGACCTTGACGCTGGAGCTGTCGGCTTTCGGGTTGACGGTGATCGCACCGGCGCGGATGAGGATGTCACCGGCTTCGTGGGCGTGGGCGAGCGGGGCTGCGAGCGCGAGGGCAAACAGCGAAGCGCTGAGCAAGGACTTGTTCATGGGGGCTCCGAAAGGACGTTAAAAATGTTCGATGTCCTATGGTACGAAGCCAACTGATACGGTCTTTTGACTCAGCTCAATGAAACAGTGAAGGGGCGGGTTTCTGTGGAACCTTTGAGGGCCCCATCGCTGGCAAGCCAGCTCCCACAGGTTTTGTTGTTGATCACAAAATTTGTGAGCGACTCAATCACTGTGGGAGCTGGCTTGCCAGCGATGGGGCCCTTGCAAACAGCACAAAACTACCGGGATTCACTCCGGCAGTTCATACACATAAATCTTGTCGGCATCCATCTGATACCCGGCATCCGCCAGTTCGCTGCTCGACGCCTTGACCTGCAACGGCCCTTCGACCCAATACGGCTGATACAGCTCATCCAGCTTCACACCCAACTCGCTTTTCACATGCACGATCTGGTTCGACGGCGGTGGCGGCACGTGGATGCAGGCGCCGAAATACGGCACCAGCAAAAAGTCCGTGGTGCGTCCTTCTTCATTGACTTCCAGCGGCACGATATAACCCGGCAAACGAATGTTCTGACCGTCGAGGGACTTCACCACCGGCGCGTTCGGCAGGTCCTGCTTCGCCGCAGGCGCGGATTCAGCGGAGAGCGCGTCGCTCATCTTCGACATGTCGTGCAATGGCGTCATGTTCGGCACTTCCGGCGCGGCGTCCGGCGGGATCATTTCCGACCACGTCAGGTCTTTCGGTGCCGCTGCCCACACGGGCAGGGCGATCAACAGCAGCAGCGCGAGTGCAGCGCGGGGCATGGTGAACATCCTCATAAACGGATCGACAGGCCATCGGCCAAGGATTGGCGATAAGCGCGCCAGGCCGGCACGCTGCCCATCAGCAGCGCGGCGGCCAGAATGCCACCGAGCAGCGTCCATTCATACTCGCTCGGCCACGCCAGCGGCAGATACAAACCGTAATTGGCCTGCACATAACCCTGCGCGGCGGCGATGCCGATGTACAGCAACGCTAACCCTGCGATGACGCCTGTCAGCGCCAGTGCAAACGCCTCCAGCACCAGCAGACTCGCGATATGCCACGGTCGCGCCCCGACCGAACGCAGAATCGCCATCTCGCGGCGCCGTTCGTTGAGGCTGGTGAGAATCGCCGTGAGCATGCCGATCAACCCGGTCAACACCACAAACAACGAGACCACGAACAGCGCTTTTTCAGCGGTGCTCATCAGGCTCCACAACTCCTGCAAGGCTACACCCGGCAGAATCGCCAGCATCGGTTCGCCACGGAATTCGTTGATCTCGCGTTGCAGGGCGAAGGTGGAAATCTTGCTGTTGAGGCCGAGCATGAATGCGGTGATCGCTTGCGGCGTCAGGTCCATGTTGCGTGCCTGATCGGCGGTTATTCGGCCATTACCTCGCGCCGGCACGCCGTTGTGCCAGTCGATATGAATCGCCTCCATGCCGCCGAGGCTGATGTGCAACGTGCGATCGACCGGGGTGCCGGTGCGCTTGAGAATGCCGACCACGGTGAACGGTTTGTCGTCGTGCTTGACCAGACTGATCGCGGCCACGCCGTGGGCCAGCACCAGTTTGTCACCGAGCTTGTAATGCAGCGCATCGGCCACTTCCGCACCGAGCACCACTTCAAAAGGATCGCTGGCAAACGCACGACCGTCCGCCAGTTGCAGATGCTGCTGGCGACCGTACTGGTAATGCTCGAAGTAGGCTTCGGTAGTGCCCATCACTCGGTAGCCACGATGGGAGTCGCCGAGGGACATCGGGATCGCCCACTTCACTTTCGGGTTGCTGGCGAAGTGTTCGAAGCTGTCCCAGCGGATGTTGTTGGTGGCGTTGCCGATGCGGAACACCGAGTACAGCAACAGGTTCACCGAGCCGGAACGGGCACCAACGATGAGGTCGGTGCCGCTGATAGTACTGGCGAAACTGGCTTTGGCTTCAGTGCGCACTCGTTCAACGGCGAGCAGCAGGCACACCGACAGGGCAATGGCGAATGCGGTGAGCAAAGCGGTAAAGCGGCGGTTGGCCAGGCTGGCCATGGCCAGACGAAACAGATACATCTCAGACCTCGGCAGACGTGGCGGCGCGATTGAGTTCGGCCAGGGACAGGTGACGGTCGAACAGCGGCGCCAGGCTCTGGTCGTGGCTGACGAACAGCAGACTCGATCCGGCCTCGCGGCATTCGGCGAACAGCAGGCGGATGAAGTTTTCCCGGGCGTCGTAATCCAGCGCCGAGGTCGGTTCGTCGGCGATCACCAGCTCAGGCTGACCGATCAAGGCACGCGCGGCAGCGACCCGCTGCTGTTGGCCGATCGACAGCGAATCGGCGCGACGGCTGAGGATGCTTTCATCCTTTAAACCGAGGTGGGCGAGCAGGGTGGCGGCGGCTTGATCGACGCTGCCGTGGCGCTGTTTCGCCCGTTGCGCGCGCAGCTTGGAAAAGTGACACGGCAGCTCGACGTTTTCGCGTACCGAGAGAAACGGCAGCAGGTTGAATTGCTGGAAGATGTAGCCGGTGTGGTCGACACGGAAGGTATCGCGAGCGCCGGCGGAGAGCTCGGTGAGTTCGTGGCCGAGCAGGCGAATGCTGCCGCGACCGGGCTTCTGCACGCCACCGAGCAGGCCGAGCAGGGTGGTCTTGCCGCTGCCGCTGGGGCCTTTGAGGAACAGGGTTTCGCCGGCTTCCAGACGAAACGCAGGAATGTCCAGCAGCGGCGGATGACCGGGCCAGTTGAAGCCCAGGTCGGACAGTTCGATGAGTGCTTGGGTCATGGCACCAGTTTCATGGTTGTACACGGACCCCTGTAGGAGCTGCCGGAGGCTGCGATCTTTTGATCTTGGTTTTTTACAATCAAAAGATCGCAGCCTCGTTTCACTCGACAGCTCCTACAGGGGATTTTCGGTGTTATCAGAATTTCAGCGAGGCAGCCTTGGCCGTCACTTCGGTACCTTGCTGGCCGCTGGCGCTGATCAGTTGTACCTGAATTTTCTGCGTCGCCGGGAAGGTATTGAAGACATTAGCCAGATCCAGCGTCTTCAACGCACCCGGTGTGGCGCAGTTGAATTGGAAATGCGCGTGGATTTCGCTGTGGTCGTGGTGATGCTCGTGACCATCCTTGTCCGCTTCATCGTCGTCATGGTCATCGGCATCCGGCTTGTCGCCGAACAACGGGCTTTCCAGTTCCTGACTGACCACTTTGCAACCGGCAGCAGTGGGCAGGCTGAACAGGGTCAGCGGCTTTTCCAGTTGCGCACGGGCTGCAGCGACTTTGGCCTTGTCGGCGTCCGTGGTCGCAACGTGTTCGAAACCAACGAGGTTCATCGCCGGGCTTTCCAGCTCAAGCTCCAGGGTCTGGCCATCGAGTGCAGCATTCAGGCGACCAACGCCATGTTCATGCGCGCCGAGGCTGCCGTGTTCATGGTCGTGATCGTGGTCATGCTCATCGGCAGCATGGGCGATGGCCAGCGGCAACAGGGCAAACGGCAAAGCGAGCAGCAGACGACGCATGGCGGTCTCCGGGAAGTAAAGTGAAGAGTTTGTTATGTAATCTTATAACGAAAGTGCGCAGAGTTTGCCCGTGCGCTTGGCGTTGCACAAGTCCCGTGGGAGCATGCACGTCAGAAAAGTGCGGGAGCGAACTCAATGTTGCGGATACGCGGAACCGTCGGCGATGTGCCGGTGGACTTGACGGTGGAACTGGATGACGGCGACTGGGCGAAGCTCGGTTCGGCACTGAATGGGCAGGCGCCGGTCGCTCAATCTGAGGCGGTCGCGTCCGCCCCGGCGGCGAAACCGCTGAATCAGGACGATGCCTTGTGGCAACTGGCCAAGGATCTGTTGCGCAAGGCCGGGCAGCTCAGCGGGCCGGATCTGCTTGATCAACTGGAAGGGCTGACCGGCAGCGCGGCGTTGGGCAAACGCTTGCTGGTGCGCCTGCGCCACAGTGCGGACGTGAAAGTGGTGAGCGGCGGGGATACGCCGCTCTACAGCTGGATCGAGTGAACCGCAAAAGATCGCAGCCAGCGGCATCTCCTACAAGGGTGTAGACGATCCCAATGTAGGAGCTGCCGCAGGCTGCGATCTTTTGATCTTAATAAAGTGCAGCAAACATCTTGCGGCGGTACATCGTCACCAACGGATGATCATTGCCCAGCAGCTCGAACACTTGCAGTAAGGTCTTGTGCGGCAGACCTTCGCCATAGTTGCGGTTGCGGACGAACAGCTTGAGCAAAGCATCCAGCGCCGCTTCGTACTGCTGACGCGCCAGTTGCTGAATCGCCAGTTGATACACCGCTTCATCGTCCTGCGGATCTTTCGCCAAACGCGCTTTCAGGTCGGCGGCATCCGGCAAGTCGCGCGCCAGACCGAGGAATTTGATCTGTGCCTTGGCTCCGGCCAGTGCAGCCTTGTGCTCATCACTCTTGACCGCATCCAGCACGGTTTGCGCTTCATCCAGTTCGCCGCGCTCAGTCAGGCAACGCGCGTAGAGGATCAGTGCCTTGGCGTTTGTGTTGTCCTCAGTGAGCATCACCACCAGTGCCGCTTCGGCATCGGCGTAACGGCCGTCATCGAACAACGCTTGAGCCTGCTCGAACGGATCGGCTTCGGCCGGTGGCGGCATCTGCACATGCGGCTCAAGCAGGGCGCGCACGGCGGATTCCGGTTGTGCACCGGCAAAACCGTCGACCGGTTGACCGTCCTTGAACAGCACCACGGTCGGCAGGCTGCGAATGCCGAAGCGGGCGACGATGTCCTGCTCGATGTCGCAGTTGACCTTGGCCAGCAGCAATTCGCCCTGATAGCTCTCGGCAATGCCTTGCAGCATCGGCATCAGCGCCTTGCATGGCGCACACCATTCGGCCCAGAAATCCACCAGCACCGGTTTGTTGAAGGAAGCCTCGATCACCGACTGGTCGAAATCGGCCGTCGTGGCGTCGAAGATGTATGGCGTTTGCTGACTCATGGGGGATCTCGTCAAAGCGTTAATGAACGCACTATAAGCGGTGGCGCAAAAGATCGCAGCCTTCGGCAGCTCCTACAGGTTCAGCGTCCGCCCGCAATATAGACGACAAAGCCGATCACTGTAGGAGCTGCCGAAGGCTGCGATCTTTTAACGATTCCAATCACGCCGCGCGTGGTACAGGCTGACATGCCGAAATTCCTCAGGCTCCGCCAGATCCGGCAACGTCATCGCCTCAAGCATTTCAATCCGCTGATACAACGGATGGCGAAAATCCCGAACCCGCGAATCCGCCACCAGCGCCTCGCGGCCACGGCTCAAAAACGCATCGAGCAACGGCAGATTGGCCCGGTCATACAACACATCCGCCACCAGAATCAGATCAAGCCGATCCGCCTCGGCAAAGAAATCCGTCGAGTAATTCATCCCTACGCCATTCAGCGTGGCATTCGCCCGACACGCGGAAATCGCCAGAGGATCCAGATCGCACGCCACCACCTCCAGCGCCCCGGCCTTCACCGCCGCGATCCCGGCAATCCCGGAACCTGCGCCGAAATCCAGCACACGCTTGCCGCGCACCCACTCGGGAAATTCCGCCAGATAACGCGCCACCGCCAGACCGCTGGCCCAGCAGAAACCCCAATACGGTGGCTCATGCAAAATTCGCTGAATTTCTTCCTGGCTGAATTCGCGATCCATGTTGTCGCCATCGATCAGCCATAGCTGCAAATCAGTGTCCGGCAAGGCACAGACTTTAAGTCTGGCGTCGCCGAGCAATTCACCTAACGCCTGTTGCAGGTCGAGCGGTGCATTCATGGTGCTTTGACAAATTGCAGTTGGCCCAGCGCCTGGGAGGTCGGCTGGCTGATGGTTTGCGACGGCAGATGCAGAATCAACTGACCGGACTGGCTGGCGCGGCCACGCAACTCAACCCGCGCACCGGCCGGGAACGCGTCCGGGTTGAAGCGCAGGCGGAACGGCAGGATCTGGTTGTTGCCGATCAGGCTGGAACTGGCGAGCAATTGTTGCGGGCGATCCTTTTCGTCGATCACCAGCAGCGCCAGTTCGACTTCGGCGCCGGCCGGCACGCCTTGCAGGGTGCCGCTCAATTCCCGTTGATAAGCCGGCAGCGGGCCAAGTTCGGCAGCCTCTTTGGCTTTTTTCTGCGCTTGCTGCGGGGCAGGTCCCGGTGTTGGCGGCTGGGGCTTGGGTGCATCGCTGCCACAGGCCACCAGCAGGCTGAAAAGACTGAGCAAAACGAGCGGACGTAACGGCATTGGATGCTCCAGCAAAATGAAATCCATGGATCAAACGATCATGTCGTTCTGTATACCGCAAAGCCTATGGCTTGTCTTGCCACCGGGATGCGCTACCATGGCCCTCCCTTTTTTTGTTGCCAGCCACCATGCACTGTCCCTTCTGCGGTGCCAACGACACCAAGGTCATCGACTCGCGTCTGGTCGCCGAGGGCGAACAGGTGCGCCGCCGGCGTGAATGCCTGGCCTGCGGCGAGCGTTTCACGACGTTCGAGACGGCCGAACTGGTGTTGCCGCGCCTGATCAAAACCGACGGCAGCCGCCAACCGTTCGACGAAGAAAAACTCCGCGCCGGGATGCAACGCGCCTTGGAGAAACGTCCGGTGAGCGTCGAGCGCCTCGAATCTTCCCTGGTTCACATCAAGCACAAGCTGCGCGCCACCGGCGAGCGCGAGGTCAAATCCCTCGTGGTCGGCGAACTGGTGATGGCTGAGTTGCAAAAGCTTGATGAAGTCGCCTACATCCGTTTCGCGTCGGTGTACAAACGCTTCCAGGACCTCAATGAATTCCGCGAAGAAATCGACCGCCTCGCCCGCGAACCGGTGAAAGAATGACCAGCGCCGGCGAGCAGGCCATCCTCGATGCCCACTTCATGGCGCGCGCGCTGGAACTGGCGCGCAAAGGTCACTACACCACGCACCCCAATCCTCGGGTCGGTTGCGTGGTGGTGCGTGACGGCCAGATCGTCGGCGAAGGCTGGCATGAACGTGCCGGCGAACCGCACGCCGAAGTCCATGCCCTGCGCGCCGCCGGTGAGCTGGCCCGGGGCGCGACTGCTTATGTAACTCTCGAACCGTGCAGCCACCATGGCCGCACACCGCCGTGTGCCGATGCGCTGGTGAATGCTGGCGTAGGCCGCGTGGTCGCAGCGATGCGTGATCCGAATCCACAAGTGGCTGGGCGTGGTTTGCAGCGTCTGGCCGATGCCGGCATCGCCACTGAAAGCGGTGTGCTCGAAGCCGAAGCGCGCAAGCTCAATCAAGGTTTTCTGAAACGCATGGAACACGGCTTGCCGTTCGTGCGGGTCAAGTTGGCCATGAGCCTCGACGGTCGCACGGCGATGGAAAGCGGCGAGAGCCAATGGATCACCAGCCCGGCCGCGCGTTCAGCCGTCCAGCGTCTGCGTGCTCAGGCCTCCGTGGTCCTGACCGGCGCCGACACCGTGCTGGCCGATGGCGCGCGTTTGACTGTTCGCGCGGACGAACTCGGTCTGGACAGCGAGCAAACCGCGCTGGCCATGAGTCGCCCACCACTGCGCGTGCTGATCGATGGACGCCTGCGGGTGCCGCTGGATGCACCGTTCTTCAAGGCTGGCCCGGCATTGGTCGCCACCTGTGTCGCGATCGAAGAGCAATATGCTCACGGCCCCGAGTGCCTGATCGTGCCGGGTGATGACGGTCAGGTCGACCTGCATCAATTACTCATCGAACTGGCCAACCGTGGCACCAACGAGGTGCTGGTCGAGGCCGGCCCACGCTTGGCCGGAGCCTTTGCTCAGCTCGGTCTGGTCGACGAATTCGTGATCTTCATCGCCGGCAAGTTCCTCGGCTCCACGGCGCGTCCGCTGCTGGACTGGCCGCTGGCTTATATGAAGGATGCGCCGGAGCTGAAAATCACTGAAATTCGCGCGGTGGGCGATGACTGGCGAGTCACTGCCATCCCTGTCCTTTCGGCGAGCGTATAATTCCCGGCCATCGCGTTAGCGCTGGCCCAGTTCTCAAGGAGAACCCCATGTTTACCGGCATCATCGAATCCATCGGCAGTATCCGCGCATTGACCCCAAAGGGCGGTGATGTGCGGGTCCACGTCGCCACCGGCAAGCTCGACCTGAGCGACGTCAAACTCGGCGACAGCATCGCGGTCAACGGCGTCTGCCTGACCGCCGTTGAGCTGCCGGGCGACGGCTTCGCCGCCGACGTCAGCCGTGAAACGCTGGACTGCACCGCCATGAACGACCTGAAAAGCGGCAGCCCGGTCAATCTGGAAAAAGCCCTGACCCCGACCACCCGTCTCGGCGGGCACCTGGTCAGCGGCCACGTCGACGGTGTCGGCGAAATCGTCTCGCGCAGCGACAATGCCCGCGCCGTGGAATTTCGCATTCGCGCGCCGAAGGAACTGGCCAAGTACATCGCCCATAAAGGCTCGATCACTGTCGACGGTACCAGCCTGACCGTGAACGCCGTCGATGGCGCCGAATTCATGCTGACGATCATTCCGCACACCCTGAGCGAAACCATCATGGCGTCGTACAAGCCAGGTCGCCGGGTGAATCTGGAAGTTGACTTGCTGGCGCGGTATCTGGAGCGTCTGCTCCTCGGCGACAAGGCCGCAGAGCCGAGCGCTGGTGGCATCACCGAAAGCTTTCTGGCCGCCAACGGCTACCTCAAATCCTGACTGAAGGGGGTGCCTTGTGGCGCTCAATAGCATCGAAGAACTGGTTGAAGACATCCGCCAAGGCAAGATGGTCATCCTCATGGATGACGAAGACCGCGAGAACGAAGGCGACCTGATCATGGCTGCCGAATGCTGCCAGGCCGAGCACATCAACTTCATGGCCAAGCACGCCCGTGGTCTGATCTGCATGCCGATGAGCCGCGAGCGCTGCGAACTGTTGAAGCTGCCGCTGATGGCGCCGCGCAACGGTTCCGGTTTCGGCACCAAGTTCACCGTGTCGATCGAAGCCGCCGAAGGCGTAACCACTGGCATTTCCGCCGCCGACCGTGCGCGCACCGTGCAAGCGGCTGCCGCCAAAGACGCCAAGGCTGAAGACATCGTCAGCCCGGGTCATATTTTCCCGCTGATGGCCCAGGCTGGCGGCACCCTCGCTCGCGCCGGCCACACCGAAGCGGCTTGCGACCTCGCGCGCATGGCCGGTTTCGAGCCAAGTGGCGTGATCTGCGAAGTGATGAACGACGACGGCACCATGTCCCGTCGCGCTGAACTGGAAGCGTTCGCTGCTGAGCACAACATCAAGATCGGCACCATCGCCGACCTGATTCACTACCGGATGATCCATGAACGTACCGTTCAGCGGATTGCCGAGCAGCCACTGGACAGCGAACTGGGCCAATTCAACCTGGTGACCTATCGTGATTCGGTGGAAGGCGATGTGCACATGGCCCTTACGCTGGGCACTGTTTGCGCCGAAGAGCCGACCCTGGTTCGGGTGCACAACATGGATCCGCTGCGCGACCTGCTGATGGTCAAACAACCGGGCCGCTGGAGCCTGCGCGCCGCCATGGCTGCGGTCGCCGAGGCTGGCAGCGGTGTCGTGTTGTTGCTTGGTCACCCGCTCGATGGCGATGTGCTGCTGGCACATATCCGTGAAACGGGTGAGCAGGCAGCGCCGAAAAAACCGACCACTTACAGCATCGTCGGTGCCGGTTCGCAGATCCTGCGTGACCTCGGTGTGCGCAAAATGCGTTTGATGTCTGCGCCAATGAAATTTAATGCGATATCCGGTTTCGATCTGGAAGTTGTAGAATACGTGCCCTCCGAATAATGACCGGTTGTTTCCGATCTCCGATTCGCGGCAAATAAATCACTGAGGGACGCGTAGCAGACGCGTCCCGGCTCTTTAAGAGAACTGACGAATGACCCTGAAGACCATCGAAGGTACCTTCATCGCCCCTAAAGGCCGCTACGCTTTGGTAGTGGGCCGCTTCAACAGTTTCGTCGTTGAAAGCCTGGTCAGCGGTGCAGTTGATGCCCTGGTTCGCCACGGCGTGAGCGAAAGCGACATCACCATCATCCGCGCACCTGGCGCCTTCGAAATCCCGCTGGTTGCGCAGAAAGTCGCCCAGAAAGGTGAATTCGCAGCCATCATCGCCCTCGGCGCGGTCATTCGTGGCGGTACTCCGCACTTCGAATACGTGGCAGGCGAGTGCACCAAGGGTCTGGCCCAGGTGTCCATGGAGTTCGGCGTTCCGGTTGCCTTCGGCGTCCTGACCGTTGATTCCATCGAGCAAGCCATCGAACGTTCCGGCACCAAGGCCGGTAACAAAGGTGCCGAAGCTGCCCTGTCCGCTCTGGAAATGGTCAGCCTGCTGGCACAGTTGGAGGCCAAGTGATTAGCGACGAAAGCGATCGTTTCAACCCGCGCGAGCCGCGTCCAACCGACGCCGGCAAGCCTTCGAAAAGTGAAAAGCGCCGCGCTGCCCGTCAGTTGGCGACTCAAGCGTTGTACCAGCGCCACATGGCCAGTACTTCGCTGAACGAAATCGAAGCGCAGTTCCGCGTCGATAACGATTTCACCTTCGCCGATGCCAGCTACTTTCACGACATCCTGCACGGTGTTCCGGCCAGTCTGACCGAGATCGACACTGCGCTGGCGCCGTGCCTGGACCTGACCATCGAAGAGCTCGACCCGGTTGAACTGTGTGTACTGCGCCTGTCGACCTGGGAACTGCTCAAGCGCGTCGACGTGCCGTACCGCGTTGTGATCAACGAAGGGATCGAACTGGCGAAAGTCTACGGTTCGACCGACGGTCACAAGTTCGTCAACGGTGTGCTCGACAAGCTGGCTCCGCGCCTGCGTGAAGCTGAAGTGAAGGCGTTCAAGCGCTGAAACGCGCTTGATACTTCAATGGGCGAGTTTGAGCTGATCCGTAACTTCTTCGCCGCCGCGCCTTGTGCGCAGGGCGGCGAAGGCGTTGCGCTGGGGATCGGCGATGACTGCGCCTTGCTCGCTGTTCCCCTTGGGGAACAGTTGGCGATCTCTACCGATACGCTGGTGGCCGGTGTGCATTTCGCCGACCCCTGCGATCCGTTTCTGCTCGGTCAGCGCTCGCTGGCCGTTGCGGTCAGCGATCTGGCCGCCATGGGCGCCACACCCGTTGCCTTTACCCTTGCCCTGACTGTGCCGACGGTGACTGCTGATTGGCTGCAAGCCTATGCCGGCGGATTGAACCGCATGGCGCAGAGTTGCGGCGTCGCGCTGGTGGGCGGCGATACCACGCGCGGGCCGTTGAGCCTGACGGTGACGGTGTTCGGTCGCGTGCCTGCCGGTCAGGCGTTGACCCGCAGTGGCGCGCAACCGGGCGACTTGCTCTGTGTCGGTGGCGAACTTGGCAATGCGGCCGGCGCCTTGCCGCTGGTGCTCGGTCAGCGTGACGCCGAAGCGAACGTCGCCCAACCGCTGCTCGATCATTACTGGTCACCACAACCGCAACTCGCCCTCGGCCAGGCCCTGCGTGGCAAAGCCACCTCGGCGCTGGACATCTCCGATGGATTACTCGCCGACTGCGGCCATATCGCGCTGGCCTCAAAGGTCCGACTTGAGATTGAACGCGAGCGCGTACCGATGTCGGATGCATTAGTGGCGTTTCTCGGTCAGCGCGGCGCCGAGCGTGCTGCGCTGAGCGGTGGCGATGATTACGTGCTGGCGTTCACCTTGCCGTCTGTCGAGTTGCCGGCGCTGCTGGCCAATGGCTGGCCGATCCATGTGATCGGTCGAGTGTCCGAAGGTCAGGGCGTGGTCCTGCTGGATCGCGAAGGTCACGACATCACCCCGCAAATCCGGGGTTATCAACATTTTCAGGAGACACCGTGACAGATCACCCGAAACAGGTTCCGGCCGAATTCGTTCCGCCGTCGGTCTGGCGCAATCCCTGGCATTTCCTCGCGTTCGGCTTCGGTTCCGGCACCTTGCCCAAGGCGCCGGGAACGTGGGGCTCGCTGGTTGCGCTACCCTTTATCCCGTTATGGCAGATGTTGCCCGACTGGGGTTACTGGCTGATGCTCGGGATCACCATGCTGTTCGGCTTCTGGCTGTGCGGCAAAGTCGCTGACGATCTGCGGGTACACGACCACGAAGGCATCGTCTGGGACGAAATGGTCGGGATGTGGATCACCTTGTGGCTGGTGCCGGAAGGCTGGTACTGGTTGCTCGCGGGTTTCCTCGTATTCCGTTTCTTCGACATTCTCAAGCCATGGCCGATCCGCTGGATCGACCGGCACGTGCATGGCGGCGTCGGCATCATGCTCGACGACGTGTTGGCCGGCGTGTTCGCCTGGCTGGCCATGCAGGGACTGGTGTGGATTTTCGCCTGAGTCCAAGGGATATCAGGGTCAAGTGAGGGGACTAGGGATGGCTCGACGTTGGTTGGCGCTAGTGGTTTTGGCTTTGCTGAGCACCGTGGCCGGTGCGCAGGAAGCAGCGCCGACGCCGACGGTCATCCATCTGGCCAGCGAAGACTGGGAAGACTACACCGCCGCTGATGGCCATGGCCTGGGCTGGGACGTGCTGCGCAAAGTGTTCGAACCGTCCGGGGTCAAGCTGGACATTCGCAGCTTGCCTTACACCCGCTCGGTCGGGCTGGTGCAGTTGAAGGAAGTCGATGCGCTGGTCGGCACCTACCGCGACGAAGCCGAGCAGGTGTTGTACCCACACTGGAATTTCGATTCCGACCACATTTACGCATTGGGCCTGGCGAGTAATCCTGCACCTACCCAAGCGACGCTGGGCAAGTATCGCCTGGCCTGGGTGCGCGGTTATCGCTACGAAAACTTCTTGCCGAATATCAAGCGCTACAACCAGATCGAGCGGCGTACCGGGATCCTGTCGATGCTCAAGCAGGGGCGGGCGGATTACTACATCGATGCGCTGACCGAGATTGAAGCCGTGGTGAAAACCGCAGCCGATCCGGCGCAGTATCGCTATTCACACCTGGCCGAGCTGCCGCTGTTTCTCGGGTTTGCCGACACGCCACAGGCGCGAGCGCTGATGGCGCTGTATGACCAGCGTATGGAGCAGTTGGTGAAGAGCGGCGAGTTGAAGCCGATCTTCGAGAAGTGGCAGCAGCCGTATCCGTTCACTACCGGCGCGACGAATCCCCTGTAGGAGCTGCGGCACGCTGCGATCTTTTGATCTTGATCCTAAAAGCCGGATCAAAAGATCGCAGCCTCGTTTCACTCGACAGCTCCTACATGGATCCATGTCGACCGGGTTGTTATCAAACTTTTTGATCGTTATGCCCGATAATTCAGCCTAAGCGCCGGTAGGAACCTGCTGTTACAATGCCGGCCTGCGAATTTTCAGACTCTTTAGATCAGGAGCACACCGGTGCCTGTCGTCTTTGTCGCCGCTTCCAAGCTGCCAACGCCTTTTGCGCAATTCACCATGCACGGTTTTCTCGATGAAGCCACCGGCCGCGAGCACGTCGTGCTGAGCCTGGGTGAAATTGCCGACGGTGCCCCGGTACTCGGCCGGTTGCACTCCGAATGCCTGACCGGCGATGCCTTGTTCAGCCAGCGTTGCGACTGCGGTTCGCAACTGGAAGGCGCGCTTAAAGCCATCGCCCGTGAAGGCCGTGGTGTATTGCTGTACCTGCGTCAGGAAGGTCGTGGCATCGGTTTGTTGAACAAGATCCGTGCCTACGAACTGCAGGATGGCGGCGCCGACACCGTTGAAGCCAACGAGCGTCTGGGCTTTGCCGCTGACCAGCGTGACTACGCCATGTGCCTGCCGATGCTCGAGCATCTGGGCGTGAAATCCCTGCGCCTGATGACTAACAACCCGCGCAAGGTCAAAGCCTTGACCGATATGGGCATTACTGTCGCCGAGCGCGTGCCGCTGCACACCGGTCACAATCCGCACAACAAACTCTATCTGGCGACCAAGGCCAGCAAGCTCGACCACATGATGGGCAACGAGCATCAGGGCGAGGTCGATCGCGCGTGACGCGGGGTCAGGTGCGGCGCCGGTTATCGGTCGATTGGTGGAAATACCTCGCGCTGGCGCTGGTGCCGCTGTTCGTACTCAACGCGTTGTTCGGTCAGGGCAAAGGCATTCTGCCGGTGCTGGCGATGCCGTTCTTTATTGCCGGCGTGGCATCGATGTTTGTCAGCCTGAAGTTTTTTGGCCGTTATAAACATGCGCTGATCGCCACGCAAAAAGCTCTCGATACCCCCGATGAACCGGCCGCGTGGATTGCTCTCGCAGCCCGTCGTCGTGCGGCTTTTCTTGTGGCAGCCTTGCCGGCGTGGATTGGCGCACTGGCGGTGTTTGTCGGTCTTGAAGCCGTACCGTTGATGCTGCTGGCGTTGTCCACGGCAGTGCTGTTTTATCTCTACCGTATCCCGCGTCAACTCGGTTGATGCGCCGCCTCTGGCTGGCGGTTCTGCTGCTGGCCGTCAGTGGTTCTGCGCTGGCGCAACTGCGTGTGGTCAGCCTCGCGCCGTCCCTTTCTGAAATTGTCGTTGAGCTGGATTCGGCAGATCTGTTGGTCGGTGTGCTGGATGCCGGTGAGCGGCCGGCTGAAATTGCCAGCGTCCCCTCTGTCGGCCGCTATGGCCAACTCGACATGGAACAGCTACTGAGCCTCAAACCTGATTTGTTGTTGCTGTGGCCCGGCAGTGTCGGCCCGGCGCAGCGTGATCAACTGAAGCGCCTGGGCATCCCGACCTTCGTCGCCGAACCGCATTCTTTAGAACAACTCACCACCCAGATTGAAGCCATTGCCGCGCAATTGGGGCGACCGGAGCATGGGGTCAAACGGGCGGCGGCGCTGCGCCAACAACTCGCGGAGCTGCGCCAGCGCTATCGCCGGGAAGTGCCGTTGCGGGTGTTTTATCAGGTCTGGGACAAGCCGCTGTACACCGTCGGTGGCGGGCAAATCATCAGTGATGCGCTGGAGGTGTGCGGGGCGCGGAATGTGTTCAGCGATCTGAGTTTGCCGGCGCCGCAGGTGAGTATTGAGGCAGTGTTGCAGCGTGATCCTGAGGTGATTCTGGCGAGTGATCAGGCGCAGTTGAATGCGTGGAGAACCTGGCCGCAGGTGGCGGCGGTGAAGCAGGAAAAATTACTGTTGGTCACCGACAAAGGCCTCGAACGCCCAAGCGGCCAAATGATCAGCGCCACCGCCAAACTCTGCCAATTGATCGCGCCTGACCGCTGAAATCGCGGTGACTTCTTCGCGAGCAGGCTCGCTCCCACAGGAGGATTGCATTCCAAATGTGGGAGCGAGCCTGCTCGCGAAGGGGTCAGTCAAATCACCGAAGATTCAAATCAAAGCTGGGGAGTCCAAGTCACCCCAAACATCCACATCCGACCTTCCTCGCGATAACCATACTGGCTGCCGTCATAGCTGTAGTTCGCCCGGCTGTAACCTTTGTCGAAAACATTATCGACCTTCAGATCCAGCTTGATCTCGCGGTTCAACGCCCAACTGCTGCGCAAGCCGAACAACGCATAACCACCCAGTGGGTTTTCATTTGTCAGGTCGTCATAACTGCTGCTGACCGCCTGCCAACTGGCGCCGAAGCTGACTTGATCAAATTGCCGATCCAGATCCCAACTCAACGTGCGTCGCGCGCGCCGGGCCAGGGTGTGCCCAGTATTGCGATCACGCGGATCGATGATCGAAAGGCCAAGATTGCTCTGCCAGTCGAACAGTTCCTGCTTCAGCGCTGCTTCAAAACCGTTGATCCGCGCCGAAGCGACGTTTTCCGGGCGTGAGTTACTGCCGAAAATGATCGCGTCTTCCAGATCCGTACGATAGATCGACGCCTCCAGACGGCTGCTGTCAGTCAACTGACTGCGCCACTGCAACTCATAGCTTTTCGAGGTTTCCGGTTTCAAATCCGGGTTGCTGAAGTCGGGGTAGTACAGATCGTTGAAAGTCGGCGCACGAAAGCCTTCGCTGTAGCTCAGCAACAGATCATTGTCCGGATTCAGCGGCAGAGTGAACGTGCCACTCCAGGTGTTCTGGCTGCCGAATTGCTGGTTGTCGTCGTGACGCAGACCCAGTTCCGTGGAGAAGCTGTCGGCCTGATAGCGATGCTGGATGAATGCGGCGCGGTTCCAGCGGCTGTCTTCGTCGAATGCGGTGCTGCTGTTGACCCGGTCTTCGTACCAGTCGCCGCCGAGGATCAGGCTGTTGCGTGCGTCCAGTGTCAGGTCGTTCTGCCAGTTCACCGAGTCGCGGTAGGTGTTGAACACGGTGCGTTCGTCGCTGAGCTTGTCGAGGGTCTTCTCGCGATTCTCGGTGTGGCCGACCTCGACGCGGGTTTTCCAGATCTCGTTGACCCGGGCATCGACGTAACTGCTGACGCTACTGACGTTGAAATCGCTGTACGGCTGCTGTTGGACCGATTCGAAGGTGTTCATGTCGAAGCGGCCGAACGGGTTGTCAAACTCGCTCTTGCCCCGGTTATCCAGCAGATTGGCGCCGACTTCGATGTCATCGGTCAGCGCATGACTCAGGCTCAGGCTGACGGATTTATTGCGGTAGGCGTCGTGATCGCCATCGCTTGGATACGACTCATGGGTACGATCAATCCCGGCAGTCTCATCGAGACTGGCGCCGAGATTGAAGCGGGTTTTCGCGTCGCCACCGGACAAGCCGAGGCTGCGTTCCCACGTTTGGTTGCTGCCGAAACCGACGTGCATCCGTGGCTGCAAACCTTGCTCAGTGCCGCGCCGGGTGAAGATCTGAATCACCCCGCCAATCGCATCGCTGCCGTAAATCACCGAACGCGAACCGCGCAGCACTTCCACCCGTTCGATTTGCTCGATGTTCAGATGCTGCAGGTTGCTGTCGCCGGAAGTGGAGCTGCCGATACGCTGGCCGTCGACCAACACCAGACTCTGCGCCGACTGCGTGCCGCGAATGTAGATCCCCGGCAGGCTGCCGCGCCCGCCGGCCTGCGCCACTTGCACACCAGGGACGCGCCTTAGCAGGTCCGGCACGTCACTCGGCTGCAGGCGGTCGATGTCTTCACGGGTGAACACCGTGTTGGCGGCGCTGCTGTCGTTGCGGGCTTCGACCTGGCGGTTGGCTGAGATAAGCATGTCCGGCAGTTTCAGTGCCTGATCACGCTCGAAGGTGTCGGCGAGGGCGTTGGCGGCTGGCAGCAGGAGGAAGGGCAGGGCGAGGCGCGAGAGGTTCATGGACAGTCCACTGGTGTTTCAAGTGTACACAAATCAAATGTGGGAGCGAGCCTGCTCGCGAATGCGGTGAATCAGTCAGCAATGTATTGACTGACAGTCCGCTTTCGCGAGCAGGCTCGCTCCCACAAGGGTAATGCGTTTATTTGTCGAGTAAGGCCAGACGCTCACGAATCGACGCTTCGATCCCCGCCTCATCCAGCCCGCACTCAGCCAGCATCTGCGCCGGTTTTGCGTGCTCGACGTAAACGTCAGGCAAACCCAGATGCAGCATCGACTTGAGGATGTTCTCCCGCGCGAGGAATTCACTGACCGCGCCACCGGCGCCGCCCATGATCGCGTTCTCCTCGATGGTCACCAGCAACTCATGACTGCCGGCAATCTCGCGCACCAACTCTTCATCCAGCGGTTTGACGAAACGCATGTCGACCACGGTGGCATCGAGTTTTTCAGCCACCTTCAGCGCCTCGGCCAGTTGCACACCGAACACCAGCAAAGCGACTTTGCTGCCCTGACGACGGACGATGCCTTTGCCGATTTCAATCGGCTCGAGGTCTTTGTCGATCGTCGCGTTCGGGCCGGTACCGCGTGGATAGCGCACAGCTGCCGGGCCGTTGTACAGGTGGCCGGTGGTGAGCATTTTGCGCAGTTCGTTTTCATCACTCGGGGTCATGATGACCATGCCCGGGATGCAACGCAGGTAGGACAGATCGAAGCTGCCAGCGTGGGTCGGGCCGTCTTCGCCCACCAGGCCAGCACGGTCGATGGCGAACAGCACGTCGAGGTTCTGCACCGCTACGTCATGCACCAGTTGGTCGTAACCGCGCTGGAGGAATGTCGAGTAGATCGCCACCACCGGTTTCGCGCCTTCGCAGGCCATGCCGGCAGCGAACGTCACCGCGTGCTGCTCGGCAATCGCCACGTCGAAGTAGCGCAGCGGGAAGCGTTCGCTGAACGCCACCAGATCCGAGCCTTCCTTCATCGCCGGGGTAATCCCGACCAGACGTGGATCAGCCGCCGCCATGTCGCACAGCCACTCGCCGAACACGGCCGAATACTTCGGTCCGCCAGTCTTTGTCGGCGCTGCGGCCGGGGCGTCCAGTGGTTCGAGTTTGGTGATCGCGTGGTACCCGATCGGGTCGACTTCCGCCGGGGCGAAGCCTTTGCCTTTCTTGGTGACGATGTGCAGGAACTGCGGGCCCTTCAGATCGCGCATGTTGCGCAGCGTGGCGATCAGGGTTGGCAAGTCGTGGCCGTCGATCGGGCCGATGTAGTTCCAGCCCAGCTCTTCGAACAGCGTGCCGGGAACCAACATGCCTTTGGCATATTCTTCGGTGCGGCGGGCGATTTCCCAGGCGCCGGGCAGGCGCGACAGGACTTTCTTGCTGCCCTCGCGCATGCTTGCGTAGGTGCGGCTGGAAAGAATCTTCGCCAGATAATTCGACAGACCGCCGACATTGCGCGAGATCGACATGTCGTTGTCGTTGAGGATCACCAACATGTTGGCGTTGACTTCCGGCGCGTGGTTCAGCGCTTCGAAAGCCATGCCAGCGGTCAACGCGCCGTCGCCGATCACCGCAATCGCCTTGCGATCACTGTTTTGCAGGCGGGCGGCGATGGCCATGCCCAATGCTGCGCTGATCGAAGTGCTGGAGTGGCCGACGCCAAAGGTGTCGTACTCGCTCTCGGCGCGACGCGGGAACGCGGCGATGCCGTCCTTCTGGCGCAGCGATTCCATGCGCGTGCGGCGACCGGTGAGGATCTTGTGCGGATACGCCTGATGACCCACGTCCCACACCAGCCGGTCGTCCGGGGTGTCGAAGACGTAATGCAACGCGATGGTCAGCTCGATGACGCCCAGGCCGGCACCGAAATGCCCACCGGTCTGGCCGACCGTGTAGAGCAATTCCAGGCGCAACTCATCAGCCAGGGTTTCCAGCTCGGCTTCGCCTAACCGGCGCAGGCCGTCCGGCGTGTTCGCGCGGTCGAGCAGGGGCGTGGTCGGGCGCTTGCGGGGAATCTCATGAAACGTCGTGGGCATCAGGCGAATCGTTATAGGTATAAAAGATGCGGCAGTTTACCTGATGCATCGCCCCCTGCCCACGCGTTGGTCTTTTTTGGCTGATTCGCCGTCAGTTGCGGCGCTCGACGATATACCGGGCCAGCTCGCGCAAGGGTTCGGCGGCCGCGTCAAACGGTCGCAGGGCGTGCAGAGCCTGATCACGCAGTTCCAGCGCGTAAACCTTGGCGGCGTCGAGGCCGAGCAGCGCCGGGTAGGTCGGCTTGTCGCGGGCGATGTCGGCGCCTTGGCGTTTGCCGAGGGTTTCGGTATCGCTTTCGACGTCGAGGATGTCGTCCTGCACCTGAAAGGCCAGACCGATGGCCTGTGCATAAGTCTGCAGGGCCTTGAGCTCATCCTTCTCGGCGCGGCCGCTGGCCAGGGCGCCGAGTTTGACGCTGACTTCGATCAGCGCGCCGGTCTTGTGCCGGTGCATCTGTTCGAGGGCTTTCTGGTCGAGTTTCAAGCCGACCGAACCAAGGTCGATGGTTTGACCGCCGACCATGCCTGCCGGGCCCGCAGCCTGGGCGAGGGCGGTGACCATTTGCAGGCGAATGTCGCTGCTGCAGTCGCTCAGGCGCGGGTCGAGCAGAGCGCTGAAGGCCAGGCTCTGCAAACCGTCACCGGCGAGGATCGCGCAGGCTTCATCGAATTTCTTGTGAGTGGTCGGCTGGCCGCGACGCAAGTCGTCGTCGTCCATCGCCGGCAAATCGTCGTGAACCAGCGAATAAGCGTGGATCAGCTCAACCGCGCAGGCTGCACCGTTGGCCTGTGCAGCGTTGCCACCGAGCGCTTCGCACGCGGCGTAGGCCAGCAGCGGACGCACGCGTTTGCCGCCGTTCATCACGCTGTAGCGCATGGCGTCATAAAGCCGCGCCAATTCCGGCAACGGCGCGTTGAACAGGGTTTCCAGAGCCGCGTTAACCCGGGTCTGGCTGGTCGCCGTGTACGCCGCAATCATTCTGGCTGTTCCGCGTCGAAGGGTTCCTCGGCGAGTTCGCCATCGCGCTCCAGCAGCACCTGCACCTTTTGCTCGGCTTGCGCCAGCGCTGCCTGGCAATCACGGGTCAGACCGATGCCCTGCTCGAAAGCGGTCAACGAGTCTTCCAGCGACAATTCACCGTTCTCCAGACGCTCGACCAATGTTTGCAGGTCGGCGAGGGACTGTTCGAAATCCAGTGCAGCTTTTTTGCGGGCCATGGCGGCGATTTCCGGTTGACGTTAAACCGGCGCGACACTAGCAGATAGGGGGGTTATGGGCAAATGAGCGGGCCGGCTCTCAAGGACAGAAATGGCTCTGTGCTGGGTGAGATTAATGTGTAGCTCTGTCGGGATAGTTGATCTGATAGCGGGTGCTACGACCCCCTCCCGGCAAGCGTTGAAGGCAACCTTTCTCCAGCAACTCCGCAAGGTGTCGGGTTGCTGTGGCCTTCGACACTTTCGCCACCGCTTGATATTGCCCGGCACTGATGCCGTGCTCAAAGCTCCGCTCGCCGCCGTCGAGCAGACGATTGAGCACTTTGACCTGCTCCGCCGAAAGTTCGGACTCGCGGTGTGCCTGCCAGAAACGCGTCTTGCCCAGCACGCTTTCAATGCGGGTGATGGCTTGTTGCAGACTGCGTAGCAAGGTTTGCAGGAACCATGTGAGCCATTCAGTGATGTCCAGTGTGGCTTTTTGACTCGATTCCAGAATCCGATAGTAGCCGGACCGATCATCCAGAATGCTCGCCGACATGGCGTAGAAACGGATGGCTTGCGCTTCGCCCTGTGCCAGCGCCAGATCAGTGATGGTGCGGGTCAGACGGCCGTTGCCATCGTCGAACGGATGCAAGGTGACGAACCAGAAATGGGCGATGCCCGCACGAAGCATCGGGTCCAGTGCTGTCTGATGCTGGCTGGCCTCGAACCATTGGAGAAATTGGTCGAGCTGCTGCTCAAGACCTTGGCGAGGTGGCGCCTCGAAATGAACTGTTGGACGATCAATGCGACCCGAAACCACCTGCATTAGCTCGTCACCGCGTAGCGCACCCACATGCATTGAGCGCGCAGTAAGGTCAGCCTCTTGATCGGGAAACAGCCATTGGTGCCATTCCAGCAAGCGCTCCAGTATCAACGGTTCGGCAAATCGACGGGTGGCATCAAGCATGAGTTGCGCCAGACCTTCACTGCGTTGGCTGACTTTATCGCCGTCGATCAACTCCAGGCCCAAACGTCGCGCCAAGGATGACCGCACGGAGCCGACATTCAGTTGCTCACCTTCGATGGCCGAAGACGTCACGATATTCTGCAAAAGGGCGTCCAGTTCGGTCTGAGCCCCCAAAGAGTCACCTACCGAACCGGCCATACCCATCAACTGACCTTGGGCCTGTACACACTCGCGCAACAACGGTGCCAGGCGTTCCGCCTGCCAGTTGAAGTCGGGCCAATCGGGCTGCTGCCAGATCCAGTAAGTTGCCATTCGTTGCCTGCCTTGAGTCCGTGAGCCGAATAGAAATGCTATTCGGCTCATTTTGTGAGCCGAATATGAGGCCTATTCGGCTCACCGTCCACCGGATTGGCTTGATTCCTACAGCAACAGCACATGTATCTGATTGTTAAAAAACCGCCGAATCGCTAATCTTCGCGCCTTCTACGACCCCATAGTCACGGGTCTTTCAGACGAAACGCAGTTTTCACCGCTGTGAAGTACCGAGGATCGGGTGCAAGGTTTCGTTCAGGCATGGCAGGAGGCATTACATGCGTTCATTTCTTTGGCTGCTGATCGGCCTGGCCTGCGCGCCCGCGCTGCTGGCGGCACCTACGGCCGAGTTGTCGGAGCCGGTCGGTGGCTGGCGTTACCACGGCCTGCTCGATCGCACGGAAAACCCGCAAGTCGCCTACCCGACGCCGCCGATCGATCGCGGCATCCAGCGCAATCGCACGATGATCCAGGGCCAGCTCAAAGCCATCGGCCACATGCGTCCGCCGCACAGTCTCGCGGTGAATGGCAATCCACTGAATCTGTACACCGACGACCAAGGCCGCTTTGCCCGGCCGTACGCGTTCGGCGCCGGCTCCAACAGCGTCGAGGTGATCAGTGCCGAGGGCCAGTCGCTCAAGCGCGTGCAATTTTATGAAGCAAATAACCTGCGCACGCCGGCGAGAATTCGTCTTGTCTTGGGCTGGGACGATCCGAAAGCCGAGCTCGATCTGCACATTGTCACGCCTGACGGTCAGCATGCGTTCTGGGCGCAGCCGGCGCTGAGCAATGGCGGCGGTCTCGACCCGGATGGCGTCGATGGTCCCGGTCCGGAAATGTTCACCATGACCGCGCCGCTGCATGGCACTTATCTGGTTTACGTCAACTATTGGGGCAACTTCGGCAACGGCGGCTATAACTTCGAGGAGACCAGCAACCAGAACGAGGTGATCACCTCGCAAATCACGCTGGTGCTCAACGAAAACACCGTCGATGAAAAACGCGAGACCTTCATCGTGCCCCTGCGGGCAATCGGTGATCTGCTGCTGGTAAAGACTTTCAACTATTAATAAGCATCCCGCTGCACGGATGAAATCGGGCTTTGAAAAGATGAGCGAAAACACTGTTACTTCGGCTGCCGACACGCCAGCGGCCAAACCTTCGCGGCGCTGGCCCTTGCTGCTGGCCGGGCTGTGCCTGGTGGCCGGCGTGGCGGGCGGTTTTGGCTGGCTGCTGCTCAAGCCCAAGGCGCCGCCGGCGGAATTGGCCAGTGACAAGCTCGGCCTCAGTCGTCCTGACGCGTTGCTGGAGACCCGCTCGCTGAGCCAGTTGCCCAAGGACTTGCTGACGGTGCCGTTCCTCAAGGCCACGCTGACCGAAGATTTCGTCTTCTATTACGAGACCCATGCTGATCGCCTCGGCTTGATCGGCAGTCTGCGCCGGATCATCTACGAGCATGATCTGAAGTTGCAGGACAGCCTGATCGAACAGCTTTTCGATCAACCGGCTGATGTCGCGCTGTGGCGTGGCGCGGATGGTCGCTTGAAGGATTTTCTGCTGGTGATGGATCGTGGTGGTCTGGCGAAACTGCTGGAGCCGCTGGCGAAAGTCGCGCTGGATGACACTCAGCTCAGTCAGATGGGCGAACTCAAGGTCGGCGGCGATAGCGTGCCGCTGTACCAACTGACCTATAACGCCAGCAAAGCGCTGCTGTTCGCTTCCCACGGCGACAAACTGGTAGTGCTGTCGAACCCGGCCAAGTATTACGACCCGGAAAGCGGCGTCTCCGAAGAATCGGGCCATGTCTCGCCACAAGCGCTGGCGGCGCTGCTCAATGGCGAAAAACTGTTCCCCGAAGCGTTCGGTCTGCCGGCGAAAGCCCCGGAAACCAAACAACGCTTGTCGGTCAACTCCAGCGTTCTGGCCATGGGCTATCAACGTTTCATCCCGAACTTCGCCGGGCTGCGCTTCGACATGGACGACAAGGGCTGGCACAGCTACCTCGCCATGGACGAGCTGGACAATCAGCCCGACTTCGATTTCAAACCGGTCTGGCAAGCAATGCCGCTGGGCGCCAGTGCCTGCGTAACCTTGCCGGTCGCGGCCGAACCGCAAAAACCATTGCTGGTAAAACTCGGCGCCGAAGAAGCGGTAGCGCAGACCCTCACCGAACATGTGGCCGGCGCGGCAGGCCTGTGCTGGTACGCCGACTCGCGGTTGTACACGCCATTGCTGGTGGCCAGTCTGAAAGACGAGGACAGCAGCAAACTCGACGGTGATCTTGGCAAACTGTTCGGTTCGATGGTCGGTGCATTCGAAGCCAATGTCGAAGAAAACGTGTTCCCGGTAGTCGAGAAGCAAGAAGGCCAAAACCACGTCTGGCAGCGTCAGGTCAGCTCCAACTTTGGCCCTTATGCGGCGAAGACGGCGCAGAACCCGGACGCGATTTCCGGCAAGGCCTTCATGAAAGTCAGCCTCGCCCGTCACGGTTCGACGTTGCTGTTTTCCCTCGACGACAAACTGGTCGACAAGGCCCTCGGCACTCTCGACAAACGCTTCCCGCCGATGGCCGACGTTTTGCCCAAAGACGTGCTGATGCCGATCTACTTCGGCCCGGATTCGATGGCGCAACTGATGCAGCAGGAAACCCTCGACAGCCTGCCGCAGGACATGGAGCCGGTGTTCTACAACGCCGCGCAAACCTATCTGATTCCGAAACTGCGCACCCTCGGCGGCTACGGCAAATACGCGCTGACGCTGCCGGAAGGCAGCGAGCCTGACGGCCACTGGCAATGGTTGCCGCTGGAATGGAAAGCGCTGTGACGACACTGATCCGCAGCCTCGGCCTGCTCGCGTTGTTGCTCAGTGCGGGCGCCCGCGCCGTTGAAGCACCCGCACTCGATCCGGCGCAATCCCAGGTGTTTCGCGCCTGGTTCGTGCGCATCGCCCAAGAGCAACTGAGCCAAGGCCCAAGTCCGCGCTGGTATCAGCAGGACTGTGCCGGGCTGGTACGTTTCGCTGCCAACGAAGCGCTGAAAGTCCATGACGAAAAATGGCTGCGCAGCAATGGCCTGTCCAATCGCTACCTGCCGCCGGAACTCTCGCTGAGCGACGATCAGCGCAAGCTCGCCCAGCAATGGCAGCAGGGCGGCGGCAAGGTCGGGCCGTACGTCAACGCGATCAAACTGATTCAGTTCAACAGCCATTTGGTCAGCCGTGACGTGTCGCAGGCGCGGCCCGGTGACCTGATGTTTTTCGATCAGGGCGACGACCAGCACCTGATGATCTGGATGGGCCGCTACATCGCCTATCACACCGGCACCACCACCCCGACTGACAACGGCATGCGTTCGGCAAGCCTGCAGCAACTCATGACATGGAAGGACACCCGATGGATACCCGACGCAGCCAACCCCAACTTCATCGGCGTCTATCGACTGAACTTTCTCTCCCAATGACCGGTGCCCGCATGTTGCGACTCTGCTCCCGAATTCCTTTGCTGCTGGCGCTGTTGCTGCCAGTGGCTACCGTCAGCGCCGAAGATTCGGTCGAGCCGAGCGGCTACACGCCGGTCTCGGGCGAAAGCTTTTTCCTGCTGGCTGATAGCAGCTTTGCTGCTGATGAACAGGCAATGGTCCGTCTCGAAGCGCCGGGCCGCGACTATCGTCGTTTCCGCATGGAACCTTACGGCGGCGCGGATATTCGTGTGTACCGCATCGACAAACCGCTGGATTTCCTCAAGCGCCAGAAGAACCTGCATCGCGTGGTCAGCGACGGCCAGTTCAAGGGTGAAGGCCTGTCCAACACCCTCGCGTACCTGTGGGACAACTGGTACCGCAAATCCCGTCGGGTGATGCAGCGCGCGTTCTCCTATGAGTCGCGCAAACAAGTCACCGAGGAAGTGCCGGAACTGAAGATGGGCAACGCCATGGTCGCGCCTACTCCGTATGACGCGCAGCCGCAATTCGCGTTGATTCCGGGTCTACCGGTGGTCAGCCAGTTCCGTTATCCGTTGTGGCAGGCCAAGCCGATTCAGCCGCCGGCCGGGGTCAATCTGGCCGGGTCTTCGAGCGATTTCGTCAGCGTCGCGCCGGGTAACGTTTATATCCCGTTGGGCAATCTGAAGCCGGGTCTGTATCTGGTCGAAGCGTTGATCGGCAAGTACCGCGCAACCACCATGGTGTTCGTCTCCAACACCGTCGCGGTGAGCAAGATTGCCGGCGATGAATTGCTGGTCTGGGCCGCGCGCAAACACGAAGGCAGTTCGGTACCGAAGGTCAATGTGCTGTGGACCGACGGCCTCGGCGTGATGAGCAGCGGTGCCACCGATACTGACGGTTTGCTGCGCCTGAAACATGTCAGCCCGGAGCGTTCGTTCGTCATCGGCGAGGACGAAGAGGGCGGGGTGTTCGTCTCCGAAAACTTCTATTACGACAGCGAAATCTACGACACCAAACTCTACGCGTTCACCGACCGGCCGCTGTATCGCCCAGGTGATTGGGTGTCGCTGAAAATCGTTGGTCGGGAGTTCAAGAATGCGCGGGATTCGGTGTTGCCGGGTGCTGCAGATGTCACGGTCAGCGTGCTTGACGCCACAGGCACTGAGTTGCAACACCTCGACCTGAAACTCGATTCGAAGGCCGGCACTCAGGGCCGCTTCCAGTTGCCGGACAACGCCGTGGCCGGGGGTTACGAGATCCGTTTCAACTATAAGGATCAGGCTTACAGCAGCGCCTTCCGTGTCGCCGAGTACATCAAGCCGCACTTCGAGATTTCGCTGAATCTGGCCAAGCAGGATTACCGCACTGGCGAACCGGTGAAGGGCAGCCTGGTGCTGCTGTACCCGGACGGCAAACCGGTGGCCAACGCTAAGTTGACCCTGAGCCTGCGCGCCCAGCAACTGTCGATGGTCGACAACGAGCTGCAATACCTCGGGCAATTCCCGGTGGAGCTGACCAGCACCGAACTGACCACCGACAGCAAGGGCAGCGCGACCCTCGACCTGCCGGCCGCCGACAAGCCGAGCCGCTATATGCTCACCGTGTTTGCCAGCGATGGCGCGGCGTATCGGGTCAAGACCACCAAGGAAATCCTCATCGACCGCGGCGCCGCGAGTTTCCGCTTGAGCGCACCGCAACGCTTCAGCGCGGTCGGCGACAAGGTTGCGTTCAGCTACGCCAACGAGGGCGGCAGCGAACAAAGCAAAGCGGTGACGCCGAGCACGTATGGCTGGGTGCGGCTGGAAGACCAGAGCACCGGTGAAGGCAAACTCGCGGCGACGGACAAGGGCTTCAGTCTGGCGTTTGATCGTCCGGGTACTTACAACCTGACCTTGAAAGATCAACACGGTCGCGTCCTCGGCGCCACCGGTCATTCGGTCACTGGCGATGGCGTCAAAGCCGTGCCGGGCACTGTGGAAATCGTCCTCGACAAGCCTGAGTACAAGGCCGGCGATGAAGCGCTGGCGCTGATCACTTTCCCGGAACCGGTCAGCGATGCATTGCTCTCGCTGGAACGCGACAAAGTCGAAGCCACCGCGCTGCTCGCCAAGGGCGGTGACTGGTTGAAACTGGAAAAACTCAGCGACACCCAATACCGCGCGCGCATTCCGGTGAAGGACAACTTTGCACCGAACCTGACCTTCTCCGTGCTCTACACCAAGGGCGGTCAGTACAGCTTCCAGAACGCCGGGATCAAAGTGGTCGCGCCGCAAATCGACGTGGCGATCAGCACCGACAAAGCGGCGTACCTGCCGGGCGACACGGTCACGGTTGACCTGACCACCCAGTTCGCCGGCAAAGCAGTACCGGCGCATCTGACCGTCAGCGTCGTCGACGAAATGGTCTACGCGCTGCAACCCGAAGTTGCGCCGACCATTGACCAGTTCTTCTATCACCCGCGCCGTAACAACGTGCGCACCAGCGCCAGCCTGTCGTTCATCAGTTACGACGTCGCGTTGCCGGGCAGCCCCGGTGCACCGGGCAAAGCCAACCGCAGCGAGCGTGGTGTAAAAGTGCTGGAGCGGCCGCGTCGTGAGGACGTCGATACCGCTGCGTGGCAGCCGGAGTTGTTGACCGGTGCCGACGGCAAAACCCGTTTCACCTTCAAGATGCCGGACTCGCTGACCCGCTGGCGCATCACTGCCCGCGCCATTGCCGATGACGGTCAGGTCGGGCAGAAGAAGCAGTTCGTCCGCTCGGAAAAACCGCTGTACCTGAAGTGGAGCGGGCCGAGCAAATTCCGTAAGGGCGATCAGCCGCAACTCGGCGTGTTCGCCTTCAGCCAAGCCGAGAAACCGGTCAAGGCTGAACTGGTCACTCACTATGCGGGCGCCGAACAGCGTCTGCCGGTGACCCTGAACAACGGCATCAATTATCTGCCGCTGCCGGCGTTCACATTGGCTTCCGGCGAATGGACGGCGGAGTTGGTGCAGGACGGCAAGACCGCCGACTCCCTCGCCGTGCGCCTGAGTGCGACCGGTGACGGCTGGCAAGTCACTCAGACTCAAAGCCTCGACGTGGCCAGCGGTGACACACCGTTGAGTCTGCCGGCCGACGCCACCGATATTCGCCTGCGTCTGGATGACAGCCCTCAAGCGTTGTTCCGCTCGGCACTCGATGATCTGCTCAGCTATCCGTATGGCGGCGTCGAGCAGACTGCCAGCCGGTTGCTGCCGTTGAGCATTGCCTATCCATCGCTGGCATCGAATCCACAGATTCGTGATCGCTTGCGCCTGATCATGCAGAACAGCCGTCTGCGTCTGGTGCAAATGGCCGGGCCGTCGGCGAGCTTCACCTGGTGGGGCTACGACGGTGAACCGGATGCGTTCCTCACGGCTTACGCTTACTACGCCGACTGGAACGCTAGCCAGGTGCTGGAATTGACCTTGCCGCCGGAGCATTGGCAGCGAGTGCTGGAGGTCTACGCCAAGCAAGCGCCGAACACGCCATTGCTGCAACGGGCGCTGATTCTGTCGTTTGCCAAGCAGATGCATTTGCCGGTGAACACCTTGCTCAGCGGCTTGATGGAGGATCTGGCCAAGGCCGGTGAAAGCAGCGCCGAAACCCTGATGGACGACGGCGAAGACAGTCTGGTGATGAGCGACCCGGATTCGGCACTCGGTCTGGCGGCGGCGCGGGTATTGACCGCATCGTTGGCCACGCAGTCGAAGGTTACCTTGCCGGAAGCGTTCAATCGTCAGGTAGGGGCTGCGCAACAGCGTCTGGCGGTCAGTTCGCAGCCGTTCGCCGAGGCGCTGAACCTGTCGCTGCAAGCGTTCGATCAGGCCCGTGCTACGGCGTTGTTGCAACGTTTGCTGCCGCAGCAATCGACCCTCGAACGTGCGCTGGCGCTGACTTGGCTGCAACGCAGCATCGCCCAGGCGTCGCCGACCATTGCACTAACGCCGGGTGAAGGCTGGAAGAAGAACTACGGAGCCAGCGGCGAGATGTACTGGACGTGGCAGGGCGCGACGCCAGTGCCGAGCGTGTTGACAGTGTCCGGCACGCAGGAGCGTCCGCTGCGCGCGGCATTGAGCTTCCAGACCCAACAACCTGCGGTCGATCCGATGGCCGTGACCATCAACCGTCGCCTGTCGCGACTGGTACCGGGCGACGAAGCGTTCACTTTCAAACTGGAGCCAATCGGCACCAAGCCGTTGTCCAGTGACAGTCTGTATCTGGACGAAGTGATCCTCACCAGCAAAGCGCCGAAACCGCTGCGTTACGGCATGCTCGAAGTGCCGCTGCCACCGGGCGCCGATGTTGAGCGCACGACGTGGGGCATCAAGTTGCAGGGCAAGGACGGCACCGAACCAACGGCGCTGGAGAAGGCGCGCTTCGAACCGGGGCAACTGGCCTACGCGGTGCCGGTGGATGCGCTGAGCGGCGAATTGCGCCTGCGTCATCTGGTGCGTTTCTCGCAGAAGGGCCAGTTCAACCTGCCGCCGGTGCGTTTCAAACAAGTCTACGCGCCGCAGCATCAGGCCCAGGAAGCAAAAGCCGCTCTCGGTCAGGTCACGGTCAACTGACATGAACCGGCCGCTGCTGTGGCTGCTGATGTGTGTGATACCTGCGCTGGCGACGGCGCAGGATGAGCCGTTGCGCGTGGCCTATAAGGGTGAGTTGTTATCGCTGAATCAGACGCAACTGATCGCTCGTGAACCGTTGCCGCAGACGCTCGATACCCCGTTGGGCAGTCTGTGGAAATTGTTCGTATACGCGTGGCTGGTCGATACCGGTGCGCGTGAGCCGGCCTATGAATGTCGCGGACAGTCGAAGGAAGAGGTTTATTGCTGCTCGGCGGGCGGCAGGATCGAGCGTGATCAGGCACTGGTGAAATCCTGCGGGTTGTATTTTGAACCTGCACGGTTGGGAATTGCGGCGGCGGAGTGGCGGACGTATTGGCAGGCGCGACAGGCGCCGTCGTGGTTGCTGGATTTGCCGTTGGTGCAACCGGCTCAACGGGTTTCCGTGGTTGAGTTGCTGAAGGTTCTCGCCTCGTTGCCAGCGCAGGATCAGGCGCGCCGAGTGCTGCTCGATGTGGTGCTGAATGCGGCGGACGGTAATGTCGTCGGCGAACTGGGCGGGCGTTTGCGGGTGAAAACCTGGAGCTGGCTTGGCGATCAGGATCCGCAGTCGCGCCAGGGTGGTTTCGCCGGTTGGATCGCGGACGGATCTCCGCTCTGGGCGGGTGGGCGTGGTACCAGTCAGATGGTTTTGCGCCATTACGGGCAGGCACTGGCGACGGTGTTGCCCGCCGCATGGCCGGCAGAGCCGGGGCGTTGTGTTGAAGTCGGGTTGTTCTCGCGTTATCCGGTTACGCGGGTTTTGACTGGCGAGCGGGTGGTGACTTCCGGCCCGTTACAAGGCGATTACCGCGTCGAATTCGCCAATGGCAACGCACTGGATATCCACAGCGATGGCGAACTGTTTCTGCTCAACGACAAACTCATCGCAAGGCTTGATCGCGAAGAATACGTCGCCCGCGTCCTTGAGCGTGAAGCCAAACCCGAACCCACCGAAGCGGCCAAAGCGCTGGCCGTGGCGATCCGCACCTATCTGCTGCAAAACGCCACGCGCAACGGCGATTGCCTGAGCATCGACGACAGCAGCAATCGCCAACGCGTCGCACCGCGACCGGCTTCGGCCGAATCCCGCAACATCGCTGCATGGACGGCAGACCTCGTGCTGGCCGGCAGCACCGTCACCTATCACTCCGATCAACCCGGCCCGGACAAACTCGCCTGGCAACAAGCCGTCGAGCAAGCTAATGCCGGTCAGCGTTACGACGCGATTCTGCTGCACGCCTACCCGCGCGCCAGCCTCAGTCGCTGGGACAATCCGGTCGCCTCCTGCGAGGCACTGCCCGCCGCGCAAGACTGGCTGCAGAAACAACGACGCGGCTGGCGCCCGAAACTGGAAAGCGAAACCGGCTACAACGAAGTCAGCACTTTCGCCGTGTGCAAACTGGCGTTCGGCAGGCCCTTCGTCGACCGCGAACGCCAACGTATCTACGTGCGCGGCGTACTGACCCTGCAGGATCGCCTCGACTTGACTCACGAATATCTGCACCTGGCCTTTGAAGCACATCCCAACGGCCAGGATGAAACCTACATCGAAGGGCTCGCCCGTCATCTTTTGCTGGAATAGACCATGACACTCCGTTATCCACAGGTCTTGCTGCTGCTCTGCACCTTGACTGCGCTCTCGCCAGCCATCGCTGCCGACGGCGTCAAACTCGACACCCCGATCGGCGGCTGGCGCAGCGGCGCACCCGAAGGCGAGGGCGAAAGCTTCCGCCAGACCGTCAATTACCCGGCCTCATCGGTCAACACCCAGGTCGGCCAGGCCAACACCGCCCGCATCAGCGGCGAGATCAAAGCTGCGCGGAAGGACAACGAACCCGGCCGCCTGATCGTCAATGGCGTGAGCATGCCGCTGAAAATCGACGACAGCGGCCGCTTCGACCGCCCGTTCTCGTTCCCCAACGGCAGTAACAGCGTCGAAGTGCGCAGCCCTGACGGCCAACAACGCCACCGCACGCAATTCCTCAACACCAGCGGCGGCGCCACCCCGGCGAAACTGCGCGTGTTGCTAGCGTGGGACAGCGACGGCACCGACCTCGACCTGCACCTGATCACCCCTGACGGCGCGCACATTTGGTACGGCAACCGCGTCGCCGCCAACGGCGCCGGTCTGGACGTCGACGTGACCACCGGTTACGGCCCGGAAATCTTCGCCATGCCGGCGCCGATCAAGGGGCAGTATCTGGTGTATGTGAATTATTACGGCGGTGGGTATCGCGGGGATGATGAGGGTGGAGATGAGGCGGTACAGGCACTGACCACGGCGCAGGTGACGGTGATTACTGAAGAAGGGACGCCTAGCGAGAAGATGGAGACGTTTTTGATCCCGATGCGGGCGGTGGGGGAACTGACGTTGGTTAAGGCGTTTAGTTATCCGTGAGGGAATTGGGCTACGGGTTGCTGCCCAATTTCAGGTCGCAGACATTGGACCGACTCAGGGCAGGAGCGAAAGACGGTCCTGCGCAACCTCGTAAGCAGCCTCTCTCTCTCGCTTCCCGATTGCGATTACAAACACCACAATCTCTTGATCAAGGACCTGATAGATCAGGCGATAGCCAGCGCTTTTCAGCTTCACTTTGTAGCAATCCGGGAGCTCGCGAAGTCGATTGGCTTCTATTCGAGGATTCTCCAATACCTCTGTGAGCTTCTTCTTGAACTGGTGGCGAACCGTATCGCCGAGTTTGTTCCACTCCTTTAAAGCACGACGATCAAATTCAAGGTTATAGGTCATCCAGACTTACCTTGACTCGTTGAGGTGCCGCGAGGCGTTCGGTGACTACGGCTATGAGTACTTCATCTTCCTCGCTGAGCAATGCTGCTTTGAAGGGTAGCTTGCCTCGCTCGGCGACGTATTGGAGTGTCTGACGCAAAAGCTCTGAGGGGGTTACTCCCAGCTTTTCCAGTTCGGCGAAGGAGCGCTGCTTCAGATCATCGTCGATGCGAATGTTGATGGAGGCCATGATGAAATACCTGTAATGACGTTTGTCGTTACGGTACCAAGAGGCTCTTCTGTTCGACAAGCGCGAATTTATGTTTCAGACGGTAGGCCGGGTTTATTTCAGGCATTAAAAAGCCGGCTTGTGGCCGGCTTCTCGGGGACTGGCTTGGCCTATTTTTGGTAAGCCTTGCCAGCCTTCAAAACGTACATCCGGATCTGCGTCCGGCTGTGGGACTTGGTCAGACGTTGGTCTGCCGCGTCGTGCGCTGTCTGAGCCGCGGGGCGGGTCGATGCGCAAATGTGGGGCGCAGGATACTGAGTTTTGCTGTGGATTCCCAGCCTGAAGTGCGGTTTAGAGCGACCGCAGTCGAACAAATTCGAGATTTGTACCGATTATCAGGGCCTCATCGCGAGCAGGCTCACTCCTACAGGAGGCTTTGCAGGCCGTGAGATCATAGAAACGGCACCACCGGCCGCCGCTTGCTCACGGTCGACCACCAGAACACCCAGCCCAATATATGAATCCTTTGCTCCTCGATCTGTGCCGGGCGGAAGACTTCGTCCGGGTATTCGGCGTTGTTGTGGCTGCGCAGGCGCAGGCCGTTGCCGGGCATGCGGTGCAGGTATTTGATGCGCAGCATGCCGTCGTGTTCGATGGCGTAGATCTCACCGTCGACGACCTGGGTCAGGCTGCGGTCGATGGCGACGATGGAGCCGTCTTCGATGCGTTCGGCCATGCTGTTGCCGATCATGTGCGCGCAGATGGCGTCGGCATGGCGGATTTCCAGTTGATCCAGTGGGGCGCGCAGCAGGCGAATGGACAGGTCCGGGTCCTGGATGACGTGGGTTTTGTCTGAGCCGTTGGTCAGGGGTGTTTCTTTGAAGAAGGCCAGTTCGATGTCGTTGGGATGGATGAATCGGTAGGCGCCCTGTGGATCGTGGGCGTCAAAGCTGTCGCCGTTGCTGGCCGGCGGAGTCAGGCTTGGCAGCTCTTTTGTGCCTTGGCCGGTTTTCAGCCATTCGCTGTTGACGGACAGCAGGCGTGAGACTTCTTCCATGCGATACGCCGGGACGCCCCGGGTGTACCAGTTGTGGACATTTTGGGCTTCCGTGCCCCAGAACTTTGCGAAACCCGTCGTCGAGATGTTCGCAGCTTCCAGGAGTGCCTTGAATCTTGGACCGCTAGTGTTCTTTCTCATAAACACGGAGTCTACGGCCGTGCCAGAGCGGTTTGAATAAACCAGACGTTCAAAAACGGGCTGAATTTTGCGACGGAATGTAAGACGATCTTGTGGGAAATTACACAGGCTAAAACTTTTCTGTAGTCCGTTATAAACGCTCTGTTTAAGGCGGCTATTACCAGGCACAAAAAACCCCGGATCAACCGGGGTTTTCTTCAAGCCTCACGCGTAGCGCAGGTGCTTAGCCCTTGTAGGCGGCAACCGACTTGGTGATCGCGTCGCGGGCGGCGTCTGCACCGGCCCAGCCTTCGATCTTGACCCATTTGCCTTTCTCGAGATCTTTGTAGTTCGCGAAGAAGTGCTCGATCTGCTGGATCAGCAGTGGCGGCAGGTCGGTGTATTCCTGCACATCGACGTACAGCTGGGACAGCTTGTCGTGTGGCACTGCGATGACTTTGGCATCGCCGCCGCCGTCGTCGGTCATGTTCAGGATGCCGACTGGACGGGCGCGGATTACCGAGCCTGGCGCAACCGGGTAAGGGGTCACAACCAGCACGTCGAGGGGATCACCGTCGTCAGCCAGAGTGTTCGGGATGTAACCGTAGTTGGCCGGATAGAACATTGGGGTGGCCATGAAACGGTCAACGAACAGGCAATCGCTGTCTTTGTCGATTTCGTATTTGATCGGCGCGTGGTTGGCCGGGATCTCGATCGCGACGTAGATGTCGTTCGGCAGGTCTTTGCCAGCCGGAATCTTGCTGTAGCTCATTGGGCGTTGCCCCCGTAGTTGACCAAAAACACTTGGCCGGATTGACCAAAAAGTGGCGGCGATTATAGGCATATTCTGCCGTCGACGCCATGTACCGAAAGTCGTGCAGAGCTTAGTCGTGCGCCTGATAGACCGGGTCTGTGGCCTGAAGTTGCCGCAACCGGCTCAACGGGTCCTGCCGGTAGAAAAGCTGCAACTGCGCATAGACCTGTGGATAAGCCTCGTGCAGCAGATCCGGGGCGCTGAAGAAGTACTCGCTGGTGACCGCAAAGAACTCGGCGGGGTTTTCGGCGGCGTAGGGATCAATGGCGGTTTCGGCGTCCGGGTCATGGTCGAGCTGACGGTTGAGGTCGTCGTAAGCCTTTTGCATGACGTCGGCCCAGTCGCTGACACGCATGTCGGCATGCAGCGGCGGCAGACCATTGGCGTCGCCGTTGAGCATGTCGAGTTTGTGCGCCAGTTCGTGGATCACCAGGTTGTAGCCTTCCCAGCCACCACTGGCCATCACACCCGGCCAGGCAAGGATGATCGGCCCTTGCTGCCAGGCTTCGCCGCTGTGCTCGCCGTCCCACTCATGCTCGACACCGCTGGCGTCACGATGACGTTGCGGGCTGAGGAAATCGTCCGGGTAGAGGACGATTTCATGAAAACCCTGATACCAGTTCAGATCGCCGAGATTGAGCAGCGGCAGCTGCGCCTGGGCGGCGAGCAACAGGCGTTGTTCCTGATGCAGTTCGACGCCGGGCAGGGCGCTCAGGTGTTTGTCTTCGAGGAATAGCACGCAGGCTTCGCGCAGCCACTGGTCTTCGGCTGCGCTGATGCCGTCAAGGAAGCTCAGGTGATGGCGCACCCGTTGCCACATCTCGTCGGCAATCGGGTGCTTTGCCAGAGTGCGCCGGCGACGCCAGGCGCTCAGCGACCACATCGGCTTAGTGCGATTGGGCTTTGGTGCCGCCGAAACGGCTGCGAACCACGCCGAGAATCATCGGCACCAGCGACAGCAGAATGATCGCCACCACCAGCAACGACAGGTTTTTCTTGATGAACGGTACGTTGCCGAAGAAATAGCCCAGCGTGACCAGACCGCCGACCCAGAGGATGGTGCCCAGTACGCTGAAACCGAAGAAACGTGCGTACGGCATCTTCGCCACACCGGCGACGAACGGGGCAAAGGTACGGATGATCGGCAGGAAGCGCGCCAGGGTTACGGTCTTGCCACCGTGCTTGTCGTAGAAGTCGTGGGTTTTCTGCAGGTAATCGCGACGGAAGATTTTCGAGTTCGGGTTGCTGAACAGCTTCTCGCCGGCCGTTCGTCCGATCACATAATTGGTGCTGTCACCGAGTATGGCCGCGAGCATCAGCAGACCGCCCAGCAGCACCGGATCCATACCACCGCCAGCGGCAACGGCGCCGGCAATGAACAGCAACGAGTCACCCGGCAGGAAAGGCATCACCACTAGGCCGGTTTCACAGAAAATCACCAGAAACAGGATGGCGTAGATCCATGGCCCATAGTTGTTCACCAGCAAATCGAGATAGACGTCGAGATGCAGGATAAGGTCGAGCGGGTTGAAATCCATGGGGGCACCTGTATGGCGGCCCGACTCGGCAGGCCTGTGCGGATGACTTCGTGTAAGCCTACAGCGGGGTGTAGTTTTTCTTACAAGCCGGAAAGATCGGGATTATACGGTCTGAAGGATGAAAAGCGCGTTGGTTTTGTAGCGGGGGATGTCGGGGTGTGAACAATTGTCAGGCTGCATTCGGCGTGGCTGAGGGAGCAGGCTCCCTCATCACACGTTGCATGCGCGATCAGAGTTCTTCGCTGATCGGCAACACATAGTTTTTGAACTCGGTGTCTTCCTTGAACCCGATGGATTCGTAGGTTTTCTGCGCGACGTCATTGTTGCTGCTGGTGGAAACGCGCATGCGCACTGCCTGGGTTTCCTTGGCCATTTTCTTCGCAGTGCGGATCAGGTTGTCAGCGACCAGTTGCCGGCGCGCGTCTTCAGCGACATATATGTCGTTGAGGATCCACACGCGTTTGAGCGACAGCGAGGAGAAGCTTGGATAGAGCTGACAGAAACCCATCAGTTTCTTGTCGTCATCGTCGGCCAGTGCCAGGTAGATCACCGATTCCTTGCGGCGCAGACGCTTTTCAAGGAACGCACGGGAGGAATCCGGGTAAGGCAGGGAACCGTAGAACTCGCGATATTTGACGAACAATGGGGTCAACAAATCCAGATGTTCGAGGGTCGCTTGAATAATCCGCATGATAGGTCTCGTCTTCAAGTGGCTGTCTTCAACTGCTCTGACGGCGATGGGAAACCCGTGCGGCCGTGCATCGATCCTGCCTTAAACCGGCGCAGAAACGCAATGCGGAAACGGTTCAGGTTGTGGGCGGATCCAGTAGGAAATTACCTTTCATGTCTACACCGGCATCCGATTCCAGCGTCTGAACCTGTGCTTCGTCCTTCAGGTTGACCCCCGACAACTGCCGCCGACAGGCTTCGCGCATCAGATAGAGCAAGCGGTGCGCCGCCATGCCGTAGCTCAAACCTTCGAGCCGCACATTGGAGATGCAGTTGCGGTAGGCGTCGGTCAGGCCGATTTTTGGATTGTAGGTGAAATATAAACCGAGACTGTCCGGTGAGCTGAGGCCCGGGCGTTCGCCAATCAGCATCACCAGCATTTTTGCACCGAGCAATTGGCCGATTTCATCACCGACGGCAACGCGACCCTGTTCCATCAGGATAACGGGCGCCATCGACCAGCCGTCAGCGCTCATTTGCTCCTCCAGTCGGGTCAGAAACGGCAAGGTATGCCGATGAACTGCGAGTGCCGACAGGCCGTCGGCCACGACAATCGCCAGATCGACACCGCCCGGATGCGCCGCAGCGTATTCACGCAAGGCCTGCGCCGATTCATCGCTGAGCTTGCGCCCCAGATCCGGGCGTTGCAGATAACTGTTTCGATCCGTAGCGGCGCTGTGCAGCAGCAGGCTTTCGCGTCCGCGTTCAGTCAATTGCGCACTGAGTCCGGCATGATCAAATGGCAGATGCACGGCATCACGTGCCTGGGCATGGGCAAACTGAAAATCCAGTTGCGCGTTGGTCGGCAGACTGGTGCCAGTGCGGCCAAGGGCGATCCGTGCCGGGGTCAGGCGGCGCAGTTCCAGCCAAGGGTTTTGCGGGTCCACGGGCGGTTTTTCCATACGACTCATCCCAGTTGCGCGAGCGCCTGGCGGAAGGCCGGCGGCAAGTTGTTACCGAAGCGAACCTTGCCGTCCGCTTGAGTGAAGATGCCCATGTTCGCCAGCCACTGTTCGAACTCGGGCGCCGGTTTCAGGCCCAGAGTCTGCCGGGCGTAGAGCGCGTCATGGAACGAAGTGGTCTGGTAGTTGAGCATGATGTCGTCGGAGCCGGGGATGCCCATGATGAAGTTGATCCCGGCGACACCGAGCAAAGTCAGCAAGGTGTCCATGTCGTCCTGATCGGCTTCAGCGTGGTTGGTGTAGCAGATATCGCAACCCATCGGCACGCCGAGCAGCTTGCCGCAGAAGTGATCTTCGAGGCCGGCGCGGATGATCTGTTTGCCGTTGTACAAGTACTCCGGGCCGATAAATCCTACGACCGTGTTCACCAGGAACGGCTTGAAATGTCGCGCCACCGCGTAGGCTCGGGTCTCGCAGGTCTGTTGGTCGACGCCGTGGTGAGCGTTGGCCGACAGCGCGCTGCCCTGACCCGTCTCGAAATACATCAGGTTCTGCCCGAGAGTGCCGCGATTCAGGCTCAGGCCGGCGTCGTAGCCTTCCTGCAACACGTTCAGGTTGATGCCGAAACTGGCGTTGGCCGCTTCGGTGCCGGCGATTGACTGGAATACCAGATCCAGCGGCACGCCGCGATTGATCGCTTCGATCGAGGTGGTGACGTGGGTCAGCACGCAGGCCTGGGTCGGGATGTCGTAGCGCTGGATGATCGCGTCGAGCATTTCCAGCATGGCGCAGATCGAGGCGATGCTGTCGGTGGCCGGGTTGATGCCGATCATCGCGTCGCCGTTGCCGTAGAGCAGACCGTCGAGAATGCTCGCGGCGATGCCGGACGGTTCGTCGGTCGGGTGATTGGGTTGCAGGCGCGTCGACAAACGTCCGCGCAGGCCGAGGGTGCCGCGAAACTTCGTCACCACGCGAATCTTTTGCGCCACCAGCACCAGATCCTGCACGCGCATGATCTTCGACACGGCGGCGACCATTTCCGGGGTCAGGCCGGGGGCGAGGTTGCGCAGACTGGTTTCGTCGGCGGCGTCACTGAGCAGCCAGTCGCGGAAACCACCGACGGTAAGGTGGCTGACCACCGCGAAGGCCTGCTTGTCGTGGGTGTCGATGATCAGGCGGGTGACCTCATCGGACTCGTATGGAATCAGCGCCTCTTGCAGGAAGTGCGTGAGCGGGATGTCGGCCAGGGCCATTTGCGCGGCCACGCGCTCGCCGTCGTTGAGCGCGGCGACGCCGGCAAGAAAGTCCCCGGAACGCGCCGGGCTGGCCTTGGCCATGACGTCCTTGAGGCTGTCGAAGCGGTAGGTCTGGGCGCCGACCGTGTGAGCGAAACTGGCCATACACAATTCTCCGTGACGGCGCAGACCGAGCCTGCGCCGGGATTGTCGGCACTCAGTGCAAGGCTTGCTCAGCCTTCTGGATCGCCGCGAATTCTTCTTCCGGCGTGCCTGCTACCAAGTGATGTCGACTGTAGAGCGCAAAGTAAGCAATTAACACTCCATAGATGACGGCGGCACCGATTACCACCCGTGGATCGACCAGGAAGCCTGCGACCACGGCGATGCACGCCAGCACCAAGGCCACGCCGGAGGTGAAGATGCCGCCCGGTGTGCGGTACGGCCGATCCATTTTGGGGCGGCGAATCCGCAAGGTGATGTGCGCGGCCATCATCAGCACGTAGGAAATGGTTGCGCCGAACACCGCCACCAGAATCAGCAGATCGCCCTGGCCGGTCAGCGACAGGCCGAAACCGATGATGCCGGGAATCACCAGCGCCAGGACCGGTGCCTTGCTTTTATTGGTTTCGGACAGTTTGCGTGGCAGGTAGCCGGCCCGGGACAGCGCGAAAATCTGCCGCGAGTACGCGTAGATGATCGAGAAGAAACTCGCGATCAGTCCGGCCAGCCCCACGAGGTTGACGAAACTGCCCATCCAGGTCGAGCCGCCATAGGCTTTGCTCAACGCTTCGACCAACGGGTTACCGGAGGTCAGCAGCGAGTTGGCGCCCGCACCGCCGGGGCCAACGATCAGAATCAAAAGGGCAAACATGAGCAGCACCAACATGGCGCCGATCAAGCCGCGCGGCAGATCACGTTTGGGGTTCTTGGTTTCCTCGGCAGCCAGCGGCACGCCTTCAACGGCAAGGAAGAACCAGATCGCATAGGGAATCGCCGCCCAGACGCCGACATAGCCGAATGGCAGAAACGGACTGGCACCCGCGGCGGCAGTCACAGGAATGTCGAGCAGGTTGGCGACGTCGAAGTGCGGCACCATGGCCACCAGAAACACCCCCAGTGCCAACGCGGCGACGGCGGTGATGACAAACATCAGCTTGAGCGCTTCGCCGACCCCGAATATGTGGATGGCAATGAAAATGATGTAGAAGGCCAGATAGATCATCCAGCCGCCGATGCCGAACAGCGATTCGCAGTAGGCTCCGATGAACACCGCGATAGCCGCAGGGGCAATGGCGTATTCGATGAGAATTGCGGTGCCGGTGAGAAACCCGCCCCACGGCCCGAATGCACTGCGGGCAAAACCGTAGCCACCGCCGGCGGTGGGGATCATCGAAGACAACTCGGCCAGAGAAAAGCACATGCACAGGTACATGGTGGCCATCAGCAGCGTCGCCAGGAACATGCCGCCCCAGCCACCCTGAGCGAGGCCGAAGTTCCAGCCGGCATAGTCACCGGAAATCACGTAGGCAACGCCCAGACCCACTAGCAGTACCCAGCCGGCGGCACCTTTTTTCAGTTCGCGTTGTTGAAAGTAATCCGATCCGACTTTTTCATAGTCGACAGAGGTGCCGGTCGCCGGAGCGCCAGCCGGGGATTCGCTAGGCATAGGTTTCACCGTTCTTATTGTTTTATTGGCCCGGCTTTTTTTGCCGGTGGGTAGCATGATCGTCCCCACGCTCTGCGTGGGGATGCCTCAACGGACGCTCTGCGTTCGGCTTTGGTGGGACGCGGAGCGTCCCGGGCGGCATTCCCACGCAGAGCGTGGGAACGATCAGTGCTGCAGGTTTAGAAGAAGCCCAACGGATTGATGTCGTAGCTCACCAGCAGGTTTTTGGTCTGCTGATAGTGATCGAGCATCATCTTGTGGGTTTCACGGCCGACGCCGGACTTCTTGTACCCGCCGAACGCGGCATGCGCCGGGTACAGGTGGTAGCAGTTGGTCCATACGCGACCGGCCTTGATCGCGCGGCCCATACGGTAGGCGCGGTTGATGTCGCGGGTCCACAGCCCGGCGCCGAGGCCGAACTCGGTGTCGTTGGCGATGGCCAGGGCTTCGGCTTCGTCCTTGAAGGTGGTGATGCTCACCACCGGGCCGAAGATTTCTTCCTGGAACACGCGCATTTTGTTGGTGCCCTTGAGCAGGGTCGGTTGGATGTAATAGCCGGTCGCGAGACTGCCCTCGAGTTTTTCCACCTTGCCGCCGGTCAGCAGCTCGGCACCTTCGCCCTTGGCGATTTCCAGGTACGAGAGGATCTTGTCGAATTGCTGCTCGGACGCCTGCGCGCCGACCATGGTGTCGGTGTCCAGCGGATCGCCACGTTTGATCTGGCTGACTTTCTTCATCACCGCTTGCATGAATTCGTCGTAGATCGACTCTTGCACGAGTGCGCGCGACGGGCAGGTGCACACTTCGCCTTGGTTGAAGAACGCCAGCACCAGACCTTCAGCGGCTTTTTCGATGAAGCTCGGTTCGGCCTGCATGATGTCTTCGAAGAAGATGTTCGGCGATTTGCCGCCCAGTTCCACGGTGGACGGAATGATGTTCTCGGCAGCGCACTTCATGATGTGCGAACCGACCGGGGTCGAGCCGGTGAACGCGATCTTGGCGATGCGTTTGCTGGTGGCCAGGGCTTCGCCGGCCTCTTTGCCGAACCCTTGCACCACGTTGAGCACGCCCGGCGGTAACAGATCGCCGATCAACTCCATTAGTACACAGATGCCCAGCGGGGTTTGCTCGGCCGGTTTCAGGACGACGCAGTTACCAGCGGCCAGCGCCGGGGCGAGTTTCCACGCGGCCATCAGCAGCGGGAAGTTCCACGGGATGATCTGGCCGACCACGCCCAGCGGTTCATGAATGTGATAAGCCACAGTGTTGCCGTCAATTTCGGCAGCGCTGCCTTCCTGGGCCCGCAGGCAACCGGCGAAGTAGCGGAAATGATCGGCGGCCAGCGGGATGTCGGCGTTGAGGGTTTCGCGGATGGCTTTGCCGTTGTCCCAGGTTTCGGTGATCGCCAGCAGTTCGAGGTTCTGTTCGATGCGGTCGGCGATTTTCAGCAGGATCAGCGAGCGCGCCTGCACGGAGGTCGCGCCCCACGCGTCGGCAGCGGCGTGGGCGGCGTCCAGTGCCTTGTCGATGTCTTCGGCAGTGGAGCGCGGGAATTCGGCAATCGGTTGGCCATTCACTGGCGAAGTGTTGGTGAAGTACTGACCTTTGACAGGCGCGACGAACTCGCCGCCGATGTAGTTACCGTACTTGCTCTTGAACGAGACTTTGGCGCCTTCAGTACCGGGGTGAGCGTAACGCATGATGATGTTCTCCTTGGCTTTGTACTTATTAGAGAAACGCGCAAGTGCGCTTGCTATAAGCGTAGAGCAAAGGTCGGGCCACCGCCGTGCAGGGCCGGTAAATCAAGGGCTTGGCCGGTTTTTGTCGGACGGGTGGATGGCGCCTGTGACGGTTTCGGTACAGATGGGGTGACAGTTTGTATCGCTTTTGGCACAGCCAGTGACTGGGCAGTCTTGCCAGCATTGCAATACACATTTACCTGGAGGATCCTCAGCCAACAGCAACCCTGTAGGAGCTGCCGGAGGCTGCGATCTTTTGATCTTGATCTTCAAAAGGCAAGATCAAAAGATCGCAGCCTCCGGCAGCTCCTACACGAGGTTTGCGTCGACCTTTCGGGGAGAACAATAAGAAATGCACGACAATCATTTGAGTCGCCATGCCCAACAGGTTCTCACCGTTACCCAGGGCAAACCGCACCTGCACGGGCCCGGTGCCGATCCGTCGATTGCCCGTTCATGGCTGCGCTGTCTTGAGGACTATCACCTCGACCCGGCGCTGAGCATGGCGCCGACCGTGCTTGAACACGGGCGCGTACTGGAAAGCCGCGAACGCCTGCAACAAGTGCTGCAGATCGCCGGCAATGAAATGAGCAGCCTGCATCAACAACTCTCCGGCGCTGGCCATGCGGTGCTGCTGACCGACGCGCGCGGGGTGATCCTCAACTGCGTCACCGCGCCGGCCGAACGTAAAATTTTCGAGCGTGCCGGCCTCTGGCTGGGCGCCGACTGGAGTGAAGCCTGCGAAGGCACCAACGGCATCGGCACCTGCCTAGTCGAGCGTCAGGCCCTGACCATCCATCAGGACGAACACTTTCGCGGCCGTCACACCGGCCTGACCTGTTCGGCGAGCCCGGTGTTCGACCCGCATGGAGAACTGCTCGCGGTGCTCGACGTGTCTTCGGCGCGCCACGATGTCTCGCGGCAAAGCCAGTTCCACACCATGGCGCTGGTCAATCTGTCGGCGAAGATGATCGAGAGTTGCTACTTCCTGCGCTGTTTCGATAACCAATGGTTGTTGCGTTTTCATTTGCAGGCCGAATCGGTCGGGCTGTTCAGCGAAGGCTTGTTGGCGTTTGACGGCGAAGGGCGGATTAGTGCAGTCAACCAGAGCGCGTTGAACTTGCTCGGGCATATTCGCGGCGGCTTGCTGGGTAAACCGGTCGAGGCGTTTTTCGATTGTTCACTGAATGAGTTGCTTGGCCGCGCGAGTGCCCATGCCAGCGCCAGTTGGCCTCTGCGCACTCGTGACGGCCGACATCTGTTTGCCGTACTGCGCGGCGAATCGCGCAAGCCCTTGCCGATCGTGCCGTCCACGGTTGTGGCCGAGGCCCCGCGTCTGTCGGGTATCTGTCTCGGTGATGAAGCGTTGCAGGCTGACTTCCGAAAAGCCTTGCGCGTCTTCGAGCGCGACGTACCTCTTTTGATCAACGGCGAAACCGGCTCCGGCAAAGAAGCCTTCGCCAAGGCCGTGCATCAGGCCAGTCAACGCTCGAGCAAAGCTTTCGTTGCCCTTAATTGTGCGGCCATCCCCGAGAGCCTGATCGAGAGCGAACTGTTCGGCTATCGCGGCGGCAGCTTCACCGGTGCGCGCAAGGACGGTATGCGTGGCAAGTTGCAGCAGGCCGATGGCGGCACGTTATTCCTCGATGAAATCGGCGATATGCCACTGGCCTTGCAGACTCGGTTGTTGCGGGTGCTGGAGGATCGGCAGGTGGTGCCGATTGGCGGCGAGCCGGAAGCGGTCAACGTGCGTATCATCAGCGCTACCCACCGCAATCTGCTGGATCGGGTTGCGGACGGCAGCTTCCGCGAGGATTTGTATTATCGACTCAACGGCCTGGAAGTGGCGTTGCCGGCTTTGCGCGAGCGCAGTGATAAATCGCAGTTGCTGGATTTTCTGCTGGCCGAGGAGGCGGGCGGTGAAACGATAGTCATCGAGGAACCGGCGCGTCAGGCTTTGCTTGCATTTAATTGGCCGGGCAATGTGCGGCAGTTGCGCAATGTGCTGCGCACGTTGGCGGCGTTGTGTGATGAAGGGCGGGTCGGGGTTGAGGATTTGCCGGTGATGATTCGGCAGGGGAGTCCAGTCCTTCCGCCAACCGAGTCTGGCGAACACCCACTGGCTGACGCCGAGCGGATTGCCCTGCTTAAAACTTTGGAGCAGACGCGGTGGCATATGACGCAAACGGCTGAGCAGCTTGGGGTCAGCCGCAATACCCTTTATAGAAAGCTGCGTAAGCATGGGATTGAGCGGCGAGTCAGTTAGAAGGCCCTCACCCTAGCCCTCTCCCAGAGGGAGAGGGGACTGACCGAGTCGGTCTACTGATCTACGCCGACCTGAAATATTGAGCCGAACTCAGGATTTGAAAGCAACCGAGGTCGGCTCCCTGTCCCAGAGGGAGAGGGGACTGACTGAGTCGTTCTGGCGATTTAAGCCGACCTGAAATATGGAGTCGGACTCAGGATTTGAAAGCAACCGAGGTCGGCTCCCTGTCCCAGAGGGAGAGGGGACTGACTGAGTCGTTCTGGCGATTTAAGCCGACCTGAAATATCGAGCCGGACTCAGGATTTGAAAGCAACCGAGGTCGGCTCCCTGTCCCAGAGGGAGAGGGGACTGACTGAGTCGTTCTGGCGATTTACGCCGACCTGAAATATTGAGCCGAACTCAGGATTTGCAGGCAACCAAGATCGGCTCCCTCTCCTTAGGGGAAAGGGGACTGATCGAGGTGTTCTGGCGATTTACACCGACCTGAAATATTGAGCCGAACTCAGGATTTGAAAGCGACCGAGATCGGCTCCCTCTCCCTCGGGAGAGGGCTGGGGTGAGGGGCGACAATTAGCAGCCGAACCGAGATGCTGAGGTCAACCAGTCCTGCCCCTCACCTAAAGAGTGCGATTTCCCCCTCCCTACGCTAACCTGCGGCCATGTTTTACGAGGTCGACTATGCACATTCATATTCTGGGTATCTGCGGGACTTTCATGGGCTCAATGGCAGTCTTGGCCAAAGAGCTGGGCCACCACGTGACCGGTTCCGACGCCAACGTCTATCCACCGATGAGCACACAGCTGGAAGCCCAGGGCATTCAACTGACGCAGGGCTACGACCCGGCGCAACTTGATCCGGCACCGGATCTGGTGGTGATCGGCAACGCCATGTCCCGCGGCAACCCGGCGGTGGAATATGTGCTGAATAAAGGCCTGCCTTACGTGTCCGGCCCGCAATGGCTGGCTGACCATGTGCTGCAAGGTCGCTGGGTATTGGCGGTTGCCGGTACGCATGGCAAGACCACCACCAGCAGCATGCTCGCCTGGGTCCTGGAACACGCCGGCATGAGCCCGGGCTTCCTGATCGGTGGCGTGCCGCAGAACTTCTCGGTGTCGGCGCGTTTAGGCGGTACGCCGTTTTTCGTGATCGAGGCCGACGAGTACGACAGCGCCTTCTTCGACAAGCGCTCGAAATTCGTCCACTACCGTCCGCGCACAGCGATCCTCAATAACCTTGAGTTCGATCACGCTGACATCTTCCCGGATCTGCCGGCGATCGAGCGGCAATTCCACCACTTGGTGCGGACCATCCCAAGCGAAGGTCTGGTCATCCATCCGACCACCGAGCCAGCCTTGCAACGTGTGATCGAAATGGGCTGCTGGACCCCGGTGCAGACCACCGGTGCCGGCGGCCAATGGCAGGTCAAACTGCTGAGCGAAGACGGCTCGGCGTTCGAAGTGATGTTCGAAGGCGTGTCGCAAGGCGCCGTCGAATGGGAGCTGACCGGTCAGCACAACGTCGCCAACGCCTTGGCTGCTTTGGCGGCTGCGCGTCATGTGGGCGTGGTGCCGTCGATGGGCATCGCTGGCCTGAGTGCGTTCAAGAACGTCAAACGCCGCATGGAGAAAGTCGCTGAAGTACGCGGCATTACCATCTATGACGACTTCGCCCACCACCCGACTGCCATTGCCACCACCCTCGATGGCTTGCGCAAGCGCATCGGCGACGCGCCTCTTATCGCGATCATCGAACCGCGCTCCAACTCGATGAAACTCGGCGCGCACCGTGACGGTTTGCCGGACAGCGTGGTCGATGCCGATCAGGTGATCTGGTACGCCCCGGCTAACCTCGGCTGGGACCTAGCCGGCACTGCCGCGTTGTGCACGGTGCCATCGATTGTCAGCGATTCGCTGGAAGGCATCATCGAGCGCGTGAAGAGCCAGGCGCAGCCGGGCACGCATGTGGTGATCATGAGTAACGGCGGCTTCGGCGGCCTGCACGGCAAACTCGCCGAGGCGCTGCAATGAACACTCGTTTTGAGAGCAATGGCCCCGAACGCATCACGCTGGCGATGACCGGCGCGTCTGGCGCGCAATACGGCTTGCGCCTGCTCGATTGCCTGGTGCGGGAAGATCGTGAGGTGCACTTCCTGATCTCCAAGGCTGCGCAACTGGTGATGGCCACCGAGACCGATGTGACGTTGCCGCCCAAGCCGCAGATGATGCAGGCCTTCCTGACCGAATACACCGGGGCTGCCGCCGGGCAGATCCGCGTGTACGGCAAGGAAGACTGGATGTCGCCGGTAGCTTCGGGCTCCGGCGCACCGGCAGCGATGGTTGTGGTGCCATGTTCCACCGGGACGTTGTCGGCGATTGCCACCGGCGCCTGCAACAACCTGATCGAACGCGCCGCCGACGTCACTTTGAAAGAGCGTCGCCAATTGATTCTGGTGCCGCGCGAAGCGCCCTATTCGAGTATTCATCTGGAGCACATGCTCAAGCTGTCGAACATGGGTGTGACAATTCTGCCGGCCTCACCGGGTTTCTATCATCAGCCGCAGACCATTGATGACCTGATCGATTTCGTTGTGGCGCGGATTCTCAATCTGCTCGGCATTCCCCAGGACATGCTGCCACGTTGGGGTGAGCATCATCTGAGCAGCGATGAATAAGCTGCTCGCGATCGGCCTGGTGTTGTTGCTGACCGGGTGTGCGACGGCGCGCACGCTGGATGCAGCGAAACCGGGGGCGCCGGTGGTGTATTCCGGGACGCGGCTGGACTTGTATGCATTGAATGGCGGGTGTTGCGCGATGGATCGGTTCGGGGCTGAGGCGCCGAGTTATCCGGGGGTGGATCTGCCGGCGAGTGCGCTGCTTGATACGCTGTTGTTGCCGTTGTCACTGCTCACGGTGATAGGCGTGAGTTTTCAGGCAACGGGCGGATTGTAGTTAGACAGATCGTTCCCACGCAGAGCGTGGGAACGATCATGCGGCGGAAGATTATTTGCCCAGCTTGCGCAGCTCATCCGACTCGATCACCCGCACCCCATCTTGCTCTTCCAGCGCCAACCGCCACATCGCTCGCGCCAATTGGCACGCTTCGATGCCCCGGTATTTACCCGGAATCAGCTTTGACAACGGCGCGGCCAGTTGCTCGGCCAGACGTGGTTCGGTCCGTTCACCCAACAACAGTGAAGGCCGGCAAATGGTCAATTGCGGCCAGTCCTGCGCACGCAAGGCCTGCTCCATTTCGCCTTTGACCCGATTGTAGAAAACCGACGACTTCGGATCGGCGCCTATCGCACTGATCACGATCAGATGCCGCGCGCCCATCTCCCGCGCGCGTTTGGCGAACGCCACCACCATGTCCAGATCCACCGCGCGAAACGCCGCTTCAGAGCCGGCCTGTTTGATGGTGGTGCCGAGGCAGCAATAGGCGATGTCGACGCGGCCACTGAGTTGCGGCAGAAACGCCTGCGGATCGCCCACCGGGTTTTCAAGATGCGGATGTTCGGCCAAGGGGCGACGGGAAGGGGCGAGCACGCGAGAAATCGTCGGCTCGTTGAGCAAACGGTCGAGTAGATGTTCACCGGTCAAACCGGTGGCTCCGGCAAGCAATACGTGCTGAGGCGTCAAGTACATAGTGTCTCTCCCTTGATACTGTTCAGCTTAGTTGCTCTTTGTCGCTCCGTCGTTCAACGCAGCACTCTGCAATGCTTTTCTGGCTTGCTGTTTGCGCAGCAGTTGCCAGTGCGACAGCACGGTTTTCGGCGCCCAGATCTGCGGCTCCGACGCTTCGAAATTGTCCGCCAGTTCACGCTCGGCGACGGTGGCCTTGGCCAGTTTGAAGGCTTGCTCCAGATCATCGGTCTGGTTCAGCGCCTGGGCGAACAGTGCATCGCCGAAGTAGGTGAAGTTGGCTTCTTCCGAGCAGCCGAAGGACACCCGATCCGCGCGCGAGGCGGTCATGATCAGCGTGCGTTCGTCTTTCAGCGCCGGGATAAAGCCGCCGGAGTAGCACGACGAAACCACGATGATCTTGTCGCGGTTTTTCAGCGGTGCCAGTACAGCGGCGAGTTCATCGGCGGGCAGGTCGGCCAGTTCCATACGCGGCTGGTCGAGCACCAGCTCATGTTCGGCGGTGCCGTGACTGGTCAGGTAGATGAACAGCAGGTCTTCCGGGCCGCTGCGTTCGGCCAGCGTTTGCGCGGCACGACGCAGGTTCTCGCGGGTGGCCATCGGCCGGTCGCCGAGGTGGTCACGGTGGTTGACCAGGCGGACCTGGCCATAAGCGCCAAAGCGCGTGTTGAGCATGTTAGCGACGTAGTCGGATTCGCGCAGGAACACGCTTTGTTTGCCGTCGCCGCCGAGGGTCAACGTGTATAACTCGACCGCCGGGGTCGACGCGGGAATGGCGGCCAACGCGTCATCAAGCAGGCGGCCCTGAGCGAGCAAGCCGAGTTCGAGCGTATCGGGCAATAACTTGCCGTCGGCGTCGCGCACGCGCTGCCCATTGACCCAGGTGCCGCTCATCACGCTGCCATCGGTGAGCACCAGGGTGCCGCGTCCGGAGTAGCTGTCGTTGTCGAAGCCGCCGATGTAAAAGCTGCCATCGGACAGGTTCAAACGGCCCTGACCGCTGAAGCGCCAGTCGCTGAACGTGCCGATGTAATGGCTACCGTCGGCGCCGATCAGTTCGCCCTTGCCGGTCAGCGCGCCTTCCTTGAACTGGCCGAGCCAGACATCGCCGTCGGCGTTTTCGTAGCGACCTTTGCCGTGCAGTTGATTGTTCTTGAAGCCGCCGACGTAGATATCGCCGTCCGCGCTGTTGAAGGTGCCTTTGCCTTCCAGCTGACCGTTGACGAAATGCCCGCTGAACGAGTTACCGCTGGCATCGCCGCGTTGGCCTTCGCCGTTGGGCTTGCCGTGGGCGAACTGGCCTTGATAGGAGCTGCCGTCGTCCATTTCCAGACGGCCGAGCCCGGAGTATTGGTCAGCCTTGAACTCGCCACGGTAGGTCATGGCGTTTTCTTTCAGGGTGCCTTCGCCTTCGCGGCGTCCCTGTTTGAAGCCGCCGGTGTAACTACTGGCGTTGGTGGTCAGGCTGCCTTGGCCGTCGAACAGGCCTTGCTGAAACTGTCCGCGATAGACCTCGCCGTTGCTGCCATGCCATTCGCCCTGACCATGCCACTGACCCTTATCGAACTGCCCGGCATACCAGCTGCCGTTGGGGTAGTCGACGCGGCCCTGACCTTGCAGCAAGCCATCGACCAGTTCACCACGATAGCGTCCACCGTCGGGCAGGCGCGCATCCGGGGGCAGCAGCGATTCGCCGTCGCCGCACGCGGTGAGCATCAGGGTCAAGGCAAGGGGTGCAAGACGAGCGAGTGAGCGCATAGCGGGATCCGGGCAATTAGGCGACCGAGTATGCCGCAGCTATGTGACCTAATGCAGCCGGTAAAAACAGTGTTGACGCGAAACAGCGTGCGCTGCTTCGCATCCAGAACCATCAGACGAAGCAGAGCGACAGTGGCTCGGCGATATAGGCCGGTTTGTCCGAGCCTTCTATCTCCAGTGTCGCGGTGGCTTTGAGCAGCCACTGGCCCGGTTTTTTCTCGGTCACTTCGCCCAGATCGACCTTGAGGCGGACCTTGGAATTGACCTTCACTGGCTGGATGAAACGCACGCTGTCCAGGCCGTAATTGACCACCATCTTCACGCCTTGCGGCAGGATCAGGATGTCTTCCATCAATTTCGGGATCAGCGACAACGACAGGAAACCGTGGGCAATGGTGCTGCCAAATGGCGTTTGCGCGGCTTTGACCGGGTCGACGTGAATGAACTGATAATCACCGGTGGCTTCGGCGAACAGGTTGATGCGTTCCTGATCGATGGTGAGCCATTCGGAACGTCCGAGTTCCTTGCCGACATAATCTTTGAGCTCTGCAACGGGAACATAGGGCATTGAGACTCTCCTTGGGTTCATCGGTTTTATAGTTTTTCAGGTGGGGGATTTGACCGCCCTGCGAACCACTGTAGATCATCATGGCGATTTGCTCCGGTCAACCGACCATGCTTTTGGCGAATGCCGATCCATAGCGCAGGCGTGCTTATAATGCCGAGCCCCTGCTGGGTGAAAAGTAAGACGGAGATGTCGGATGTTGCTACGTGGCCTGACCCTGCTGGTGCTGTTCCAATTGCTCGGCACGGCGCTCAATCATTTGCTCTTGCCAGTGCTGCCGGGGCCGATCATCGGTCTGCTGCTGTTGCTGGTCTTCCTGATCGTTCGCGGTGAAGTGGGTGAGCCGCTGAACCTCGCGGCTGGCAGCCTGCTGCGCTATCTGCCATTGCTGCTGGTGCCCCCGGCCGTGGGCGTGATGGTTTATGCGAGCGACATTGCTGCGGATTTCTGGGCGATTGTCGGTGCGTTGGTGCTGTCGTTGATCCTGTCGATGGCCTTCACCGGGGTGCTGATGCAACGCCTGGTCAAACGGCATGCCCGCACATCGGAGGAGTCCTGATGCTCTTTGACTGGCAGGGCGCCTGGGCCTCCGTTATCCATCATCCGCTGTTCGGCATCGGCATCACCCTCGGCGCCTATCAACTGGTGCTGGCGGCGTTCGAGAAAACCCGCTGGATCTTTCTGCAACCGGTGCTGGTCTCCATGCTGTTGGTGATCGGTGTGCTGGTCGGCTGTGGCCTGACCTATGCCGAATATCGCAAGAGCACCGAGATCCTCAGCATTCTGCTCGGCCCTGCGACCGTGGCACTGGCGGTGCCGCTGTATCTCAACCTGCGGCGTATTCGCCAATTGTTCTGGCCGATTTTTACTACGCTGGTGATAGGCGGCGTAGTCGCCACCGGCATGGGGGTGGCGCTGGGCTGGTGGTTCGGTGCCGAGCACATGATTCTGATGACCATGGCGCCGAAGTCGGTGACCTCGCCGATCGCAATGCTGGTGGCTGAGCAGATTGGTGGCGTTGCGGCGCTGGCGGCGGTATTCGTGTTGATCACCGGGGTGATCGGTGCGATCTTCGGCCCGGCGCTACTGACTCGCCTCGGCGTGCACAGTCCCGAGGCGCGTGGCATGGCGCTGGGCATGACCGCGCATGCGGTCGGCACGTCGGTGGCGTTGCAGGAAAGTGATGAGTGCGGCGCGTTTGCGGCGCTGGCGATGAGTCTGATGGGCGTGGCCACGGCAGTCTTCCTGCCGCTGGCGGTGTCGATGGTGGTGTAAGGAAATATCTATGAGTCTGCCGCTTTTCCCGCTGAACACCGTGTTGTTTCCCGGCTGCAACCTCGATTTGCAGATCTTCGAGGCGCGCTATCTCGACATGATCGGCCGCTGCATGAAGCAGGGTGGCGGTTTCGGTGTGGTGTGCATCCTTGATGGCCACGAAGTCGGCGTCGCGCCAGAAGGTTTTGCTCGGGTCGGCTGCGAAGCGCGCATCACCGACTTTCAGCAGCAGGACAACGGCTTGCTCGGCATTCGTGTGCAGGGCGGGCGGCGGTTCACGGTGTTGAGTACCGAGGTGCAGCGCGATCAGTTGATCCTCGCCGATGTCGACTGGCTGGATGACGAACCCGAGCAACCGTTACAGGACGAGGATGCTGATCTGGTGGCGCTGCTCAAGGCACTGGCCGAGCACCCGATGGTGGAAGCGCTGGACATGGGCACTGAAGCGCTGGGTCAGCAATCGCTGGCCAATCAGTTGGCCTATCTGCTGCCCTTCGCCGAAGAAGACAAGATCGATCTGTTACAACTCGATGATCCCCAGCAGCGGCTGGATGCAATCCAGGCGCTGCTCGACGAACTACAAGGTGAATTGTTCGCCTAGTTGCACTTTGAATTAACTGATGGCGCCTGCCAGCATTGTTTTGCTTTTGTCTTTGTCTTAATTTCAAGTTGTCCGCAGGAAGCGGATAACTTGAATAAAAATAAGGATGAGAGCATGACTGTCTATGAAGATGAATGGGCGTTTTGGGATGATATTGCTGGCAAGTATATTTTGAAACATGCCGGGGCGGATCATAACGTTAGCCACGTAATTGAGGCGGCATCCACTTATGCGGACCGGATGGTAATAGCCCGGCGTAAACGAAAATCTGAAAAAGTCCCTGGCGGCGAAGTGCCACGGATGTCGGCGTCCGCCACCGCCGTAGTGACTGCGACTGCGGTTTGATTATTTACTTTTTCAGCATTGCCTGTCGTCGTGGCTAATTGACGGCGGGGTGTTTACAGGTGGGCAATCCCATGGCTTTAGCAAAAACAAACAACCAGACATTCACTGCGCATCTTTATCTTGATGGCCGGCCAGTGGTACTTAATCAACTACGTTTGCAACAGGCTTTGCGTGACCTTCGCATAACCAAGGCAGAAAAACTGGATGCCGAAGTGGGGTTGGCGGATTCGCGCGTGTCCAGCTTCATAACGCTGGCTGACCATGATGACGACACACCACTGTTGTTGAAGTTCGTCCCAAAGGGTGACGAATATGCCATCAGCCTTGTGCTCGCGGGAACATTCGATGGTGCGCGGTTATTCATAGAGGACAAGACTCATAATCTGTTGGCCAGTATCCGTGCGCCAGAGCAATACTTTTCAATCAGCAAGTCTGGTGCTTCAAAGGCCTCCTTCAGTCATATCGAGTCCGGCCCTGCCTATCTAGAGTTGATCCACGAACCTGATGACAAGCCCTTGTATCGCCATATAAGCAGCGGAATGAGCACATTCCTCGACGTCGATCCTAACAGGACGGGGCATAACGCCTTCAATCACAAACCGGCAATATTTGTGATCAAGGTTATCAAATAGAGCCCAGCCGCTACTCCATAAAAAGGCGCCATTCATGTCTGGGTGAATGGCGCCTTTTTTCAGGTTCGGTAATGCTCGGGCACAGGCCAGACGATGTCGTCGGCGAACGTCTTGTCGCCTTTGGGCAGATCCAGTATCACGCCGCCAGAACCGGCGATTTCATCGATAAGGCTGTCATAGGCGTTGGCGCCAAAATACCCGGCAGCTCGACTGTCGGTTCCCGCCCAGGTGGCCTGCTCGATGGCCACGACCCGGTCACCCGCCTGTGTCAGCACATCCTTGACCCGGGCGGCTTGCGTCAGGTCGGAACGCACCAGCCAGATCCGCTCGGCACTGATGCCGCGTGTGGGCGTGGAGATATGCCCTTCCAGGTCGTCGAAGAGGAATGTGCCGTTAGCGGGGTTGAATGCCTTGTTTTCTGCCCCCGGCACCACTTCCAGGCCTCGGGTATCAATGGCGTAGACGAATGACGTGGTTTGCTGGCGGCGCGTGGATACATAATCTTTCGAATCATCGAAAACGAACGAGCTGTCAGAGTCGGTCTCGTCGCCGGTTCGTTTACCCTCCGACACCGAACTGCTGCCCGAGTCGGAGGATTCGCCGGTTCGTGTTTTCGAGCTTTGAGGATTCACCCCGGGAAAACGATTGGCCTGCGAGTTGTAATGCAACTCGTGATAGAAGCCGCCCTTGGTCGCCGCGTAAGCGGTGGCGTCATGCAGTCCGAACGTTGCACTCAATGCGCGCTTGTTCGTGGTGCCCTTGGGATTGCCTTTACGGTGCATCATTCGATCATCCCGCGCCAACTCGAAGGGTAATCGGGTTTCGCCGCGGAACATCGCCGGAATGTCGGTGCGATACAACATGCCGTGGCGGGTTCGCTGGTAGCCGAGGTGGGTCGCGTAGTCGGCCAAAAAGCGTCGCTGTAGCGGGTGGCGGGCCAATGGTGGGCGAGGGCCAGCCCTTGACTCCGTAATTCCTCAACGTAGTTTTCCAGCTCTTCGCCGATCAGCTTGAAGCGCTGCTCATTGGTCGCATCGAGCGTTAGGCGTTTGTGCTGTTCAGCCCATTGCGGTATCTGGCCGTCGCCCGACTCTGTGCGCAGCCGACACAGTTGCTCCTGGGTCAGGTTATAGCTGCGCTGCAATTGCAGGCGCTGGGCAAGGGTCATGTTTGGATGCAGCCACTTCAGAGAATCAGCGACAAACAGATGGTCTTCGGTGTTCTGCGCGCGAAGTGCCCAGCCCGGCGCCTTGCCGGTCGCTTGTGCTTCTGCGCGGAAGGCGGCAATCCCGGTGTCATCCAGAATGTACATGCGCTGGATGTCCTGATCCGACCATTGCGCAAGTGGCGCATCGGCCATCCTGTTGCGTTTTGCCTGCGCAGGATCGATGGCAATCCAGTGATGCTCCGGATCCTTGATGGCATAGCCGAGGATGGCGTCATCGCCGCTCGTACCGAGAGCGCGAAAGGTGTAGTAACCGTCAGCATTCGGTGTTGCGGAAAACGCGTAGTCATCAACGTTGAGGAGGGTGAGGTGCCGATCCAGGCTCCACAGATGGCCTTGCGTGGTCCGGTAAATGGGTGGGCCTGGTGCCAGGCGCCAGGAGGACATTGCCCGATAGGCCCTGAGGTCGGCATCGTATTGAACACAAACGTGGTGTCGGCCTTCTGAGCCTGGCAGTCGCACGTCCACCCAGTCCTTGGCGAGATAACGCCGGATGCCGGATTCATTCGGCCCTGGCAGATCGCCGAAATACGGATGGGCGAAATCTTCCAGCGACGTCATCGAAAAGTCTGGCCTGTCAGTGGCGGATCTCGATGTGACGCTCACTTCGATGGGGGAGGTTTTTGCTTGGGAGGTCCCGGGTTCCTCCAGACGAGGTCGTTTGGGTGAGGAGGGCGCCTCGACGGGTATAGGCCCCGGAATGTTTTCAGGGTTTGCAAATATCGCTCTGCTCGGCGAATGATCTGCGGAGGCCAGTGTAGAGGTGACGGGCGTTTCGACTAAAGGTGATTTAGGCCGTAGCCCGGGTTTTTGGCGCATGAATAAACTCCGTTTTTTGCGAGTCAGCCTGTCCGTAGGCTGAGGAGGACGGGTGCCCGTGTGGACGTCTGATCCAGACGGGCACGTGGTGAGGGTCAGGTCTTGTCGTTGGAAAAGACCAGGTCTTGCGGGTTGATTCGCACCTGTGGATCGCTGGCCAGCGCCCAGTGTTTCCTTACTGCGTTGTAAACCACCGTACCGATCGTTCCGGCGTCGATTGCGACGTGGGTTACATGAACCCTTGTTGCCAGTTCGTTTCGCTGTTGATGGGCATTGACCTCGGCCAACAGAGCTTCGATATCGGCGTAGCCACGTGCATCAATGACGTAAAGCTGCAGCACTTCAAACAACAGCGAAACTTCATAAATATGGCCGGCCGAAGTGGCCACGCTGATGGATTCCACCGGGATGTCGTCTTCGATATCGGGCAATTCGACGGTGACGCTAGCGATGTGCAGACGATTGCCGTCCAGTTGGATGTCGTCGCGGGTGACCGTTTCTTCCATTTTGTCGGTGTACAGCGTCCAGGTCGATGCATCGGCGGTTTTCGCTGCAGCGCCTGGCGTCGAAAGGCGAATGATGGTGTTGCTGGCCAGATGGACATCGTACGTCGAACTCTGGCCATCGAGTACATAGATGCCGGTGTGCGAACCGGTGTCGATGGTGATGCGACTGGGTTCTGCCGTTATCAGCGGTTTCACGCTGGCCAATGGTCTGACAAAGCGATAGTTGCCATTGCGTTGCTTGAGGCAACTTCGGGTGCTGCGTACGCGGGTGCCGGGGTTTTTTACATCGTCTTCATAATCCAGTGCGGGAACTTGCAGGCGGTAGGAAACCTGGTCCTGCAGAACCAGCACAACGTTCTGCTGCAGGCGTGGGGTGGTGACTTTCAGGCTGTTTCTGCCGCTGTAACCGGTGGCCGCCGCGATGGGCTGGACCACACCTTTGAACATAACCAATTTCGACGGCAGGGAGACCGTCAGGGTGAAGTCTGTGTAGTACAAGTGGGTCGTGCCAGAGACGCCTTTGCGCACCTGCACTTCATAACTGACCTGCACATCGATGATTTCAGCGTTGTCGAATTCCAGATAAACAGTGCGGGACGTTTCGGCGGTATTGCGCTGGGCAACGAATTCCACCGGACGCTCGGTGCGAGCAACAAAGTGCTGCTTCAAGCCCTGTTCGGCGATCTCGATCATGCCGCCGTTAACGATTTGCGGTGCAGCGGCGGGTTGGCCGATGACGACAACGACGGGGGTTATATCCTGCTGCAGCGCCTCATCTGGCTGCTGGGGTAGCTGGACCAGCAGCTCATAGCCATCCTCGGTCTTGAAACGGAATCGGTCATTGTTCAACAGGCGTTTGCCATCGACCCATTGGTAGACATTTTCGAGTGTCAGTACATGTTCCGGGTCGTTACCATCCTTGCCGCGCAATGAGCTGATCACCAGCGCAGTGCCGACGATCTGCCAACGCTGGATGACCTCCGCCGGCCAGCCGAACTCGATCAGACTCGACGCTTCAGCGTCCTCGTTAAGGGTAGTGCGGGCGTTGCTGCTGGCGATGTAAAAACGATCTGCGCCGCTGCCGCCGTCCACCCGACAGTCCGCTCCGTAGACGGCAATCGTGTCATCGCCTGCGCCGGCGCTGATGCGGTCGTAGCCATTGGGGGAAATCCGGTTGGCCGCGTCGTTTCCGCTGACGCGGCTGGTGCCTCTGCGCAGGGTCGAGACGTTTTCGATCGACGTGAGCTGCGCGACGTCAACGGCATTTTCCTCAGGATCAAGACCGCGCAGCGCCACTCTGCCATTGTGCAGGTTGATGTCGTGACCGATATGGCGGGTGTCGCTGAGCGGGCGGCTGCCTTCGAAGGCCAGGGTGTCGGCACCTGCGCCACCGTCCAGCACATTGAGGTGGGCCGGTTTGCTGGTGAGGTTCAATTGCTGCTCGGTAATCTCCTGATAGAACGCATCGTCCCTGTCGCCTCCGGTCAGAGCCTTGTGATCCGCGCGATAAGTGAACAGATTGGGCTTGTCCCGGACCCCGATAACCCGGTCATTGCCGTCACCCAAGCGCCAGAAAATGCCTTTGTCGTCACCGGCACTGCCCGACACTTTGCCTTTGAGGTTGGCGGGCAGGCCTTTGCCGGCATCGATCACGTCATCGCCGTCGACAACCACGGCCTGGTTGTCGAGCTTGAACGGTTGTTGGCCAGCGCTTTCGTCCCACTGGTAGCGCCAGATTTCAAGGGGCTTCAATTCAACCTGAAAGGCACCGTTGATCACGTGTTCGATGGCGTGTTTGTAGGCGTTCTCCAGCATGTCCTTGGCCGACAACTCCAGTTTTCGCTGGTGGTCCCGATAGCCCTTGGCGAGCTTGAAGCGATCCAGTACGTCCTGGTCCAGTTCCTTGTTGGTGAAGGCGAACCAGCCGGAGCGCATGCGTTCTTCAAGCGTCAGTTCGATGTAGTCATCGATGTCGTCCACCACTCGGGCGGCCTGGTAGATCATCGAGGCGGCGATAAGCAGTCCGGCGGCGACCAGCCCGACCGGCCCGGCGACGCTGCCAAACCCGGCCAGTGCGGCGACGCCCAGCACCAGGCTGATACTCGCCCCGGCGACGCTAAGACCGCCGCTGACGTAATGATCCTGGGCCTCTTTGCCCTGCGCTGCGGCGGCGGCATTGAACGACTTGATGGCATCGAGAATGTCGAAGGGCAAGGTGATGGCGCTGGCGAACATCCCGGCACCGCGGCTCATGTATTTGCCCACCGAGGTCAGCGGGAAATACTTCAGCGCGTTGCCGCCGTTTCTGAGCATGGCCTCACCGGTCTTGGTCAGCCCGCGTTCGATGATCAGCGAGCCGAACTCGGCGGCGATCGAGCCACCCTGGAAAACCGCTTCCAGCGTGTCTCCGTGCTTGATCGCATCAATCATCGCCTTGTAGCCGCTGTAGATGCCGAACGCCTGCATGCCGACCCCGGCGCCGCTCATCAAATAGCTTTTGTTTTTGCTGATCCAGCCCGGGGCATTTTCCAGTGCGTCGGCGCGATGAATATCCAGTTTTTGCGCAGCCTTGCCCAACTGGTTCAGGCGGTCCACCGCGCTGCCGGTAGCAATGGTTATATCGGCGACGAACAGCGCCCCGGCATCGACTGAGCGCTTGCAGGCGATTTCATAAAACAGCATCGCCGCTACATTGCTGTCCGGATTGTCGACGGACAGCAGACGCGCCTGCACCCGGTCTGCATCGAAATTGAGTCCGTCGAGAAAGTGTTGATCCACGCGCTGCATGCCGGCATTCCCCGGGCTGATGGGTTGGCCGTGCACGGTCGCGCCCAAGGCCAGGAGTTCTACGCGGCTGGTGAGTATTTCGCCGATGCGCAAGGGGCCGAAATGTTTGTCGAGGGATTTGAGTGTGCGTCGATAAGGGGCGTCAGCGTCGTCTGGCAACACTGCGTTGAGCGTGCCCGCCGGCGGCGCATGGGGGTTGGCCGAGGCGCTGACGGGATTGACCTGAACGGCGCTGATATTGGCGATTTGAAGTGGCGGAGCGATAAGTTTTGACATGTCATTAATCCTTTAATGAAAACGCATGACCGGTGTCCCTACCGGTGTGTCATTGATGTCGAGCCGCCGGCGTTGTCGACTCGGGCCAGTGGATGGCGTAGGCGAATTCGTCGCCGTTGCCCGACAGACTGAGCACAGGTTTGCCGGCGGCTTCGGCGTTGTCGATCAACTGGTCGTAGGCGAATTTGTTCTCGTGTCCGGCATGGGTGGCGGCTTCGATGCGCTCAGCGTTCGCGCCTGCCTGTTCCTTGAGGTCATCGACCCTCACGGCTTTGCTCAGGTCCGAATTCAGCAGCCAGATACGCTCGGCATCCAGTCCTCTGCGGCTGACTGATATCAGCCCTTCGAAGTCATCGGAGGGAAACCAGGTGGGGGGTGTGTCGCGGGCCGCTGAATTGAAACTCATGTTTTCTTCATGAGGCACCACTTCCAGGTCGCGGGTGTCGAGCACATACAGAAACATTTCCCGCTGACGTGTGCGTGTTGATTCATAGCGGCGATCGCGATCCCACGGCACCGGGCTTGTGGCGTCGGACCATTCGGACGATGAGCTGCTCTCGGTATCACTGACATCGCTGCCCGAGGCGCTATCGTCAGCATCCCGCCCCGGGTATTTGCTCGTCTGGCTGTTGAACCGCAAGTACTCGGGGTCAGGCTCCCTTGCGTACATCAGGCCTTCTTTGAGGCTGAAGGTTGCGCTCATCGGCTTATGCGTGGTGGCGCCCGGTTTGTGCTGGTATCGCGGTAGCATGAAGCCGTCATTGGCGAGCTCGAACGGTGTGCGTTCATCGCCACGGAACAGCGCCGGCACGTCGGTGCGGTACAGGCAATTGTTCTTGTTGCGCAGATAGCCGAGTTTGCCCAGCAGCGCTTCGCGCACCGGCGCGGTCATGCTGGTTTCCGGGCTGTACCAGTCATGCCGGGCATCACGCTTGAGGTTAAGTTCCTCGACAGCCTCGCGGCTCAGTTGCTCGAGACGCTGCGGATGGTCGAGGTCGTCGATCAGGTGTTTGTGTGCCTGCGCCCATTGCGGCATTTGCAGTTCGGTCTTCAGGTCCTGTTGCAAGCGGGCCAGTTGGCTGGGCAGCAGGTTATAGGACTGCAGAAATGCTTCGCGCTGTGCAGGATTCATGCTTGGGTGCAGCCAGCGCAGGGTGTCGCGCAGCAAGTCGCGGTGCGGGTTCGTGACTTCAGGAGTCGCCCATTGCGGACTCTTGCCGCTGGCTTGGGCTTCGGTGCGAAAACGCACGAGATCCTGGCCATGGATGTCGTACACCTGCCAGATCTCATGGTCTGTCCAATGCTTCAAGAGCGTGGGCTCGGCACCGAATCCGCCTGCGGGCGGATCGACCGGGATCCAGTGACCAAAAGCGTCCATAAAGGCAAATTGCGTGATCACGTTGTTCGCCCCGAATGCAGGGGCCAGTTCGTAATAGCCTTGGGCATCCGGTGAACGCAGCGATGCCTTGTACAGATTCGAATCGAGGTGGGCGGGTCGAGGCCGTTTCGCGACGGGGTCGATCCCCGGTTGATCGCCCGGTAGCGGCGCAGGTCGTTTTGTCGAGGCCATGGCGGGTGCCGGATGCTCCGTCAGGCGCCAGGTCAACCGGCCTTCATTCCGGTACAGCGCCGGTCCGGACGCGGACCGCTCGGTGACCATCTTGCAGCGATAAACCCCATCGGCATCCTGGCCAACATGGGTGGTGCGCAAGTCGCCTTCATATTCGACGTCGACAAACTGTCGTCCGACGATCCAGCGAAAACCGTCATCCTCCGCCGGTTTCATTCCACGCAGGAAGTCGTCACGCAGCCAGTAGGTGTCGGGGGAATTATCGCTTGCGAGGCGGGCAGGGTTCGTCGCCTGCATCGGTTGGATGACCACGGCAGGCGGGGTTGCATCCGCGACCGGCCAGCCGCCAGCGGTGTGAACGGGATACTGGCCACTCGGCAAACCCGGTAACCGGAAAATCGAAGGGCCACCTGGAGTGAACGGTGTGTCGGTACGCAGGGGCGGGAATGTGCTCGCTTCAGGTTGTTGCGTTGAGCTCTGGGGTGGTTTGCGCGGTGTCTTTGGACTCATGGCGTACTCGAAATCAGTTGATGTATTGAAACCCTCGCTTCGTCAGTTGAATTGATTGTTGGGCAGGCAAGTGCAGGCGGTCTCACTTTAATGGGTGAGAATGTGCCGAAGGGTTTCAAATATGTGGATTTAATCTAACTGGTTTTTCAAGTTATGGAAGGCGCTGGCGTGAGGGTTCGTAATTGATATGTAACTTCGGTTGTTTTTAGTTTGAAGTGTGCGAAGTTGCGGTTTGGTAAATAAGGATTTTTACCGTGGGCGAGTAAGTTTGAATAAGAGAACAGCGCTGCTCTTGTCGGAGAATTCCTAAAAGAGCAGCGCAGAAGGATTAAGGCTTGTGTATCGCCAGATTCAATAGGCGTAACGCAACAAGGTATGAGGCAAGTGCCGCAGGACGAAAAACCCGAACAGCGCCAACATTGCCGGCAGGATCAACCACCAGATCTTGAACGGCATAGGATTGAGTGGGGTTTTACGCTGGCTCAGCCACAGGGCGGCAGCGCAGACACAGGCGGCGAGCATGGCGCCGGCCAGCACGTCGGTTGGCCAATGAGCGCCCAGATAGACCCGCGACAGGGCGATGGAAAGGGCCGGAATACAGGCGATCAGCAACCAGGTCAGGCGCATGCGTGGCGGCTGGCCACGGCCGGCGAGTACCGCCAGGGTCAGAAACAGTGCAAACGAACCTGAGGCATGGCCACTGGGCATGCTGTAAGTGGTCAGTGGGTCGGTCAGCACTTCCGGACGCACCCGGGCGAAGAAGTATTTGGTCCCGGTGTTGGCCAATGCGGTCACCAGCAGCGTACCGCCAACGAAGATCGCATGGCGCCATTGCCGGCACAGCAGCAACAGGCCGGTCAGCAGGACGCTGAACAGCAGCATGTTGCGGAACTCACCGATCAGGGTCAGTGTGACCGCAATTTCATCCAGCATTGGCTGGCGATGTTCCTGCACCAGCGTCATCACCCCTTGATCGAGTGCTGTCAGGTACGGATAGCCGATGAACAGGCCAATCAGAATCAACAGGCTCATGCTGCTGATCCAGATGGTCGCGCGACGGTGGCGACGCAGGCTGCTGTTCACGCTGAGGCCGACCATTGCGGCGATGCTGCCAGCGACAATGCCGGCCTCCAGCCAGAACCCTTCAGGCAATGGCAGACGGAAGGCCGCGCCGGTGGCCCAGCCCGGCAGCAGATAGGCGAGACTCCAGCCGGCGGCCGCCAGCAGGCTGACAGCGGCAAAACGCGGGAAGGGCATGTCGCACATGCCGGCGACCATGGGCAGCATCGGTCGCAATGGCCCGATGAAGCGGCCGACCAGCAGACTGGCAATGCCGTAGCGCTGGAAATACGACTCGGCGCCGGCCATCCATTCCGGATGATGCCGTAGCCCCGGCAGGCGCCGAATGTTCTGGTGGAAATGGCGACCGAGGAAGTACGAAACGGCATCGCCGAGAATCCCGCCAAGGAAGCCCAGCAACAAGGTCTCGCTCAGTGACAGGGCGCCGCTGCCGGCCAGCACGGCGACGGCAAACAGCAGCACGGTGCCCGGCACGATCAAACCGGCAATCGCCAGGCATTCCACAAAGGCCACAATGAAAACTGCAGCCGCCAGCCATTGTGGATTGGCGGCCAGCCACCCGGTCACGCTATCGAGCCATGGGCCCATACAGAAAAACTCCAAATCATTAATGGCCTCCTGTAGGAGCTGCCGAAGGCTGCGATCTTTTGATCTTGATCCTGAAAGCAAGATCAAAAGATCGCAGCCTTCGGCAGCTCCTACATGAGTGTGTGTTTACAGCAGAAAATAATCTCGGCCTTCGACCTGACCGCGTCGCAGCGGGTTCCGCGTGCACCATTGCGCGTAAGTCGCATCGACGAAGCGGTACATCAATTGTTCGTCCCGGCCGAGGGGGATGCCCAGGCGTGTTGTCTGGATAATGTGCGAAGGTGCCGGCCCGGTGTCTTCTACCAGAAGGACTTCATGATCAAAACGCTTGGCGTCCCACACCGGCACTTTCAGTCCCAGCGCTTTGCACAGCAGGGTTTGCCCGGCGCAAAGCTTTTGCGAAGGCCGCGCACGTCCCTGCGCGTCGGGATTGTTCAGCAGCATCTGCGCCAGACTCGCCGGACCGCTGATTTCATCGACCCACGGATAGGCGGATTTGATCAGTACCGCATTGCCCGGACCTTGTGCGCTGAAGTTCAGCGAATCACCGCCGCGGGCGTAATACATATAGATGTGGCCGCCATCCAGAAACAAAGCCTTACGCTTTTCTGTGTAGCCCAACGAGGCGTGGCTGCCTTTTTCTGCGCAGTAATAGGCTTCGGTTTCGATGATTCGCGCGCTCAGCCACAGATCGCCGACCCGGTGACGAATGACTTTGCCGAGCAGATCCTGCGCCAGCACTTGCGCATCACGGTCGAAAAAGGCGTCCGGCAGCCCTAGCGGCAGGCGTTCGACGCGGTTGCGAACGGTCAGGTTGGACATGGCAGGCAATGTTTATCCAGGCTCAGGAGGTCGTGATGATAACAACGCGCGGCTTAATTGGGCCTGAACGCCGGCGAATCCGCGTTCATTTCGACCATCCGCCCGTCACCGCTGTTAGTCCCGGGACGCGGCAGCTATAATCTGCCGCTTTCCTCTTTGCCAAGACCCCAGCAGACCATGACTGAGTCCGTTCTTGACTACATGACCCGATTGGGTCGCGCCGCCCGCGAAGCCTCCCGGGTCATCGGCCGTGCCAGCACCGCGCAGAAAAACCGCGCCTTGCAGGCTGCTGCCAATGCCTTGGACGCCGCGCGCGCCGAGCTTGCCGCCGCCAATGAGCAGGATCTGGCCGCCGGTCGCGCCAATGGTCTGGAACCGGCACTGCTGGAGCGTCTGGAACTGACCCCGGCGCGCATCGACGGCATGATCGTCGGTTTGCGTCAGGTCGCTGCACTGCCGGATCCGGTCGGTGCGATCCGCGACATGAGCTTCCGTCCGTCGGGCATTCAGGTCGGCAAGATGCGCGTGCCGTTGGGCGTGATCGGGATCATCTACGAATCCCGTCCCAACGTGACCATCGATGCTGCCAGCCTGTGCCTGAAGTCCGGCAATGCGACCATTCTGCGCGGTGGCTCTGAAGCGATTCATTCCAACCGTGCGATTGCCGCATGCATTCAGCGCGGTCTGGCCGAGGCCGAATTGCCTGCCGCTGTGGTGCAAGTGGTCGAAACCACTGACCGTGCCGCTGTTGGCGCGATGATCACCATGCCCGAGTACGTCGACGTGATCGTGCCGCGCGGTGGCCGTGGCCTGATCGAACGTATCAGCCGTGATGCCCGCGTACCAGTGATCAAGCATCTGGACGGTATCTGCCACGTTTACGTCAGTGCCCACGCCGATCTGCCCAAGGCCCAGCGCATCGCGTTCAATGCCAAGACTTATCGCTACGGTATTTGCGGTGCGATGGAGACCTTGCTGGTCGATCAAACTGTTGCTAAGGATTTCCTGCCGTCGATGGCCGCCCAGTTCCGCGAAAAAGGCGTCGAACTGCGTGGTTGCGAACGTACGCGGGCGATCATCGAAGCCGTTGCTGCCAGCGAAGAGGACTGGAGCACCGAGTATCTGGCGCCGATCCTGTCGATTCGCGTGGTCGACGGTCTGGATCAGGCGATCGAACACATCAACCATTACGGCTCCCATCACACCGACTCGATCGTCAGCGAAAACCTCGCTGACACCCGTCGTTTTGTGGCGGAAGTCGACTCGGCGTCGGTGATGATCAACACGCCGACGTGCTTTGCCGATGGATTTGAATACGGATTGGGTGCCGAGATCGGTATTTCTACTGATAAGCTGCACGCCCGCGGCCCGGTGGGTCTCGAAGGACTGACCTGCGAGAAGTACGTCGTGGTCGGTGATGGCCAGTTGCGCGGCCAGGCGACGGTCTGACTTGACCGACCTCGACCTGACAGCGCCGCAAGCTGGCAACGAGTACCGCCCCCGGCGCATTGGCGTCCTGGGCGGCACGTTCGACCCGGTGCACATCGGCCATTTGCGCGGTGGGCTGGAAGTCGCCGAAGCGCTGGCGCTCGATGAGTTGCGCCTGATGCCGAACGCGCGGCCGCCTCATCGCGGTACGCCGCAGGTGTCGGCGCAGGATCGGCTGGCGATGGTCGAATGTGCGGTGGCGGGATTGCCGCCGCTGGTGGTGGACGCCCGCGAATTGCAGCGGGACAAACCGTCTTGGACCATTGATACCCTGGAGTCGATGCGCGCGGAAATGCCCGCCGAGACCCAGGTTTTTCTGCTTTTGGGCTGGGACGCATTTTGCGGCCTGCCCACTTGGCACCGCTGGGAAGAGTTGCTCCAGCATTGCCATATCCTGGTGCTACAGCGCCCGGACGCCGACAGCGAACCGCCGGATGCCTTGCGCAACCTGCTGGCAGCGCGTTCGGTGAGCGACCCGCTGGCCCTGAAAGGGCCGAGCGGACAGATTGCATTCGTCTGGCAGACACCGCTCGCGGTTTCCGCCACCCAGATCCGTCAACTGCTGGCCAGCGGTAAGTCGGTACGTTTCCTGGTGCCCGACGCGGTCCTGGCCTACATCGATGCGCACGGTCTGTACCGTGCGTCGAACTGAACAAGGCGTGCTTCACTGATACGAATCCACGTGTCGCCAAGCCGCCGAATATACGAGCAAAACGAGTTTTATATGACTGACAAAGACCAAACCAAAGTAAAGCGCAAAGGCACATTCAAGAGCGCCCCGCTGCCAGAGCCGGTCAACACCAATGAGCCGCTGAAAGGCGACGAGCTGGTCAAGCTGGCCGTGGCTGCCCTGGAAGACGTCAAGGCACAAGACATCCAGATCATCGATGTTCGCGACAAGCAGAGCATCACTGACTACATGATCATCGCCACCGGTACTTCCAACCGCCAGATCAACGCGATGCTCGACAAGGTTCGCGAAGAAGTCAAAAAGCAGGGCGCCAAGCCGCTGGGCGAAGAAGGCAAGGGCGACAGTGACTGGGTGCTGCTCGACCTGGACCTGGTGATCGTGCACATGATGACCGCCTCGGCACGTCAGTTCTACGACCTGGAACGCCTGTGGGCCGGTGCCGAGCAGAGCCGTGCGGCCGATGCCAAGCACCACAGCCCGGAAAACACCCACGAGCATTTCACCAAGCTCAACAAAGACCAGCTGTAAGGGATTGCTGTGCGACTGCGCCTGATCGCCGTCGGTTCACGCATGCCCAAGTGGGTGGAAGAAGGCTGGCATGAATATGCCAAGCGTCTTCCGTCCGAGCTGGCGCTGGAACTGGTGGAAATACCGCTCAATACCCGTGGCAAGAATGCCGACGTGGCCCGTTTCATCCGCCAGGAAGGCGAAGCCATGCTGGCCAAGGTCGGGCCGAACGAGCGGATCGTCACGCTGGAAGTCCACGGCAAACCCTGGAGTACCGAGCAGCTGGCGGTCGAACTCGACCGTTGGCGGCTGGATTCGCGCACGGTCAATTTCATGGTCGGTGGCCCGGAAGGGCTGGCGCCTGAAGTCTGCGCCCGTGCCGATCAGCGCTGGTCGTTGTCGCCGCTGACGTTGCCGCACCCGTTGGTGCGGATCCTGATCGGCGAACAGTTGTATCGTGCCTGGACCGTGCTGTCCGGTCACCCTTACCACAAGTAATCCAGCCCTCATGTCTCAGCCGATCCGCATCAAGGACCACGAAAAGGACGCACGCCTGGTGCGTAGCCGCGTCGTGTTCGGGGCCATTGCGATCATGCTGCTGATCGGCGTGTTGATCGCGCGGCTGTATTACTTGCAGGTGATCCAGTACGAGTACCACTCGACGCTCTCGGAAAACAACCGTGTCCATGTGCAGCCAATTCCACCAACCCGTGGGTTGATTTTCGACCGCAACGGCGTGGTGGTGGCGGACAACCGTCCAAGCTTCAGCCTGAGCATGACCCGCGAGCGCTCCGGCGACTGGCAGCAGGTGCTCGACGTCATCGTCGAAGTGCTGGAGCTGACGCCTGAAGACCGGGTGATCTTCGAGAAGCGCATGCGTCAGGGGCGCCGACCGTTCGAGCCGGTGCCGATCCTGTTCGAGCTGACCGAGGAGCAGATCGCCCGGATTGCGGTGAACCAGTTCCGGCTGCCCGGCGTAGAAGTGGTGGCGCAGCTGGTTCGTCACTATCCGCAGGGCGCGCACTTTGCGCACTCGGTCGGCTACATGGGGCGGATCAACGAGAAAGAGCTGAAGACCCTCGATCCGGTCAATTACAGCGGCACCCACCACATTGGCAAGACCGGCATCGAGCGTTTCTACGAGCCGGAATTGCACGGTCAGGTCGGTTACGAAGAAGTCGAAACCAACGCCCGCGGCCGCGTCTTGCGCGTGCTCAAGCGCACCGATCCGATTCCCGGCAAGGACATTGTTCTGAGCCTGGACATCAAGTTGCAGGAAGCCGCGGAGGCTGCACTCGGCGGACGTCGTGGTGCGGTAGTTGCGCTCGATCCGAAGACCGGCGAAGTGCTGGCGATGGTCAGTCAGCCGAGCTTCGACCCGAACCTGTTCGTCACCGGGATCAGCTTCAAGGCCTATGCCGAGTTGCGTGATTCCATTGACCGGCCGCTGTTCAACCGCGTGTTGCGCGGTCTGTATCCGCCAGGCTCGACGATCAAACCGGCGGTGGCGATTGCCGGCCTCGATTCCGGTGTAGTGACTGCGTCGAGCCGGGTATTCGACCCGGGCTACTACATGCTGCCCAACTACGATCACAAATACCGTAACTGGAACCGCACCGGTGACGGCTTCGTCGACCTCGACACGGCGATCATGCGTTCCAACGACACCTACTTCTATGACCTGGCGCACAAGCTCGGTATCGATCGGTTGTCGGCCTACATGAACAAGTTCGGCATCGGCCAGAAGGTCTCGCTGGACATGTTCGAAGAATCCCCCGGTCTGATGCCGTCCCGCGAGTGGAAGCGGGCGACGCGTAAGCAGGCGTGGTTCCCCGGCGAAACCCTGATCCTCGGGATCGGCCAGGGCTATATGCAATCGACCCCGCTGCAACTGGCCCAGGCCACCGCGCTGGTGGCCAACAAAGGCGTTTGGAACCGTCCGCACCTGGCCAAATCCCTCGAAGGGGTGAAACCGGTGGACGAGAATCCGATGCCGGACATCATCCTGCGTGATCCGTCGGACTGGACCAAGGTCAACCACGGCATGCAGCAGGTAATGCACGGTGCCCGCGGTACCGCGCGCAAAGCGGCGATCGGCGCGCAATACCGCATCGCTGGCAAGTCGGGTACCGCGCAGGTCGTGGCGATCAAACAGGGCGAGAAGTACGACCGCTCCAAGGTTCAGGAGCGCCACCGCGACCACGCCCTGTTCGTCGGTTTTGCTCCGGCCGATGACCCGAAAATCGTCGTTTCGGTGATGGTCGAGAACGGTGAGTCCGGTTCCGGCGTTGCCGCGCCTGTGGTGCGCCAGGTCATGGATGCCTGGCTGCTCGATCAGGACGGACGTTTGAAGGCCGAATACGCCAGCCCAATCAGTGCGGAGGCTACGGCCCGTGATGAATAACTTTGATCGCATGCTCTCCAGTGAGGATGTGATGCGTCGCCGCGCGACGTTGCTGCAAAGACTGCATATCGATGGCCCGTTGTTGATCCTGCTGCTGATACTCGCCGCCGGCAGCCTGTTCGTGCTGTATTCGGCCAGTGGCAAAAGCTGGGATCTGCTGGCCAAGCAGGCCACTTCATTCGGCATCGGTCTGGTGTCGATGATCATCATCGCCCAGTTCGAGCCGCGTTTCATGGCGCGTTGGGTGCCGCTCGGCTATGTGATCGGCGTGGTGCTGCTGTTGGTGGTGGACATCATGGGGCACAACGCCATGGGCGCGACACGCTGGATCAATATCCCCGGGGTGATCCGCTTCCAGCCTTCGGAGTTCATGAAGATCCTGATGCCGGCGACCATCGCCTGGTATCTGTCCAAGCGCACGCTGCCGCCGCAACTCAAGCATGTCGGCATCAGTCTGATGCTGATCGGCGTGCCGTTCGTGTTGATCGTGCGCCAGCCTGACCTGGGAACTTCGCTGCTGATCCTTGCCGGTGGCGCGTTCGTACTGTTCATGGGCGGGCTGCGCTGGCGCTGGATTCTCAGCGTGCTGGCGGCGGCGATCCCGGTGTCGGTGGCAATGTGGTTTTTCATCATGCACGACTACCAGAAGCAGCGAATCCTGACCTTCCTCGACCCGGAAAGCGATCCGCTCGGCACCGGCTGGAACATCATTCAGTCGAAAGCGGCGATTGGTTCCGGCGGCGTGTTCGGCAAGGGCTGGCTGCTCGGCACCCAGTCGCACTTGGACTTCCTCCCGGAAAGCCACACCGACTTCATCATTGCCGTACTCGGCGAAGAGTTCGGCCTGGTCGGTATCTGCGCGCTGTTGCTGATCTATCTGTTGCTGATTGGACGGGGGCTGGTGATTACCGCTCAAGCCCAGACGCTGTTCGGCAAATTGCTCGCCGGCGCGTTGACTATGACGTTTTTTGTTTACGTTTTCGTCAACATCGGTATGGTCAGTGGCCTGTTGCCGGTTGTAGGGGTGCCGTTGCCGTTCATTAGCTACGGAGGAACTTCGCTGGTGACGCTGCTGTCAGCGTTTGGGGTTTTGATGTCGATCCATACCCATCGCAAGTGGATCGCACAGGTTTGAATAAGGTGAAGAGTTCAATGCAAGTTATGCGTGGCTGGGCGACTCGATGCGCGCCATTGGTAGGCCTGATCGGCCTGCTGGGTAGCGTGCAGGAAGCGCTGGCCGGCGAATACGAAGGGTCGCCGCAGGTGGCCGAGTTCGTCGGTGAAATGACCCGCGACTACGGTTTTGCTGGTGAGCAGCTGATGGCGGTGTTCCGCGAAGCTCAGCGCAAGCAGGCGATTCTCGACGCCATTTCCAGGCCTGCCGAGCGGGTCAAGCAGTGGAAAGAATACCGTCCGATGTTCATCACCGATGCGCGCATTGCACGCGGTGTGGACTTCTGGCGTCAGCACGAGGCGACGCTGGCCCGTGCCGAGCAGGAATACGGCGTGCCGGCACAAGTCATCGTGTCGATCATTGGCGTTGAAACCTTTTTCGGACGTAATACCGGTAATTACCGGGTGATCGATGCCTTGTCCACGCTCGGTTTCGACTATCCTCCCCGTGCCGAATTTTTCCGCAAGGAACTGCGTGAGTTCCTGCTGCTGGCGCGTGAAGAACAGGTCGATCCATTGACCCTCAAAGGCTCGTACGCCGGGGCCATGGGCCTGCCGCAGTTCATGCCGAGCAGCTTTCGCGCTTACGCGGTGGATTTCGACGGTGACGGCCACATCAATATCTGGAACAACCCGGATGATGCGATCGGCAGCGTCGCCAGTTATTTCAAACGTCACGGCTGGGTCGCGGGTGAGCCGGTGGTCAGCCGTGCCGATGTCCGTGGCGAACAGGTCGATGAAGGCCTGACCACCGGCATCGAACCGACGAAAACGGTTGGAGAGTTGCGAGTGCTGGGCTGGTCAAGTCATGATGCGCTGCGCGATGATATGCCGGTTACTGCATTTCGCCTCGAAGGCGACAACGGCCCTGAATACTGGATGGGCCTGAAGAATTTCTACGCGATCACGCGTTATAACCGCAGCGTGATGTACGCCATGGCCGTACATCAACTGTCTGAACAGCTGGTACAAGCACGGGGCGTCAAGTAATGCGGGCATTGCCTAACAATAAACCCCTGAAGCTGGTGGCATTCGCTGCGTTGGCGGTGCTGGTCGCCAGTTGCTCGACCAGCCGTTCGCCGACTCAGAAAACCACCACGACCGCTGTGCGTGCCCAGCCGGGCCTGGACATCAACCGTGCGCATAAAGATGGCGCGCCGTGGTGGGACGTCGACGTATCGCGCATCCCGGACGCCACGCCGACCCTGCACACCGGTCCGTACAAGGCCAACCCGTACACGGTGCTGGGCAAGACCTACTTCCCGCTGCAGGAATCGAAGACCTACGTGGCTTCGGGTACGGCGTCCTGGTACGGCACCAAGTTTCACGGTCAGAACACCGCCAACGGCGAGGTCTACGACCTGTACGGCATGAGTGCCGCCCACAAGACATTGCCACTGCCAAGTTACGTTCGGGTGACCAACCTGGACAATAACAAGAGCGTGATCCTGCGGGTCAACGACCGTGGGCCGTTCTATTCTGACCGTATCATCGACCTGTCCTATGCTGCGGCGAAGAAGCTCGGTTATGCCGAAATCGGCACCGCGCGGGTCAAGGTCGAAGGCATCGATCCTCAGCAGTGGTGGGCCGCCAAGGGCCGTCCGGCGCCTTTGATGCTCAACGAGCCGCAAGTCGCGCAGAGTAGCGCCCCGGTGATCACGGCCTCGGCCGGCACCGTCGAGCAATGGACGCCACCGCCGCAGCAACATGCCTCCGACACCGTCCCCGTGCCGATGAGTGCAAAAAAAAACGCTTCTGCACCAGCGTCTGGCCAGTATCTGCAGGTGGGCGCGTTCGCCAACCCGGACGCTGCAGAACTGCTGAGGTCGAAGCTCAGCGGGATGGTGAGCGCTCCGGTGTTCATCAGCTCGATCGTGCGCAATCAACAGACCCTGCACCGGGTTCGCCTGGGGCCGATCGGCTCGCCGGGTGAAATTGCCCAGGTGCAGAACAGCGTGCGCCTGGCCAACCTTGGTTCGCCAAGTGTGGTCACCGAGTAATACGTAGAACTTGATTGACGGTTCACTTGCGGTATCGGGGGGTGAACCAGGTTGTTGGCTCGTCGAAGAACAAAAGCCCGGCAAGGGTGACTGGAGTGAGCAACTCAACACGCGATGACTCGTTAGAAAGTCATCTGATTAAATTTTGTCCGCAAGGACAGTTTCCATTAGCGATTTCGAGAGACGGATGAACATCACCACCTTTGCCAAACGCCTGTGTCTGCTAGTCCCGCTGCTCCTCTCGCCAGCCGCCTTCGCGGCCGAGATGATGCCGTCGCCACCGCAACTGGCTGCCAAAGCCTACGTTCTGATGGATGCCAGCAGCGGCAACGTGCTGGTCGAGAACAATGGCGACCAGCGTCTGCCACCGGCCAGCCTGACCAAGCTGATGACCGCTTACATCGCGACCCTGGAAATCCGTCGCGGCCAGATCGGTGAAAACGATCCGGTGACCGTCAGCGAAAACGCCTGGCGCACCGGCGGTTCGCGGATGTTCATCAAAGTCGGCTCGCAGGTGACTGTCAGCGACCTGCTGCACGGCATCATCATCCAGTCCGGCAACGACGCCAGCGTGGCGCTGTCCGAGCACATCGCCGGTAGCGAAGACGCGTTCGCCGACCTGATGAACAAGACTGTGACTGATCTGGGCATGACCAATTCCCACTTCATGAACCCGACCGGTCTGCCAAACCCTGAGCATTACTCGTCGGCTCACGACATGGCGATCCTGGCCCGTGCGATCATCCACGAAGACCCGGCTCACTACGCGATCTACTCGCAGAAAGAGTTCTTCTGGAATGGCATCAAGCAGCCTAACCGCAACCTGCTGCTGTGGCGCGACAAGACCGTTGACGGTCTGAAAACCGGTCACACCGACGAAGCCGGCTACTGCATGGTGTCCTCGGCTGTACGTGACGGCCAGCGTCTGATCGCCGTGGTGTTCGGCACCAACAGCGAAGTGGCTCGCGCCGCTGAGACCCAGAAGCTGCTGACTTACGGCTTCCGCTTCTTCGAAACCCAGACCTTCTATCAGAAGGGCACCGAATTGGCTCAGGCCCCGGTGTGGAAAGGCACCACCAATCAAGTCAAGGCCGGCCTGGCTGAAGACCTGACCATGACCCTGCCAAAAGGCCAGCTGAAGAAGCTTGCTGCGAGCATGACCATGAACCCGCAACTGACCGCGCCAATCGCCAAGGGCGACGTGATCGGTAAAGTCGAAGTCAAACTGGAAGACAAGGTCGTGCACAGCGCTGACCTGATCGCTCTGGATGGCGTCGAGGAGGGTGGTATCTTCCGCCGCATGTGGGATAGCATCCGTCTATTCTTCTACGGCTTGTTCAACTGATTTGTGTTGACCTGCATGGCCCCGCCCCGATCTGGTGCGGGGCCATGCGCGTTATCACGGCTTGCGCTCAAGAGGCCGTTACGCCATGACCGATACCGAAGTAAAGGCGCCAAAGATCGAATTTCCCCAGGTTGATTATCCGGTTAAGGTGATCAGCGACACGGGGGTTGGCCACAAAGATAAGATCATCGAAATCGTGAAGAAATTCGCGAAGATCAATGATGAGCGTATCGACGAGCGTTCGAGCAGCAACGGCAAATACACCACCATTCAGTTACACATCGTCGCGACCGATCAGGATCAGCTGTACAACATCAACAGCGAACTGCGGGCGACCGGCTTCGTGCACATGGTGTTGTGATGCCGGGCACGCTGGGCTTTCGTGAACTCGGCCAGATGGCTTACGAGCCGGTCTGGCATGCCATGCAGTGCTTCACCAACGAACGCGGCAGCGATGCCGCCGACGAAATCTGGCTCGTCGAACACCCGCCGGTGTTCACTCAGGGCCAGGCTGGCAAGGCCGAACACTTGCTGCTGCCGGGAGACATCCCGGTGGTGCAGGTCGATCGTGGCGGCCAGGTGACTTATCATGGCCCCGGCCAATTGGTGGCTTACCTGTTACTGGATGTGCGCAAGCTGGGTTTCGGCGTGCGTGATCTGGTCAGCCGCATGGAGCTTTGCCTGATCGAACTGCTGGCCAGCTACGGCGTGATCGCGGCGGCCAAGCCAGACGCTCCCGGCGTGTACGTCAATGGAGCGAAAATCGCTTCTCTGGGTTTGCGGATTCGCCACGGTTGTTCCTTTCATGGCCTGGCCCTGAACGTGGATATGAACCTGGAACCGTTTCGACGGATTAATCCCTGCGGCTATGCCGGGCTGGCGATGACCCAGCTGAGCGACCACGCAGGATCGATTGAATTTGCCGAGGTAAGTGCCCGGCTGCGCGCGCAGCTCGTCAAACACCTCGACTATGCTGAGCAGACGACCCTGACGGGCGGAATCGACTGATATGACTACTGATGCAGTGCAAACCATGATCCCGACGCTCGACGTGACCGAGCGCCCGGCCCCGCGTCCCAAGGTAGAAGCCGGCGTCAAGCTGCGCGGCGCCGAGAAGGTTGCACGCATCCCGGTAAAGATCATTCCGACCACCGAACTGCCGAAGAAACCTGACTGGATTCGTGTGCGTATCCCGGTTTCGCCGGAAGTCGACCGGATCAAGAGCCTGCTGCGCAAGCACAAGCTGCACAGCGTCTGCGAAGAAGCATCCTGCCCGAACCTTGGCGAGTGCTTCTCCGGCGGCACCGCGACCTTCATGATCATGGGCGACATCTGCACCCGTCGCTGCCCGTTCTGCGACGTCGGCCACGGTCGTCCGAAGCCACTGGACGTCAATGAGCCGCAAAGCCTGGCCATCGCCATCGCCGACCTCAAGCTCAAGTACGTGGTGATCACCTCGGTTGACCGCGACGACCTGCGTGACGGCGGTGCCCAGCACTTTGCCGACTGCATCCGCGAAATCCGCAAACTGTCGCCGAACGTGCAGCTGGAAACCCTGGTTCCGGACTACCGTGGCCGCATGGACGTCGCGCTGGAAATCACCGCGGCCGAGCCGCCGGATGTGTTCAACCACAACCTGGAAACCGTGCCGCGCCTCTACAAGGCAGCGCGCCCGGGTTCGGATTACCAGTGGTCGCTGACCTTGCTGCAACGCTTCAAGCAGATGATGCCGCATATTCCGACCAAATCCGGCTTGATGCTGGGTCTGGGTGAGACCGACGAGGAAGTCATCGAAGTCATGAAGCGCATGCGCGAACATGACATCGACATGCTGACCCTCGGCCAGTACCTGCAACCGTCCCGTAGTCACTTGCCGGTGCAGCGCTTTGTGCACCCGGACACCTTCGCCTGGTTCGCCGAGGAAGGTTACAAGATGGGCTTCAAAAACGTTGCCTCGGGGCCGCTGGTGCGTTCTTCATACCACGCCGACGAGCAAGCGAAGTTGGTCAAGGCTGAGCTGCTGGGTTCCTGATCCGGCGCTGAATGAAAAAATGCCCGCCGAGGTTTTAACGCCCGGCGGGCATTTTTTTGCCCGTCTTACATTCGATGCTGATTTTTCCTGCAACCTGCGGCGTGGCCGACCCTCTTCTGTTTGCCCCCGTTCCTGACTACTGTGTGTGCATGACTCACAGGGAGATCCAAGGATGACCGTTCGACCGACCCATACTCTTTGCCCACACAGAGCCGTGCCTGCACTGCCCTCGGAAGGGTTGATCGGCGTCATTGCGCCTGCCGGCCCTGGTGCTCTGGACGCCGATGAGGCGGTGCGATGGATGCGAGCCCGCGGTTATGGGCTGAAGGTGTTTCCCGGTGTTTATGAAAAAGACGGCTATCTGGCTGGCAGTGACGACGTGCGTTTGCGTGATCTGCATGCGGCATTCGCTGATCCCGAGGTCGATGCCATCATTTGCCTGCGCGGCGGCTACGGCACGCCGCGCTTGCTCGACCGGATCGATTACGACCTGCTGAGCCGCCATGCCAAGCCATTCGTTGGCTACAGCGATATCACCGCGCTGCACCTGGCCATCAGTCGTTACGCAGGATTCGTGACCTTCCACGGGCCGCTGCTCAACGCTGACTTGTTGGGCGACAAGGAGCCGCCGACGGTCACTTCATTCTTCGCCATGCTGCGCGGGCAATTGAAGGCGGGGAGTGTGCTGAGCCATCCGGTGGCTTATCCGTTGACTACCGTCGAACCTGGCATTGCGCACGGACGCTTGCTCGGCGGTAATCTGGCGATGATCGCCGCAACCTTGGGCACGCCTTACGAGATTGATGTCGAAGGGGTGATTCTGCTCATCGAGGACATCAACGAGCCGCTGTATCGCATTGATCGCTTGCTGACACAGATGCGCCTGGCCGGCAAACTGGCAAAATTGCGAGGTGTGCTGGTCGGGGACGTGGCGGGGGTGGAAGTCGCGGCACTGAACCGATTGCTCAAGCAGACTTTCGAGCCGTTGCGGATTCCGGTGTTATCGGGGTGGCGTAGCGGGCATTGCGATCCGAACCTGACGCTGCCGATGGGGGCGCTGGTGCGGCTGGATGCCGGGAAGCAGGAATTGATGCTGGAGCAGGATGTGGTGATCAAGGCCTGAAGGTTTATTGCCTGATAGTCAGTCTCCGCGAGCAGGCTCCCACATTTGGAATGCATTTCAATGTGGGAGCGAGCCTGCTCGCGAAAGCGATATCAGCCATACGGCATTCGTTCTATTGGCTACGCAGGCTTTCCAGCAACTTGTGCGTCGGATACCCGTCCGCCGGCCAGCCAAATGACTGCTGGGCACTGCGAATCGCCTTGCGCGTGTTGGCGCCGATGATCCCGTCCGCCGTGCCGGCATCGTAATTGCGCGCACTCAGCAGGGTCTGCAATTCCATACGCTCGGTGCGGCTCAGCGGCAGGTCATCTTTTGGCCAACTGCCGTTGATCAAGCCGCCACCGCTGAAACGCTCGGACAACAGGCTCACTGCCAGCGCGTACGACGAGGAGTTGTTGTACTTGAGGATCGCGCGGAAGTTGTCGAGGATCAGGAATGCCGGCCCACGATAACCAGCCGGCAGCAGCAGGGCGGCAGACAGCTGTTCAGAGCCTGCTGGCACCTGACCGCCATTCGGCAGGGTCACGCCCAACTGACGCCATTCGGCGACACTCTTGCGAATCGCGCCATCAGCCAGGGTGTAGTTGAAGCTGCTCGGCAGCTGCACTTCAAACCCCCACGGCTGGCCACGCTGCCAGCCGGAGCTTTGCAGGTAATGCGCAGTTGAGGCCAGCGCATCGGCAGGACTGCCCCAGATATCGCGGCGACCGTCACCGTCGAAGTCCACTGCGTGAGTGTTGTAAGTGGTCGGAATGAACTGGGTCTGCCCCATGGCGCCAGCCCACGAGCCGAGCATCTTCTCTGGCGTGATGTCACCCTGTTGCAGGATCTGCAGCGCAGCGATCAATTGCGCATGAGCAAAGCCCGGCCGACGGCCTTCGTAAGCGAGGGTGGCCAGCGAGTTGATCACCGACTTACTGCCCTGAAACTGACCGAAATTGCTTTCCATGCCCCACACCGACACCAGCGCCTGACGGTCAACGCCATAACGCTGTTCGATGCTTTGCAGAATATCGGCGTACTGGCTGATCAGTGCCTGACCTTTACGCACTCGTAGTGGCGAGAGCGCGCCATCAAGGTATTCCCACACCGGACGGGAAAATTCCGGCTGACTGCGGTCGGCGCGAATCACGCTAGCGTCGAAGCTGATATTGGCAAAGGCGCGATCGAACAGGTCAGGGCGGATCCCGGCGGCGAGGGCGTCCTTGCGGAAACCGGCCTGCCATTCGGCAAAGGTCTGGGTCGGCTGAAGATCAAGAGGGTCGGCGGACGGCACTACCGGCGGGATGATCGCTGGGGCCGTGGCGACGGGCGCGGCTTGAAGGGGTTGCGCATCGGCGGCGGTCGGTTTTTCCGCGCAGGCGACAAGCAGAATGAAGCTGGAGGCAGCGATCAATTGGCGAACAGGCCAGCGACGGGAAAGACTTAGGGGCATGCACAGTTCCAGGAAAACGAATCAGGTGCAGACCTTAACATGAGCGGGGGGTACTGCGCTTTAAGCGGCCAGAAAGTAAGAAGCCTCCCAGCTGTCAGACTGGAAGGCTTCGCGGCGGTAGCTGCCTTTACCCTTGGCTGGTCGTTCCTGGCGACTGCGGAACAGGGGTTGGGCGACGATGGATTTGGCCTTGTTGGGGCCATGCTTTGCTGGCTTTTTGCTCATTAGGGTTCTCTCGAGTGAGTGAGGTTTTGCGCAGCAGATAATCTGCTCATGCTATAGGAAAGTCAAAAGATCGCAGCCTTCGGCAGCTCCTACAGGGATCGGTGTAGGAGCTGCCGAAGGCTGCGATCTTTTGATCTTACTCGGCAGGCAATGACAGGCGTTGGCCAGCCATCAATAATGCCAAGCGACTCAGGCTCATCCACGGCGAACCGGCAGCCTGGCCCTTGATCTGCGCATCGATGCGCTGGGCTTCGAGCAACAACTGCGCCCAGCGTTGCGCCGAGTAGCGTTGCAGGGCTTTGCTCATCAAAGGTTTGCGCTTGTCCCAGACCGGCGGCTTCGCCTGGCTGAAACACTTGTCCAGCGGCGTACCCTGGCTGTATTGCAACGAAATATTAGCCAGCAAGCGCAGCTCCCGCGCCAGCGCCCAGAGAATCACCGGCGGTTCGACACCTTCACCGCGCAAGCCTTCAAGCATGCGCAGCGCGTGGGCCGGCTCGCCGTTGAGCACGGCGTCGGTCAAACCAAACACGTCAAACCGCGCACTGTCGGCCACGGCGGCCTGCACGGTTTCAACGGTGATCTGCCCACCTTCGGCCATCAATTTGAGCTTTTCGATTTCCTGCGCGGCAGCGAGCAAGTTGCCTTCGACGCGTGCAGCAATCAGTTCGACCGCGTCCTGGCTGGCCGACAAACCAGCCTGAGACAAGCGCTGACGAATCCAGCTCGGCAACTGATTGGCGTCCACCGGCCAGATCTGGATGAACTGGGTCTGCTGGCCTTCCACCAGTGCCTTGCCCCACTTGGTTTTCTGCGCGCTGCCATCCATCTTCGGCAGGCTGATCAGCAGCACCGTGTCTTCAGCGGGACGCGAGCAGTATTCGATGAATGCAGCGGCGCCTTTGTCACCGGGTTTGCCCGAGGGCAGGCGCAGTTCCAGCAGGCGCTTTTCGGCGAACAACGACATGCTGGCGCCGGCCTGCAACAACGTGCCCCAATCGAAATTGGCGTCGGCGGCGAAGACCTGGCGTTCATCAAAACCTTGCTGACGCGCAGCGCTGCGGATGGCGTCGGCGGCTTCCTGGCACAGTAGCGGGTCATCGCCGCTGATGATGTAGACAGGCGCCAAAGCACCTTGCAGGTGTTTACCGAGTTGGGCGGGAGCGAGCTTCATAAGAAATGCCGAACGGGGCGCCTGAGCGCCCCGAACGTCTTACTGCTGCGGTACTTCGAGCGGCGACTGGCGCGGGGTTTCCGCTTCAGCCTTTTGTGCCGCTTGCAGCGCATCGGCTTCTGCCTTGGCGCGGTCATTGGCAGCTTGCTGCAGCTGCTGCAGTTGACCCGGGGTCAGTTGCTGCAGACGCAACATCATGCGTTGGACCAGTTCGCGAGTGGTTTCGCGACGGGCGTCGTTGGCTTCCTGATCGGAGCCCACGAGGTTGTTACCGTCGTGGATAAACACTTTCTGAACTTCAAGTTTGTCGCTGAGCAGTTGCAGGTTCTTGTCGCCCCGGATCTCGTAGTTCAGAACAGTACTGACTTGATACTCGCCCGTACGACCGGCACCGGCGTAGCTGAGGATGCGCTGGCTCTCCTGCTGGTCAGCCAGGAAAAGTTTGTACGGAGCACCGCTGTAAACCTTGACGCCGCTCGACTCCAGCACCTGACGCAGTTGCGTGACCGTCTCGCCGTAGGCATTACGGGCGCTCAGGTCGAGTTCCTTGATCGACAGTTCGTTAGTGCCGGTACCGCGCAGCTGGAAACCGCAGGCGCTCAACAGAACGGCGAGGCCCATCACCAGCAGATTGCGTTTGATCATTGTGTTGCTCCCCTTGAAACCACGTGGGCCGATTGTACGGCCCGAAAGGTTTTACTTGGCGCCAGGCGAGCCTGGCGCCCGATCCAATTAGCTGGCGACGATGTTGACCAGTTTCCCCGGCACAACGATCACTTTACGAATAGTCAGGCCGTCGACGAAACGCAGTACGTTTTCGTTGGCGCGGGCTGCTGCTTCAACTTCTTCGCGGGTCGCGCTGGCCGGCATTTCGATCTGGCCGCGCAGTTTGCCGTTGACCTGGATGACCAGGGTCAGGCTGTCCTGCACCAAAGCGCTTTCATCCACTGCCGGCCACCCGGCGTCGATGACTGCATCGGCGTGACCCAGCTGGTTCCACAGTTCGTGGCTGATGTGCGGCGTGATTGGTGCCAGCAACAGCGTCACGGCTTCCAGACCTTCGTGAATCAGCGCGCGATCCTGCTCGGTGCTTTGCGCGGCTTTTTCCAGCACGTTCATCAGCGTCATTACCTGGGCGATGGCGGTGTTGAATTTGTGGTTCTGGCCGACGTCGTGGCTGGCCTGCTTGATGGCCACGTGAATGGCGCGGCGCACGGCCTTCTGCTCATCGTTCAGGCTGGCGATGTCCAGCTTGCCCGGCAAGCCCTGAGTGACGTGGGCTTGCGCCAGACGCCAGACGCGCTTGAGGAAACGGTGCGAACCTTCGACGCCGGAGTCGGACCACTCAGCGCTCATGTCAGGTGGCGAAGCGAACATCATGAACAGGCGGCAGGTGTCGGCGCCGAACTGATCGATCATCGACTGTGGGTCAACGCCGTTGTTCTTCGACTTGGCCATCTTCTCGGTGCCGCCGATTTCTACCGGCAGACCGTCGGATTTCAGCTTGGCACTGATGACCTTGGCTTTGCTGTCGCGCTCGAGTTCTACGTCCGCCGGGTTGAACCAGGTGTAAGCACCATTGGCTTCGCGACGGTAGTAGGTTTCGGCGATCACCATGCCTTGGGTCAGCAGGTTCTTGAACGGCTCGTTGGAGCTGACCAGGCCTTCGTCACGCATCAGCTTGTGGAAGAAGCGCGCGTAGAGCAGGTGAAGAATGGCGTGTTCGATACCACCGATGTACTGATCGACTGGCAACCAGTGGTCGGCTGCGGATTTTTCCACCAGACCGCCTTCAAAGTGCGGCGAGGCGTAACGGGCGTAGTACCACGACGACTCGACGAACGTGTCCATGGTGTCGGTTTCACGCTTGGCAGGCTGACCGCATTTCGGGCAGCTGCACTCGTAGAATTCCGGCATGCGCGCCAGCGGCGAACCAGCACCGTCCGGCACCACGTCTTCCGGCAGGACCACAGGCAGTTGATCTTCCGGTACCGGCACGTCACCGCATGCATCGCAGTGGATGATCGGGATCGGGCAGCCCCAGTAGCGCTGACGGCTGATGCCCCAGTCGCGCAGGCGGAACTGAGTGCGCGAGGCGCCCAGTTCTTTCTTGATCAGGGCCACTTCGATGGCGTCGAACGCACCCGCGAAGTCGAGACCGTCGAATTCGCCGGAGTTGATCAGTGTGCCGTGCTCGCCGTAGGCGTCTTGCCACGGGGCCGGGTTGCTGTCGCCGGAACTGGTACGCACCACCGATTTCACTGGCAGGTTGTACTTGTGAGCGAATTCGAAATCGCGCTCGTCGTGCGCCGGTACGGCCATTACAGCGCCGTCGCCGTAGTGCATCAGCACGTAGTTGGCGACCCAAACAGGCAGTTTCTCACCGGTCAGCGGGTGCTCGACGAACAGGCCGGTCGGCAGGCCTTTTTTCTCTTGTGTGGCGACGTCGGCTTCAGCAACGCTGCCGCCCTTGCATTCAGCGATGAACGCTTGCAGCTCAGGGTTGTTCTGCGCTGCCTGGGTCGCCAGCGGATGCTCGGCAGCCACGGCGACATAGGTCGCGCCCATCAGGGTGTCCGGACGGGTAGTGAAGACTTTCAGGGTGCCGGCTACGCCAATCGAGTCGACGTTGTACGGGAACTGCACTTCCATGCCGCGGGATTTGCCGATCCAGTTGCGCTGCATGGTCTTGACCTGTTCAGGCCAGCCAGTCAGCTCGTCGAGGCTCTCCAGCAGCTCATCCGCATAAGCGGTGATCTTGAAGTAGTACATCGGGATTTCGCGCTTTTCGATCAGCGCGCCGGAACGCCAGCCGCGACCGTCGATCACCTGTTCGTTAGCGAGAACGGTCTGGTCGATCGGGTCCCAGTTCACGGTGCCGTTTTTACGGTAGATCACGCCTTTTTCGAACAGGCGAGTGAACAGCCATTGTTCCCAGCGGTAGTAATCCGGCTTGCAGGTGGTGACTTCGCGCGACCAGTCGACCGCCAGACCCAGGCTGCGCAGCTGGGTCTTCATGTAGGCGATGTTTTCGTAGGTCCACTTGGCCGGCGCGACGTTGTTCTTCATCGCGGCGTTTTCTGCCGGCATGCCGAACGCGTCCCAACCCATAGGTTGCAGAACGTTCTTGCCGAGCATGCGCTGATAGCGGGAGATCACGTCGCCGATGGTGTAGTTGCGCACGTGCCCCATGTGTAGCTTGCCGCTGGGGTAAGGGAACATCGACAGGCAGTAGTAGGTTTCCTTGCCTGGCTGTTCACTGACTTCAAAGGACTTTTGCTCGTCCCAGAACGACTGGGCGGCGGCTTCGATTTCACGGGGCTGATATTGTTCGTGCATGGCTACTTTTGTACTGGATAGGGGTGGCCTAATCCTCTTCAACGCAGGTGCCGGGGTTGGCCCGGACGAGCTGGAAGTGGAATTACAGGAAGCGCCGTAGCATACATGACCGCGCTCGGCCTAGGGAAACCCTGATTACAGCTGTTTGTCCCGGCAAATCCGTGGCGAGGGCCGTTGGTCGCGGCGTGCAGCCGGTTTGTGCAGCGAAGCTAAGCTCTAACTGGGGAGTGAGTCTTATCTTCAATGAGGTGAGGGATGGTGGAGCAACGGCAAAAAAACGTGACGAAACCCGAGTTGTACGAAAGATTGATCGATCGTCTTGGTATGGCCCTGGACGCATTAAAAACCGCTGACCGGCTGCGCGACGAGCGCCCCCTGGAACTGGAATTGCGTGGCTTGAGTCCCGCCGAGTTCAAACTGGTCAAGGCCTATCTGGATCGCAGTGAACGTGAAACGCATGGATGCTTGTCACAGGCAGTGAAGCAGCTCGATGCAGCACATTCGGCCAAGGTCATCTGGCTCAAGGACAAGGCGCCCGGCAGAGACACCGTCAAGGTTCGCTCTGTACAGGCCAAGTAAGCGCATGGCAGGTCAAGAACCGGATCTTTTTCAACGGGATCCCACCTATTGGTTGTAACGCTTTATTAACACTCTTAGGCTTCGGGCATCTGTGGAGATGCTCGATGCCTTTTCGTTATTTCATCAAACAACTTTTGTTACCACCCGGCATTCTTTTGCTGCTGTTGCTGGCCGCTTGGTGGCTGCGCCGCTCACGGCCGCGCCTGGCTGGATTGTGTTTTGCCATTGGCTTTGGCGGAATGTGGCTGATGAGCCTGCCGGTGGTCGTGCAGTGGGGCGCGAAAGCTCTGGAACGCGAGCCACCGTTGGCCCGTGAAGAGTGGGCGACGCTGGCGCAGCGGGCCGACGCGATTGTGGTGTTGGGCTCAGGTCGTGAGCGCGGCGATCTGGCCTGGGGTGAGGATCAGCCGACCGGTGTGGGCCTTGAGCGTCAGCGGTATGCGGCTCGACTGGCGAAGGCATCCGGTTTGCCGATTTTGACCACTGGTGGCCTGCATTACGGTACGCCGCCGACTGAGGCGAAGTTGATGGCGGATTCGTTGCGCGACGATTTTGGCGTGACCGTGCGCTGGCAGGAAGGCGAGAGCCGCACTACGTGGGAAAATGCGAAGTTCACGGCCGATATCTTGTTGCCGCAGGGGATCAAGCGCGTGGTCGTGGTGACGCAGGCCTGGCACATGCCGCGATCGGTATGGAGTTTTCAACAGGCGGGTTTTGAAGTGGTGCCGGCCCCGGTCGGATTTCTCGGAACTGATAACGCGAGACCGTTTGGTGGCTGGCTGCCGGAGTTCAAGTCGATCTGGCAGAGCGGGCAGTTGTTGAATGAAGCGGTGGGGCAGGTGGGGTATTCACTGTTTTACCGGGCTGACTGATCGTTCCCACGCTCTGCGTGGGAATGCATCCGGTGGCGCTCTGCGCCACATCCGAAGCGGAACGCGGAGCGTCCCCGGCGGCATTCCCACGTGGAGCGTGGGAGCGATCATTGTAGGAGGCTTTAAAGGGTTTTCGACATCCGGCTCGCCATCAGTGCCCAGCCAAACAACAGCAAGCAGACAATGATCAATGGCCACGAGCGCCATTGCAGGTACGGCGTCAGGTTGTGCATCGGTACCACTTCACCGTACAAAATCCCTTGTTCGAACTGCGGAATCTGCTCGGTGATCTGTCCGAACGGGTTGATCAGTCCGGTCACACCGTTGTTGGTTGCACGAATCATCCAGCGCCCAGCCTCAAGCGCGCGCATCTGCGCCATCTGCAAATGTTGCAGCGGACCGATCGAGGTACCGAACCAGGTGTCATTGCTGATCGTCAGCAGCAAATCACTGCGCGCCGACAGGCTGGCGGCAAATTCCGGATACACCACTTCGTAGCAGATAAACGGTGCGATCTGATAACCCTTGGCCTGCAACAACGCCTGATCGGCCGGGCCACGGGCAAAGTCGGACATTGGCAGGTCGAAGAAGGCGATCAGCCCGCGCAATACATCCTGCAGTGGCACGTATTCGCCGAAGGGCACCAGTTTCTGTTTCAGATAAGTACCGTCGCCTTCGCCGACCACGGTGATGCCATTGAAGAAGCGTTTTTCGTGACGAACGGTTTCGCGGATCGGTACACCAGTGATCAGCGCCGATTTACGCTCGGCGGCGAAGGTGCCCATCATGGTCAGGTAGCCCTCGGCGGACTCCTTCAATACCGGCACGGCGGTTTCCGGCCAGATCAGCAGGTCCACCGGTTTCGAGCGGAAGCTCAAATCGCGATACAAAGCCAACTGCGCGTTGAGCTCAGCCGGATCCCATTTCATGCTTTGCGCGACGTTACCCTGAATCGCGGCAACACTCAGCGGCGCGCCGGAGGGGCTGGTCCAGGCATGGCCCTTGAGCGCAGTGCCGGCCACCCAAGGGCCAACCAGCAGCACCAAACCTGCGGCAACAAAACCTTTGCGGCCGGTTTGCAGCAGGCGTGGGGCGTTGTAGATCAGTGCAGCGGTCAGTGCCAGAACGAACGACACCAGCCACATGCCACCCACTGGAGCGAGTCCGGCCAATGGGCCATCGAGCTGGCTGTAACCCGAGTACAGCCATGGGAAGCCGGTGAGGAACCAGCCACGAAACGCTTCCTGGCCGACCCACAAGGCAGCGAACGCCAAGGCATCAGCCACAGGTGCTTCGTTACGGCGCAACCAGCGCGCCCATAACCAGGCCGGCAAGGCGAAGAACCAGGCAATCGCCGCCGTAAACAGCAGCATCAGGAACCCGGCCAACAGCACCGAAGCGCCGCCGAAATGGTGGATGCTGTAATAGATCCAGCTGGTGCCGGCACCAAACAGGCCGAAACCGAAGCACCAGCCACGGCCCAGTGCCTGACGCGGACTCAGCTCGCGCAAACCGGCATAGAACAAGCCGACCGCCAGCAAAGCCAGCGGCCAGATGTTGAAAGGTGCTAGAGCGAAGGTGGTGATTGCACCGGCCGCCACGGCCAGCAGGTTACCGGGCCAGCCGGGGCGGGTTGTCCAGCGCATTTCAGTCCTTAGAATTAACGAGCAATTGGCGTCAGTCGCAGCAAATGAATCCGACGGCTGTCGGCGTTCAGGATGCGGAAACGATAGGCGCCGATTTCAGTGATTTCGTTGCGTTTTGGCAAGTGCCCGAACGCGCTCATCACCAGACCGCCGACGGTGTCGAATTCATCGTCGGAGAACTCGCTGTCGAAAAACTCGTTGAAGTTCTCGATCGGCGTCAGCGCCTTGATCAGGAAGTCACCGCTGGGCAGTGGCTTGATGTAGCTGTCTTCTTCGACGTCGTGCTCGTCTTCGATGTCGCCAACGATCTGTTCCAGCACGTCTTCAATCGTTACCAGACCGGCCACGCCGCCGTATTCGTCGATGACGATGGCCATGTGGTTGTGGTTGGCGCGGAATTCACGCAACAACACGTTCAGGCGCTTGGACTCCGGCACGAAGGTGGCCGGGCGCAGCAGATCCTTGATGTTGAAGCTGTCGCCGTTTTCCTTGAGGATCAGCGGCAGCAGATCCTTGGCCAGCAGTACGCCCATCACGTCGTCATGGCTTTCGCCGATCACCGGATAGCGCGAGTGGGCCGAGTCGACCACGGCCGGGAGGAATTCACGGGGTGTCTGGGTCGCCTTGATGCTGATCATCTGCGAACGCGGCACCATGATGTCGCGTACTTGCAGGTCAGCCACCTGAATGGCGCCTTCGACGATGGCCAGCGCTTCGCTGTCCAGCAGTTTGTTCTGATGTGCATCACGCAGCAGCTCGAGAAGCTCCTGACGGTTCTTCGGCTCGTGGGCAAAAGCCTGGGTCAGTTTACCCAGCCATGACTTCTGCCCGTTGCTCGATCGATCTTCGCTCATAGCGATTACTCTGAATCCTTTGTTGTAACGATAGGGGATGTTTCGGGTTCGTCGTCCGCATACGGATCGGGGTAGCCCAGTTCGGCAAGCAACTCGCGTTCCAGTGCTTCCATTTCTTCAGCTTCTTCGTCATCTATATGGTCGTAACCCAGCAGATGCAAGCAGCCGTGAATGACCAGATGTGCCCAGTGGGCCTTTAGTTCCTTGCCTTGTTCGGCGGCTTCACGCTCGACCACCGCCACGCAGATCACCAGATCGCCTAGCAATGGAATGTCGAGAAACTCGTCGGGTACTTCGGCCGGGAACGACAGGACGTTGGTCGCGTAATCCTTGTGGCGCCAGGTGTGATTGAGCTCGCGGCCTTCTTCCTCATCGACCAGACGAATGGTCATTTCCGAGTCGGCGGTGCGCTGGCGCAGGGCAAGTTCGCACCACAGGCGGAAGTCGGCTTCACTCGGCGCGTTCGCTTCAGTCGCGATTTGCAGGTCTAGCTCAAGCATTTCGCGAGGTGTCCTTGGGTGCTTCGTCACGGTTTTCGAAGCGCTCGTAGGCTTCGACGATCCGCTGGACCAAAGGATGGCGCACGACGTCTTTTGGCTGGAAGTGTGTGAAGCTGATGCCCGGCACGTCTTTGAGCACTTCGATCACATGATGCAGGCCGGACTTGGTGCCACGCGGCAGGTCGACCTGGGTGATGTCACCGGTGATGACTGCGGTGGAGCCGAAGCCGATCCGGGTCAGGAACATCTTCATCTGTTCGACGGTGGTGTTCTGGCTTTCGTCGAGAATGATGAAGCTGTTATTCAGCGTGCGACCGCGCATGTAGGCCAGCGGCGCAACTTCAATCACCTGGCGTTCGATCAGCTTGGCCACGTATTCAAAGCCGAGCATCTCGTAGAGTGCGTCGTAGAGCGGGCGCAGGTACGGGTCGATCTTCTGCGACAGGTCGCCGGGCAGGAAGCCGAGTTTTTCACCCGCTTCAACCGCCGGACGCACCAGCAGGATGCGGCGGATCTGCTCGCGTTCCAGAGCATCGACAGCGCAGGCCACGGCCAGATAGGTCTTGCCGGTACCGGCCGGACCGATGCCGAAGTTGATGTCGTTACCGAGGATTTCCTTCACATAGCGCAGTTGATTCAAGCCGCGTGGGCGAATCATGCCTTTCTTGGTGCGCAGGGCGACAGAGGCTTCGGCGGGGGCGTGATTGTCCAGCTCGACCACGGCCGATTCCTGGAGGAACAGGTGCACGAGGTCCGGCGACAGCTCAGTACCTTTGGTTTCCCGATACAGGCGGCGCAGCAGGTTTTCCGCAGACGTGGTGTGCTTGGGGTCGCCGATCAACTCGAACTGGTTTCCGCGGTTGCGGATCTCGATGGTCAGGCGCTGTTCGATCAAGCGCAAATGCTCGTCGAATTGCCCGCACAGATTGGCGAAGCGGCGAGCCTCAAAAGGCTCGAGGATAAAACGATGTGGTTCTATGGGTGCGTTCAAGGTCGTATTTAGCCGCCCTGGGGCAATTAAGATGAAATCAAGGATAACGCCAGAGGCCTGGGTGCGAAAGCTCTTAAATATTCTTGGCGTCGAGACCGCCAAGATCGCAGCCTCCGGCAGCTCCTACAGGGGAATGTAATCCATGTAGGAGCTGCCGAAGGCTGCGATCTTTTGCATTTATTGGATCAGCGAGCCACGCAGCGAGTGCGGTTGCGCCGCGTCGATGTGCACATCGGCGAACTGGCCGATCAGGGTCGGATTGTCGCAGCGGAAGTTGACGATTCGATTATTCTCGGTGCGCCCTTGCAGCTCGCCCGGGTCTTTCTTCGAATAGTCGGTGACCAGAATGCGCTGGATCGAGCCGACCATTTGTCGGCTGATCTCAAAGCCTTGCTGATTCAGGCGATGTTGCAGGGCGTTCAGGCGTTCCTTTTTCAACTCTTCCGGGGTCTCGTCGGCCAGATCGGCCGCCGGGGTACCCGGGCGCTGGCTGTAAACGAACGAGTAGGAGAAGTCGAAACCGACATCGGCAATCAGCTTCATCGTCTGTTCGAAGTCTTTCTCGGTCTCGCCGGGGAAGCCGACGATGAAGTCCGAACTGATGCAGATGCCCGGTACCGCCGCACGCAGTTTGCGCAGCTTGGATTTGTACTCCAGCGCCGTGTGGTTGCGCTTCATCGCCGCGAGAATCCGGTCGGAACCCGATTGCACCGGCAAGTGCAGATGCTTGACCAGTTCCGGGACGTCGGCGTGGGCCTGGATCAGGCTGTCGGAGAATTCCAACGGGTGCGAAGTGGTGTAGCGAATGCGGTCGATGCCGTCGATGGCGGCGACAACACGGATCAATTCGGCGAGATCAGCCAGACGTCCGTCATGGGTCGTACCGCGATAGCCATTGACGTTCTGCCCCAGCAGCGTCACTTCACGCACGCCGTTTTCGGCGAGGTGAATGACTTCGGCGACCACGTCATCGAATGGCCGGCTGACTTCTTCGCCACGGGTGTAAGGCACCACGCAGAACGTACAGTACTTGCTGCAACCTTCCATCACCGACACATAAGCGCTCGGGCCATCAATACGCGGCTCGGGCAAATGGTCGAATTTTTCGATTTCCGGGAACGAAACGTCGACTTGCGGCAGCTTGGTGATACGCGCGGCGTCGATCATTTCCGGCAGGCGGTGCAGGGTCTGCGGGCCGAAGACCACGTCGACGTACGGCGCGCGATCACGAATCGCCGCGCCTTCCTGGCTGGCCACACAACCGCCAACGGCGATCACCATCTCTGGGTTGGCCAGTTTCAGTTCGCGCCAGCGGCCGAGCTGCGAATACACGCGATCCTGGGCGCGCTCGCGGATCGAGCAGGTGTTGAGCAGAATCACGTCGGCGTCTTCAGCACGCGCGGTGACTTCCAGGGCCTGATGTTCACCCAGCAGATCGACCATGCGCGAGCTGTCGTACTCGTTCATCTGGCAACCGTGGGTTTCGATGTAAAGCTTCTTGGCCATGGATTAGGGTCATCACGTGATTCAAAGAACCGCGCATTATAGGGAACAAGCCTTCAGGTTCCTACCGCTGCGCGTCCGGTGGCTATGCTATAGTTTGCGCCCTCATTTTTATCCCCGATGTTATCCCCCCGCCATGACCAAACGCGAAGCTCCAATCTATAAGGTGATTTTCCTCAACCAGGGCCAGGTGTTCGAAATGTACGCCAAGCAGATCTATCAAAGTGATCTGTGGGGCTTTCTGGAAGTGGAAGAGTTCGTCTTTGGCGAGCGCACGCAAGTGGTCGTCGATCCGAGCGAAGAAAAGCTCAAGGCGCAGTTCGAAGGCGTGGTGCGCAGCTTTGTGCCGATGCATTCGATTGTGCGCATCGATGAAGTGGAACGTCTGGGCACGCCGAAAATCAGCGAAGCCCGCGGCGCGGTCGGCAATGTGATGCCGTTTCCGATGCCGATGCCTGAGAAGTAAGCTTCAAGACCGCGTCGCTCCATTCGACCTGCTCGCGAAGAGGCCAGAAAAATCTATAGAGAAATCAGGGAAGAGGCGAAAACGGCGTACGCCCATCGGCGCTCTGCAGTTCCATCAGGTATTTACGGAAAATTTGCCCGAGCACCTGGGTCGCGGTTTCAAGGTCTTCGCGGGACATTTTTTCGGAGACTTCGTCGGCCGTGTCCAGCGCGTCTTCAGCGCCGTTGACCGCGGCCATCTTCAGCACGATGTACGCCTGAATATTGTTGGCCTGCACGCCTTCACCGTGGAAGAACATGGTGCCAAGTTTGAATTGCGCCTGAGCGTGGCCTTGCAACGAGGCTTTTTCGAAATAGCTCAAGGCTTGATTGAGGTCGCGCGGGGCATTCTTGCCGTCGTAGTAGAACTCACCCAACTCGTATTGCGCTTGCGCATCCCCTTCGTCCGCGGCTTTCTGGCAAGCAGCCAGTGCCTGCGTGACGTCTTGCGGCTGAGTATTGAGGGTGCAACGACCCATCGCCGGGATCAACAACGAGTTGCCGCCTGCTTGTGCATGCGCGAGCAGGGGCTGAAGGAGCAACAGGCAGCCCAAGGCAAGGGTGCGGCCGGTGCGGTTCATGGGAATCGACTTACCTCTGAAGGGCACGCGGACCCATCGAGGGATCCAATAAGCGCGCATTATGAAATAAGCAGGGCCAACCTTACAAAGTCTTTACTCGTTTTTCTGCTGCGCGGGGAATATATCGACCACTTTAGGGGAGATTTTTAGCAGGGGCATCGGAAAAACAGCGTCGATGTAGGTGAATGCTGACGCTGGTGATAGCCAACGTCAGCGGTAGTGCGGTTATTTCAGTGCGGCGAAGGCGCGCTCGGCAGCGTCCAGTGTCAGTTTCAACTCGGCTTCGCCGTGGGCGATCGAGGTAAACCCGGCTTCGAAGGCGCTCGGCGCCAGGTACACGCCACCTTCCAGCATCAGGTGGAAGAAGCGACCGAACAGGGCAGCGTCGCTGGCCATCACATCTTCAAAGGTTACGATGTCGTCGGCGCCGCTGAAGTACAGACCGAACATGCCGCCAGCCTGCGTGGTCACGAACGGAATGCCAGCAGCATCGGCGCGTTGTTGCAGGCCATCGAGCAGGCGCGTGGTGTAGTCGGTCAGCTCGGCGTGGAAACCCGGACGGCTGATCAAACGCAGCGTGGTCAAACCGGCGGCCATCGCTAGCGGGTTACCCGACAGCGTGCCGGCCTGATACACCGGGCCCAGCGGCGCAATACGCTGCATGATTTCACGCTTGCCGCCGAAGCAGCCGACCGGCATGCCGCCACCGATGATCTTGCCGAAGGTGGTCAGGTCTGGATTGACCCCGTAATACGCCTGAGCACCGCCGAGGGCAACGCGGAAACCGGTCATCACTTCGTCGAAAATCAGCACCACGCCATGCTTGTCGCACAGCGTGCGCAGGCCTTCTAGGAAGCCCGGCGCTGGTGGTACGCAGTTCATGTTGCCGGCCACTGGCTCAACGATGATGCAGGCCACTTCCTGGCCGACTTCAGTGAGCATCTTCTCAACCGCGTCGATGTCGTTGAACGGCAGGGTCAGGGTGTGTTTGGCGAACGCCGCCGGCACACCGGCCGAGCTCGGTACGCCCTGGGTCAGTGCGCCGGAACCGGCCTTGACCAGCAGGCTGTCGGAGTGGCCGTGATAGCAGCCCTCGAACTTGATGATGCTGTCACGGCCGGTGTAACCACGGGCCAGACGGATCGCGCTCATGGTCGCTTCGGTGCCGGAGCTGACCATGCGCACCATGTCCATCGATGGCACCAGCGAGCAGACCAGATCGGCCATCTCGGTTTCCATCGCGGTCGGCGCACCGTACGACAAGCCGTGTTGCAGCTGATTGCGCACTGCGTCCAGCACGTCCGGGTGGCTGTGGCCGAGGATCATCGGACCCCACGAACCAACGTAATCGACATAACGCTTGTCGTCTTCGTCGGTAACGTAAGCACCTTCAGCGTGCTTGAAGAACAGCGGCGTGCCGCCAACGCTCTTGAACGCACGAACGGGCGAGTTCACGCCACCGGGGATGTGTTTCTGGGCATTGGCAAACAGCGTTTCGGAACGAGACATGATCGGGCTCTCAAATCAGACTTTCAGTAATTCATTGAACGCGCGGGCGCGGCGGGTCACTTCGGCGGTGCTCTCGGCACCAAACAGACCGTGGACTACGGCGAGCAGGTCGACCCCATGGACCACCAGCGGCGCGGCGTTGTCGAGGGTGATGCCGCCAATCGCGCAGATTGGCAGGTGCAGCGTGCGCTTGGCTTCGTCGAGCAGATCGAGGCTGCAGGTCGGCGCGCCGGGCTTGGTGTTGGAGTTGAAGAAGCGACCGAAGGCGACATAACTCGCACCTTCTTTGGCCGCTTGTTCGGCCAGCGCGATTTGCGCGTGGCAGGTCGAACCGATGATCGCTTTCGAGCCGAGCAGGGCGCGGGTCGGCGACAGCGGGCCGTCGGTCTGGCCGAGGTGCACGCCAACGTTGAGGCGCGCCGCCAGTTCAGCATCATCATTGATGATCAACTGCGTCTTGTAGCGCTCGCACAGATCGCGCAGCGCTTCGGCCTCGCGCAGACGGCGGGCCTCATCGTTGCTCTTGTCGCGGTATTGCAGCAGGGTGACGCCGCCTTCCAGCGCCGCCTCCACGTAAGACAGAAACTTGCCGGCCAGCAACTGGCTGTCGGTAATGGCATACAGGCCACGTAGTTTCATCAGGCAGACCTCACGACGTTACGAGCAGAAATCCAGCGGCAGGCGACGCGGGACGAACTGGCCTTTGCCCAGTTGTTCGGCATCGCGCAGGGTGCGCCAGGTGTAATCCAAAGCACTGCGCACAGCGCTGGCCAGGTGTTCGCCCTGGGCCAGACGACCGGCGAGGGCGCTGGCCAGTGTGCAACCGGAACCGTGATAGCTGCCCGGCAGACGCTGGCAGATAAAGGTTTCACGCAGGCCGTCGCGGCTGTAAACGCGGTTGTGGATTTCAGTTTCGTCGCCATGGCCGCCGGTGATCAGCAGGTTTTTGACGAACGGCAGGAGTTTTTCAGCGCACTCGTCCGCAGTGCCTTCGGGCAGTTCGGCGAGGATTCGCGCTTCAGGAAGGTTAGGGGTGGCAATGATCGACAGCGGCAGCAGACGCTCACGCATCGCGTAACCCACCTCGTCCTTGCCCAGGCGTCCGCCGCCGCCGGCGCGCAGCACCGGGTCGCAGACCACCGGCAAGTGCGGGTGCGCGGAAAGCAGTTCGACAACGGTGTCGACCATTTCCAGCGAACCGAGCATGCCCAGTTTGACTGCCGCGACTTCGGAGTCGTTGAGTACGGCATTGGCTTGAGCCAACACCCACTCACGGTCGAGGACGCGGAAGTCAGTGACGTTGACGGTGTCTTGCACGGTCAGGGCGGTGACGGCCGGAGCCGCATGGCAACCCTGCGCGAGCAGGGCTTCGATATCTGCCTGCAAGCCGGCGCCACCACTTGGGTCGTGGCCGGAGAGACAGAGGACAACGGGGCGGGAGCTGTAGATATTCATGGTGCGCGAGCTTACCACCAAAGCTGATTTTCGGGTTCAGTGCTGTTGTGGCGGGTCGATAACCCGGCAAGAGATTGCGACCATGCTGTCACAAGTTGACCAACTCAACAGCTCTAGCCCGCTGCTTTGCTCTGGAACGCCCGTTCTAGAGCCTTTGTAGGAAAAATTTCAATGGTGCTCAATGGCCATCAACGGCTATGCTAGTCTGGATCCAAACCAATAACAGGTAATACCGGTTTTACGTCTACTCAAAGGGAATGGGGGGGCTTCCTGACACAACCGGACGAGCCACGCTGGGGCTTCAATGCGCTATTTGCTGATGTTGTTGTTCTGCTTGCCCCTCATGGCGAGCGCCGTCGAATTCGACGAATTTACCCAGAGCCTCCCTCTGGGCCGGTCGCTGCAAGTGTTCGAAGACCCGAGCGGTCAGGCGAGCATTGCCGATGTTCGCGCGCAGGCTGCCGCCGGCAATTTCAAACCCCACGATAAAGCCACGCTTAATGCCGGTTACTCGCGTTCGGCGTTCTGGCTGAAAATTGACCTGCATTACCGTCCGAGCAATCCCGCCGCCCAGCGCACCTGGCTGCTGGAACTGGCTTATCCACCGCTTGACCATCTCGACCTCTATACGGCCGACGCCAATGGCGACTACCGCCTCGTCCGACAAACCGGCGACGCCTTGCCGTTCGCCAGTCGCGAGATCCGCCAGAACAACTATTTGTTCGACCTCGCTTTCGCACCGGGTCAACAACAAACCGTGTACCTGCGACTGGCCAGTGAAGGCTCGATTCAGGCGCCGGTGACGTTGTGGTCGAGCACGGCGTACCTCGAAGATCAGCCGGTGCGCCTGTATGTGCTGGGGATCATTTATGGCGTGCTGTTGGGGATGCTGGTCTACAACCTGTTCATCTACCTGAGTGTGCGCGACACCAGTTACCTCTATTACATCTTCTATATCGCCTCGTTTGGCCTTTATCAGCTGTCGGTGAACGGTGCGGCGGTGGAGTATTTCTGGCCGGACAATCCGTGGTGGGCCAACGCGGCCACGCCATTTTTCATCGGCTGTGCGGGGCTGTTCGGCAGTCAGTTCGCCCGCAGTTTCCTGCAGACCAAAAACCATAGTCGCTGGCTTGATCGCTTGCTGATTGCACTGATCGCGTTCGGTGCGCTGGTGGTCGGTTTGTCGCTGATGACCAGTTACGCACTGTCGCTGCGTCTGGCGACGATATTGGCACTGACCTTCACTGTGGTGATTTTTGCCGCCGGGATTCTGGCCTGGTGGCGTGGTTTGCGCGTGGCGCGCTATTTCATCATCGCGTGGTCGGCGTTTCTGCTCGGCGGCATCGTCAACACGCTGATGGTGCTCGGCCTGCTGCCGAACGTATTCCTGACCATGTATGCCAGCCAGATCGGCTCAGCTATCGAAGTGGCGCTGCTGTCGCTGGCACTGGCCGACCGGATCAATGCGATGCGCGAGCAACAGGCGAAGACCCTGTATGACGCCGGGCAGAAACTCGAAGTGCTCAACCAGCAACTGGCCCACAGCAACAAACTCAAGGACGAATTCCTCGCGACCCTGACCCACGAATTGCGCACACCGATGAACGGCGTGATCGGTTCGCTGGAGCTGATGCAGACCGTCGAGCTGGATCCGGAGCTTGAGCAATACCAGCAGACCGCCGCCGGTTCCGCGCGGGACATGATGCGCATGGTCAACGGCATCCTCACCCTCACGGAATTGCAGGCCGGCAAGCTCAAGGCTGCGCCGGGCAGTTTCAGCCTGCGCGCGGTGGTCGAAGCGTTGCGCGTGCAGTTCGACAGCAACGCGGCGAGCAAGTCGCTGGACTTCAAGGTCGAGGTGCTGCCGACCCTGCCAGATCGCCTGTACGGCGACAGCGCCAAACTCGCGCAATGCCTGGAATGCCTGCTGGACAACGCGATCAAGTTCACCCGCGTCGGCGGGCTGGCGCTGCGGGTGACCGGCAAACCGTCGACGGACAATCGCCTGGCGTTGTCGTTTGCGGTGATCGACACCGGCATCGGTTTTACCGATCTGGGCGAGGCGACGATGTACCAGCGCTTCTTCCAGCTCGACGGTTCGATGACCCGCGAATACGGCGGACTGGGCGTGGGGCTGGCGATCTGCCGACAGTTGGTTGAGCTGCTCGGCGGCAAGCTCACTCATCGCTCGGAGCCCGGACGTGGCAGCCGTTTTCAACTGGACGTTGAGTTTGAACTGCCGGCGGTTGAAGCTGCGCCGATCGTCGCGCCTTCGCACGATTGTGTGCGTGCGCCGCAGGACTGCACGGTGCTGCTGGTGGATGACAACAGTGTCAACCAACTGGTGATGCGTGGCATGTTGCTCAAGCTCGGCTTTCGCGTGCGTACCGCCGACAACGGCGCGGCGGCATTTGATTGCTTGCAACGAGAGACTTTCGACGCAGTGCTGATCGATTGCCAGTTGCCGGCTTACGACGGCGCGTCATTGTGCTGCCAGATTCATGCGTTGCCGGGCTGCGCGAACTTGCCGGTATTCATGCTGGCGCTAACTGCCGACCGAGAGCTTTGCGCAACGGGGGCGCCGGTCGATTACTTGAACAAACCCGTAAAATTCGAAGATCTGCAATCTGCGCTGGAGCGGCGGGTGTTGTGCTACTAACAGGGTAAAAGCGCCGCAAATTCGGCGGATATGACACTTTGACCGGTTGCGGAGCGGTGCTTAACTGGGTTCCTTGGTTGCCCGAAGGAGCCCGTCATGAACCTGCATCAGTTCGCCGAAACTCACGAAGTCACCAACCAGCCACCGTCGCTGGACGGCACTAACCTGTACCGCATCGACCTGCCGTTGCAGGAGTGGTCGCGGCGCTTTGGTGCCGGGTGGGCGGAGTCGCGGATCGATGCCTACGGTGCACTCGCTGGTGGGCCGTTGATGGAAGCCGGGTTCCTCGCCAACCAGAACAAACCAACGTTCGCCAGCCATGACCGCTACGGTCATCGCATCGATCTGGTGGAATTTCATCCGGCCTATCACGAACTGATGGGCACGGCGATCGAGCATGGCCTGACGTCGCTGCCATGGACCCATCCACAGGACGGCGCGCATGTCGCGCGCGCCTCGATGACCTATCTGCACAGCCAGGCAGAAGCCGGCAGCGGTTGCCCGTTGACCATGACCTTCACCAGTGTGCCGGCCCTGCGTTTGCAGGCGAACATCGCTGAGCAGTGGCTACCGAAAGTCCTCGCCACCGAATACGACCCACGCAACGTCGGCATGGCGCACAAGGCCGGCGTGACCATCGGCATGGCCATGACCGAGAAACAGGGTGGCACCGACGTGCGCGCCAATACCACAAAGGCTTACCCGGTCGGCGCCAGTGGCCCGGGTCAGGCTTATGAACTGGTCGGGCACAAGTGGTTCTGCTCGGCGCCGATGTGCGATGCGTTTCTGACCTTGGCGCAGACCGACAAGGGTTTGAGTTGTTTCCTGCTGCCACGGCATCGCCCGGACGACACGCGTAATCAGTTCTACATCCAGCGCCTGAAAAACAAACTCGGTAACCAGTCCAACGCCTCCAGCGAAGTGGAGTTCCGTGGCGCGCTGGCGTGGATGGTTGGTGAGGAGGGGCGCGGCGTGCCGACTATTATCGAGATGGTCGCTATGACTCGGTTCGACTGCATGGTCGGTTCCAGCGCGTTGATGCGTCAGGCGCTGACCCAGGCCAGCCACCACTGCGCACACCGCAAGGTCGGCGGCAAACTGCTCAGCGAACAGCCGTTGATGCAAAACGTCCTGGCTGATCTGGCCTTGGAAAGCGAAGCCGCGCTGGCCCTGAGTTTGCGCATGGGCAAGGCGCTGGATCATCTGGATGATCGCCACGAAGCGCAATTTGCGCGGCTGGTGACGGCGGTGGGCAAGTATTGGATCTGCAAGCGTGCGCCGGGGATGATCAACGAAGCGGCGGAATGCATGGGCGGCGCCGGGTATGTCGAGGACAGCATCCTGCCGCGTCTGTACCGCGAGGCGCCGGTGAACTCGACGTGGGAAGGTTCGGGGAATGTGCAATGTCTGGACGTACTGCGGGCGTTGTCGAAAGAGCCGGGTGTGCTTGATGTGTTGTTCAGCGAATTGGGCGACGGGCACGGTGACAAGCGCCTGGCCGCGCATATTCAGCAGTTGCAGGCGCAGTTCAAGGACACCAGTGATATTCAGTATCGCGCGCGGCAACTGACCGAAGACATCGCGCTCGGTTTACAGGCCAGGCTTTTATTGGAGGCCGGAAATTCAACGGTCAGCGATGCCTTCATCGCCAGCCGCCTGAGCGGTGGCGGCCGGGTTTACGGCGCCTTGCCGCGTGGGCTAGACGTCGAAGCCATCGTCGCCCGCTCAACCCCACAAGGTTTCTAATCAAGCAAAAATCCCCTTGTGGGAGCGAGCCTGCTCGCGAAAGCGGTGTATCAGTCGACATCTTTATTGAATGACCCACCGCATTCGCGAGCAGGCTCGCTCCCACAGGGGATCTTCATTGATTTAAAGATTTGGGTACACCCACAACGCCACTGTTCCCGTGACGCCACGATGCAGGCAAGATGAAGCTCTGCAAGTCAGAACACAGGAAGCTGATCGTGACCGAAGCGTTTATTGTCGTTCAAACCGCCGAACAAGCCGTGGACCGTCTGGCCGAGCTGCATGAGCGGGCCACCACTGCGCTGAACTCGGCGCTCAAGCGTTACCTCAAGGATCGCGTCGAACCCGACGCTGCGCAGCGTGCTCTGTTTCGTTATCCCGAACTGCGTCTGACCTATCATTGCCAGGGCGAAGTGCCGCAGACCACCCGCGCTTATGCCAAGGTGCAACTGCCGGGCACCTATAGCGTCACCGTCACCCACCCGGCGGCGTTCCGCAAATACCTGCTCGAACAGTTGGTGCCGTTGATGCACGACTTCACCGTGACTGTGGAAGTCGGCGTCAGCCAGCAAAACATTCCGTATCCGTACGTGGTCGAGCAGGGCGATGAACTCGCCGGCTCTGGCGTCACCGCTGCCGTGCTGGCGCGGGTGTTCCCGAGCACCGACTTGTCTGCCGCTACCGATGGCATCGCCGACGGTCTTTACGACTGGGAAAACACCGATCCGCTGCCGCTGGCCTTGTTCGACGCCGCGCGCGTGGATTTCTCCCTGCGCCGTCTGGTGCACTACACGGGCAGCGACTGGCGGCATGTGCAGCCGTGGATTCTACTGACCAACTATCACCGCTATGTCGACCAGTTCATCGTCCATGGTCTGGAACAGTTGCGCCGCGACCCGCGTTTCGTGCGCATGGTGTTGCCGGGCAACGTGATCATCGAGAAGGGCATGGATCACGGCGAAGCGTCGGCGATTGCGGCCGGTGTGGTCTGGCACCGTTACCAGATGCCGGCCTATCACCTGATCGCCAGCGATGGCCACGGCGTGACGCTGGTCAACATCGGCGTCGGCCCGTCCAACGCCAAGAACATCACCGACCACTTGGCGGTGCTGCGTCCGCATTGCTGGCTGATGATCGGCCACTGCGGCGGCCTGCGTCAGTCGCAGACCATCGGCGACTATGTGCTGGCCCACGCTTACATGCGTCGCGACGGCATTCTCGACCGTGTGGTACCGCCGAACATCCCGATCCCGGCCCTGGCAGAAGTGCAAATGGCGTTGCAACAGGCTGCCGCCAATGTCACTGGCGAGAAGGGCGATGATCTGAAAAAACGCCTGCGCACCGGCACCGTGCTGACCTATGACGATCGTAACTGGGAATTGCGCTGGGCGCAGGAACGACCGTTGATCAACCTGTCCCGCGCCGTGGCCGTGGACATGGAAAGCGGCACGATTGCAGCGCAGGGTTATCGCCTGCGGGTCCCATACGGCACGTTGCTCTGCGTTTCAGATAAACCGCTGCACAGTGAAATCAAACTGCCGGGTTCGGCCAATGCCTTCTATGAACGCGCGGTCAGCCAGCACTTGAAGATCGGCATTGAAGCGGTGGACCTGCTGCGCACTGAACTCAACTCGTTGCACTCGCGCAAATTGCGCAGCTTCGACGAGCCGCCGTTCCGTTAACGCTTAGTCGTGGTCATTTGGCGGTCGGGGCACTAGCATTGTCAGCCCTGATCGCTAAATGTCTGCTCTCTTATGTCTCGTCCCCCGCGTCCACCTTCCCGCCGCCCCGGCGCGAAGCCTCAGTCGTCCGCGCCGCGCCGTGTTGCCAAGGCGCCCCCGGCCGAGCCGAAACTGATCCTGTTCAACAAACCGTTCGATGTGCTGACGCAATTCAGCGACGGTGAAGGGCGGGCGACGCTCAAGGATTTCATCGATGTGCCCGGCATTTATCCGGCCGGACGCCTGGATCGCGACAGCGAAGGCTTGTTGCTGCTGACCAACGACGGGCAGTTGCAGGCGCGTATCGCCGATCCGAAACACAAACTGGCGAAGACCTATTGGGTGCAGGTCGAAGGCGTGCCGACGGCTGAGCAATTGCAGCGCTTGCGCGATGGCGTTGAACTGAATGACGGCATGACCTTGCCCGCCGAAGCGCGGCAGCTGGATGAGCCTGAGTTGTGGCCGCGCAATCCGCCGGTGCGTTTTCGCGCGACCATACCGACGTCATGGCTGGAACTGGTGATTCGCGAAGGGCGCAACCGTCAGGTACGGCGCATGACGGCGGCGGTAGGCCTGCCGACATTGCGGTTGGTGCGGATGAAGATTGGTGACTGGACGATCGACGGACTCGATCAGGGCCAGTGGAAGGAAGTGCCGCCGCGCTTATAGAGCGCCGGACTCGATCAGGCCGATCACCACACTCTTGATGATGAACGCGGCCACGCCCAGGCCCAGTACGAAGAACAGAATGAACGAGCCAAAGCGCCCGGCTTTGGACTTCTTCGCCAGATCCCAGACGATGAAACCCATGAAAATGATCAGGATGCTGACCAGACCGGTCATCATCCACTCTTCTAATAAGGCTGGATCCATTGGGTTTCTCCGACGCGCATGGGGCTAAAAGGGCGCGGCGAGTATACGCCAAGGTGTGTGGGGTGACATTGATCTGGGTCTGATCCGGAACTGTTGCCCTCACCCTAGCCCTCTCCCAGAGGGAGAGGGGACTGACCGAGGTGTCTGGCGTCATACATCGACCTGAAAGATCGAGTCGATTAAGGATTCACAGCAGAACGCTCAGGTCGGCGTACTTCTTCAGCATCTCTCGGTCGGCCCCCTCTCCCTTTGGGAGAGGGCTGGGGTGAGGGGCTTTTGATCAGTTGCGCAGGTGGGTCAAGGGCAGTTCTGTGCTGTTGAGCACCTGATTCAGTACGAAGCTTGAACGAACGCTGGTCACCCCTTCAATCCGGGTCAGGTGTCCCAGCAATAGCTTCTGATAGTGATCCATATCCGGCACCACCACCTTCAACTGGTAATCTGCATCCACCCCCGTCACCAGACTGCACTCCAACACCTGCGGCAACGTGCGAATCGCCGCTTCGAAGTTCTCGAATCGCTCTGGCGTGTGTCGGTCCATGCCGATCAGCACATACGCCGTCAGGCTCAACCCAAGCATTTTGCGATCGAGCAATGCCACCTGACGCGAAATATACCCGTCGTCTTCCAGTTGCTTGACCCGGCGCGAGCAAGGGGAGGGCGACAGACCGATGCGCTCGGCCAGCTCCTGGTTGGAGATGCGGGCGTCGCGCTGCAATTCCGCCAAAATACTCAGGTCGTAACGGTCGAGTTTGCTCATCAATCTGTCCTTGGTTGTAACTATTGCGGAAGATTATCTATCCAGGGTTAAAAATTGCGCAAGTGGTGTTTATTTCAGCAATCTTCGCAATCCTCTGTCGCCGTCTCAGGCCTATTCTTATCACCAGAATCACTGCTCGGTAACACAGTCCATGCGGCCCGCCCTATCCGGCCTGCCGCGGCCGCCACCCCCACCGGGGTTGTGCCGGCCCCCGAGCTGCACACTGTCCAGAAGACGGCGTGAGGTGAGCCGACGTCAAAAGCGTCGAGCCAGGACGAAGTTCTCTAAAGGGAGGCCGACGGGTCTCCCTTTTTTCTTGCCTGCGATTTCATGCCGGACGCTCAATAAATAAGTTGCGTGACTGATAACCTGTTGCAGAACCCGGTGTGTGTATTCCCGGTCTTAGTGACAAGCCCTCTTACATTTACAGGCCCCGCAGTGAGAAAAAGCATGAATTCGCGCATCTGGCGTCTGGCCGGTGTTGGTTTGCTGTGTGTGAGTGTCAGTGCGCAAGCGCTTGCCGATGAACCGCAGAATCGCGGGCCGGAGGGCGGTGGCCATGGCCAGGACCATCAGGGCAATAATCAGGGCCATGGCGGCAACAATCAGCCGCGTCCGCAGAATAATCAGCCACAGCAGAATCAGCCGCGCCCGCAGAACAACGAGATCATTCGTGGCGACAACAGCCGCCAGTTCGAGCACAACGGCAACAACAATGGTCAGTGGCAAAACCACGACCAGAATCGTCCGGCGTATAACCCCAACCCGGTGCGCCAGCCGCCACCACCGCCACAACTGCCGGCCAATAGCCTGCCGATCCAGCCACGGCCCGATACCGTGCGCCAGACCCAGGAACCGCGTCAGGGTTACTACCGCGACGAGCGCCCGCAAAACGGTTATCACAATCAGCAATGGCAGACCGGTAACCGGCCCAATGACAATCGCTGGCCGGGCCGTCCGGATGGTCATGGCAATGGCTGGGGGCCTGGTCCGCAATATCGACCGGGGCATGTGATCGACCGTTTCCCGGATCGTGACTACCGCGTGCCGTATCGCGGTCAGGATTACTTCTACTCCGCAGGCTACTGGTATCGCCCACAAGGCCCGCGCTACATCGTCGTGCAGCCGCCACGCGGGATTCGCATTCAGTATTTGCCCGATTACGCCCGTGAAGTGTGGATCGGTGGTTCGCTATTGTTCCTCGCCGCCGGTGCCTACTACGCGTATCAGGAGGCGACCCAGGATTATATAGTCGTCGAGCCGCCGGTTCAGCCACAACCGCAGCCGCAATCCCAAGGTTATGACGTCGAAGCCTATCCGGCCAACGGCCAGTCGCCGGAGCAGGTGCAGCAGGACGGATACCAGTGCTATCAGTACGCCGTGCAGCAAAGCGGTTTCGACCCGCGCACCGCGACGTATCAACCGGCACCCGAAGTGGTGCAGGCGTACCGTCAGGCGCAGGGTAATTGCCTGAGCGGTCGCGGTTATCAGGTCAGTTACTGAAGCCGGGTTTGCGCCCGTTCTGACTTCACCACTTCCTGCGGGTCGGCGTGCACCAGCACTTCGGCTCGCGGGTAGGCTTTGTGAATGGCATCGGCGGCTTGGTCGCTGATGCCGTGGGCCACTGACAGGGTCAATTCCCCCGGCAATTCCAGGTGCAACTGCACAAACCAGTGGTTGCCGGAGATCCGCGTGCGCAAGTCATGCGCGCCCAACACCCCCGGCACGCTGCAGGCCAATTCGAGCATGTGCTGACTGACGTGGGTTGGCAGTTCTTCATCCATTAGCACCGAAAAACTTTCCCGGGCGATCTGGATCGCACTCCACAGGATATAGGCGGCAATGCCGAGTCCGAACCAGGCATCCAGTTGATGCCAGCCGAACCCGGCCAACACCAGCGCCACCAGAATACTGCCGTTGAGTAACAGGTCGGATCGGTAATGCAGTGAGTCGGCACGCACGGCGTTGGAACCGGTCTGCTTGATCACTCGATGCTGCAGCACCAGCAAGGCCACCGTCAGTAGCAATGAGAAAATGATCACGCCAATGCTGATCCACGGTGCGCCAAGCGGTTCCGGATGCTGGATGCGTTCATAGGCTTGAAACGCGATCAATACCGCGCTGCCGCCAATGAACAGCGCCTGCGCCATCCCCGCCAGCGACTCCGCCTTGCCGTGACCATAACGATGATCGTCATCGGCCGGGCGCAGCGCGTAATGCACGGCCAGCAGATTGAGCAGCGAAGCGATGCCATCCAGCGCCGAGTCGGTAAGGCCGGCGAGCATGCTCACCGAGCCGCTGAGCCACCAGGCGATGGCTTTGGCGATGATCAGCGTGCACGCCACCGCTACCGAAGCGCGGGTTGCCAGCCTGAGCAGGCGGGCGTGTTCGGGGCTGGATGTCATTGAACGTCCTTTTTAAGCGGCGGGTTGCAGGCCGAACATCGCCAGTTGTTGAGTGCTGCCCTTGTGTTGAATCAGGCGCGGATCATCCAGTGGGAAATCTCGGCCCAACTCGCTTTCGAGAATAGCCTGCAACTTGTGATTATCGACCTGGCCGTCCGGGCCGATGGCTTGCTTGAGTTTGGCCGGATCGATCTGCGCAGTGTGGCCCGGTTCGAAATAGATCGCACCGGTGGCGAAGTCGACGGCAAACGCGATCAGGCCGGGGATGATGTAGAACAGCAGGCCCACGGCGTCGAGCACGGCAATCGCCGGGTCGATCTTGCCGTCGATCTGCCCGCGCCGGTCCGGGTAGAAAATCGAACCGCACGCGGTAATTTGCGTGAGCAGGGTAGCGACCAGTACACCGCCGATCAGGCGAAAAGGTAAGCGCATGGGGAAATCTCCTGATTCATCTAAGAACGAAGCGTAGTCGTGTGAAGTTAAGACCCTGACGAACGCCTAGCAGTTCGCCGTTATACTCGCGCCTCTGTTTTGGAGCCAGCATGATTTCTTTGCCAATCGATGACGTTTTACCCGCCCTGCGTGAAGCCCTCGCGACACGCCACGAAGCCGTGCTCGAAGCACCGCCGGGCGCCGGTAAAACCACCCGCGTGCCCTTGGCCCTGCTCAATGAAGCGTGGCTGGCCGGGCAAACCATTCTGATGCTTGAACCACGGCGTCTCGCTGCGCGTGCAGCAGCGGAGCGTTTGGCCAGCGAGTTGGGCGAGAAGGTCGGGGAAACCGTCGGATATCGCATCCGTCTCGACAGCAAAGTCGGCCCCAATACGCGTATCGAAGTGGTCACCGAAGGCATTCTCACCCGCCGTTTGCAGGATGATCCGGCGCTGGAAGGCGTGGGCCTGCTGATCTTTGACGAGTTTCACGAACGCAGCCTCGACGCCGATCTGGCGCTGGCCTTAAGTCTGAACGGTCGCGAGCTGTTCCGGGCTGAACAGCCGCTGAAGATTTTGCTGATGTCGGCCACGCTGGAAGGCGAGCGTCTGGCCGGGTTGCTGGATGACGCGCCGATACTGCGCAGCGAAGGCCGCATGTACCCGGTGACGATGCGCTGGGGCCGGCCGTATCAGCCCGGCGAATACATCGATCAACGCGTTACGCAAACCGTGCTCGAAGCACTGCACGATGAAACCGGCAGCCTGTTGGTATTCCTGCCGGGACAGGCGGAAATCCGTCGCGTCCATCAACAACTGGCCGACGCGATCGGAGAGCGCAGCGATGTTTTGCTGTGCCCATTGCACGGCGAACTGGACCTCAACGCCCAGCGTGCCGCCATCGACCCGGCGCCGACCGGCCAGCGCAAAGTGGTGCTGGCGACCAACATTGCCGAGACCAGTTTGACCATCGACGGCGTGCGCGTGGTGATTGATGCCGGGCTGGCGCGGGTGCCGCGTTTCGATCCCGGCAGCGGCATGACCCGCCTCGATACCCAGCGCATTTCCAAGGCCAGTGCTACGCAGCGCGCCGGCCGGGCGGGGCGTCTGGAACCGGGCGTTTGTTATCGCTTGTGGTCGCAGGATCAACACGAGCAAATGGCCGCGTATGGCAGTGCGGAAATTCTTTCGGCGGATCTCGCCAGTCTTGCGTTGCAACTGGGGCGCTGGGGTGTGACGCCGGGCGAACTGGTCTGGCTGGATGTTCCGCCGGCGGCCGCTTATGCCCAGGCGCAGGAGTTGTTGCAGCGGCTCGGCGCGCTGGAAGGTGAGGCGCTGACTTCTCACGGTCAGGCCATGGCTGAGTTGCCGGCGCATCCGCGCATCGGGCATTTGCTCCTGCGCGGTCAGGCGCTGGGGCTGGCGAACATGGCCTGCGATGTCGCCGCGCTGCTGGGCGAGCGCGATTTCTTGCGCGGTGCCGGGGCAGATTTGCACAGTCGCTTGGTTCTGCTATCCGGCGAAGAACGCGCCGCTCGCGGTGCGCACGGTGGTGTGCAGCGCGCCCGGCAACTGGTGCGGCAATATCGCGGTTATCTGCGCGGCAAGGCGAGCGAGCCGGTCAGCGATCCCGATCATCCGCGCTGGCTCGGTGCCTTGCTGGCGCTGGCCTACCCGGATCGCGTCGCGCAACAGCGGCGTGCCGGTGGCGCCGAATATCGTCTGGCCAACGGTCGCGCGGCGCTGTTCGCCGAAGCCGATAGCCTGATGAAAGAGCCGTGGATCGTCATTGCCGACCTCGGCAGCCGTCAGGGCCAGCGCGAGGAGCGGATTTATCTGGCGGCGGATTTCGATCCGGCGCTGTTCGATTCGGTGCTCGCCGAACAGGTGCGCAACGTTGATCAACTCGACTGGGACGAACGCGAAGGCGTATTGCGCGCCGAGCGCCAGCGCAAGGTCGGCGAGCTGATTCTCAGCCGTGAGCCGTTGACCAGTCTTGATGAAAATGCGCGCAGTCAGGCGCTGGTCAATCTGGTGCGACGCAAAGGTCTGGAACTGCTGCCGTGGACGCCGGAACTGCGCCAGTGGCAGGCACGTGTGGCGTTGTTGCGGCAGTTGGAATTGCACAATCAGGACGACAGTCAGTGGCCGGATGTCAGTGATGCGACGTTGCTCGATACCCTTGAAGACTGGCTGATGCCGTATCTGGGCAAGGTCTCGCGGCTCAGCCATTTTGCTAATCTGGATCTGTCGAGCATTGTGCGTAACTTGCTGCCGTGGCCGCTACCGCAGAAGCTTGATGAGCTGGCGCCACATCATCTGAGTGTGCCGTCGGGGTCGTCGATTCGTCTGGACTACAGCGAGTTTCCGCCGATTCTCGCGGTGCGTTTGCAGGAGTTGTTCGGGCTGGCGGATACGCCGCGGATTGCCGGCGGGCGCCAGGTGGTCAAGTTGCATCTGTTGTCGCCAGCAAGGCGACCGGTGCAGGTGACGCAGGATCTGGCCAACTTCTGGCGCAGCACCTATGCCGAGGTGAAGAAGGATTTGAAGGGCCGCTATCCGAAACATTATTGGCCGGATGATCCGCTGGTGGCCGAGGCGACTGCACGGGCCAAACCACGCGGCACCTGAAGAGTAAAAAATCGCAGCCCGCGCAGCTCCCACAGGGTTTCGTGGAGGGGCTGCCTGCGATGTCATTTCATGAACGCGAAAAGACCGTTTTGACCCACCCCTGCAAGGTGTACTTCTGGTAGATGTGCTTAGGCACATCGACATACGGATCAGTAATGAACCGTTCCGGAATCACCGGGTTGGCCTCATCGATCACCAGAATGTTCGCCGGGTTGTAAAAGTCATAGTCGACCACGCTCTTGTTGGTGGTGATGACTTTTTTCCGTGAGGCCATGGCTTCGAAGAAACGGAAGCTCAAACCGGCCTGACCGGGTTTGGCAATGTCCAGAATAATCCGTGAGCGCTTGACCAACTCACCCACGGATTCCAGCGACATTCTCTGTTCGAAAAAAGTGATGCCCGGATGCGCGCCCGGGATCGGTTTGCTCTGAACCAGAAACTTGTAATCGGTCACCCCGAGGCAATCGAACGCCCGCGCGAGACCGGTAAGTGCCGGCACCCGATCCTTACCCGCCATCACCACAAACGCCGAGTATTCACCGGGCTCGCCGTCGGCGACGTAGTCGTCGTAAATGAAGTTGTGGAGTTTCTTCAGGCCGTAGCTTTCGGCATTCTGCGGATCGAAGGAAAACACCTCGTTATAACCGGCCAGTTCTTCGCGGGTCATCGGCCAGCGACTGAAACTGTCGTAGAGGTAGGCGATCTTGTGGTCCGAGACGTTGAGTCCGGCGGCCAACTGTTTCGTATCGATCTGGGCCGGGTTGATGATGAGCGCGACATCAAATCTCCCGCACGCAGCAATGGCTTTATTGAACTGGCGTAACTGCGCCCAGCGTTTCAGCGGGCGGCGCAAGATCTTCGGCGCTTGATCAAAGCTGTTCTGCATCGATGACGTATCGATGAAACACACGTCATTGTCGATCATCAGGTAGTCCGCCAGTTTGCGCGCGTAACCACCAATGTCCTTGCACACCAATAAGATTTTCATGGGATTCCATATCGTCAATTCGGGCGACGGGGCGATGATCCTCGGCCCTGCCTATGGCGCCGCCGGCAGCAGGAAGCGCGCAATCACCGGCAGGTGATCGGAGATGCGCAACGTGTCGTCCTGGCGCACCCTTGCTTCGACCCGCTTGATCTTCGGGCTGTAAAACAGATAGTCGACCGTGCGATCCGGGCCATTCAGGCCGGGATCGTTGGGGTAGTGGGTCAGCCAGCGCGCACGGTCGATGCCGCTGGCTTCGTTGTTGGTCGGGATCATCGGGTACTTGTCCCACAGCAGATGCAATTCGCTGTCGGCGGAGTAGGGCGTGCGCTGTTCGGCAGGCAGGCGGCGGTACTGGCCCAGCGGCAACAGATTGAAATCGCCGCCGATCAGCCACGGCAGGCCTTGGCTCTCATACTTGTCGAGCACTTTGGCTACGGCGGTCAATTGTGCTTGCGCGGTGTCACCCGGTTGGCTGGAGCGTTCAAGGTGGGTGTTGAATACGGTCAGTTGCCCGCCGTCACTCAGGGGCAGTTTGGTCGCGAGCAGGGCGTCTTTCGGCTGGAACTGGCGGTTGATGAAGTTGGCGGCAGCGACCGGCAATTGCAGGCGTTCGGCGTGTTCGATGCGGTAGCGACTCAGGGTCGCCAGTTGCCGGCCGACGCTGCCGTAAATGTGCGGGTCGGGAACGAATTCGGCCTTCCAGTCGAACGCACTGACACTGCACGGATACAGGTCGGCGACCCGTTCCTGCAACAGCTTGAGCTGGTTCTGATAGTCGCTGGCCTTGGCGCCGTCATCGAGCTCCTGCAACAGCACCAGATCGGGCTGCTCGTCGCGGATCACCCGCGCCACTTCGTCGAGGCTGAAGGCCATGTCTTCCAGCGTCGGCGCTTCATCATCGCCCTGAGCCAGATCATTCCAGAACACGTAGCGTTTGCCGGCCAGGTATTGCACGTTCCAGGTCATGACTTTCAGCGCCTGCCCGGGCACCAGCGTCGGTGTTGTGGCGGTGCAACTGACCGGCACGGTTTCGCGGGCGTCGGGGCGCCAGGTCAGGCTGAACAGCAGCCCGCCGATCAGGGCGATGGCGAGCACGACAAACAACAGGGTGTAGCGCAGTAGACGGGTCATGGCTCGGCTTATAGCGTTACAGAAAGTGGCCCCGAGCATACCTGACGGTCGTCTCGAAGCCCAAGCGCAGTGCTGTCAGATGGCTCTGTCACGTTTGTCAGGTAATTCGCTGATCAGCATGAACAGGCGGAACAACACCACACTGGTGAACAGTTGCAGGAAGCTGTGAGCGCTGTCGATCAGAATGGCGATCACAGGATTCTGCGGCTCGGGGTACACCGCCAGTGTCGCGCCTTTGAGCAACCACAGCGGCGTCATCACGCAGAGAATGCACAGCAGGATCCGCCAGAAATGCCCGCGGGTCAGGCGCAGGCTTTCCTTCATCGCCTGCAATGGTCCCATACCGCGCAGTACCAGCAGGTATTCGCCGAACGCGAGCATCACCATCAGCATCAGGCCCGGCAGGAAGTACAGCGACAGGCCCAGCAGAATCAGCAAGGTATTGAGCGCCGTGAGCAACGCGAAACGCGGCCACAGAGTGGCGGCCATCGCCAGCAGATCGCGGTTGCGCGGCGCCTCGCCACGGCTGCGCGCATCGAGAAAGAGGATCAGTGCGGCGGTGTACAGCGGATACACCAACAGACCAACGATGATGCTGATCGCCGAGATGTTATCCGGCCCGCTGGCGTGATCGACCACTTGTTGCAGGAATGCTTCGAAAATCACCAGCGGCAGGCACAACCGCACGATGCTGCCCAAATGGCGTTTGAAAAAATACAGAGAGTCGCGCAGCACTTCGAGGGCATTCATCAGTCGGTATCGCAGGTCGAAAACAGTGGCTCACTTTAACCGATGATGGCTGGCGCGACACAAACGTAAACATTCGGTAAAGGTCATTGAAACGTTTTGTCACCGTCTCCATTACAGGAGAGCACCTCGGCCAACGTGGACGAGGGCAATGTTATCCCCGGCAATCTACGAGGTCGCCATGAACAGCGAAGAGCAAACCCTGATCGATGGACTGTTTTCGCGGCTGCAACAGGCCGAAACGGAGGCAGCCCCGCGCGACGCCCAGGCTGAAACGCGGATCAAGGAACACCTGACCCGCCAGCCGGCGGCAGGTTATTTCATGACCCAGGCGATTCTGGTGCAAGAGGCTGCGCTCAAGAGCCTCGACGAGCAGAACAAACAACTGACTCAGCAAGTCCAGCGTTTGCAGGCGGAGTTGCAGTCGGCCAAGGCGCAGAGTGCCGCACCGGCGCCGAGCGGCGGCGGTGGTTTCCTGTCGAGCATTTTTGGTGGCAGCCCGCGTCCGGCGCCGACTCAGAGCGCGCCGGCCTCGACTGGCGGCTGGCGCGAACCGGCACCGCAGCAGAATTACGGAGCGTCTGCACGCCAACAGAACTTCGGCGCGCCAACGCCTAACTATGCGCAACAAGCCGCTCCGGCAGCCGGCAGCAGCTTCCTCGGCGGCGCCTTGAAAACCGCCGCCGGTGTGGCCGGTGGCGTGATGCTCGCGCAGGGCATCAGCAGCCTGTTCCATCATAACCAGCAGCCGGAAGAAATCGTTGAAGTGATCAAGGAAGAACCGGCGCAGGTTGCCGACCAGAGCAACAACGGTTGGGGCGATGACCAGCGTGTGGCCGATAACGGCTTCTCTGGCAACGACCAGGGCGGCTTCACCGACACCGACTACGGCAACGACAATTCTTCCTTCTTTGATGACGACGATTCCTTCGTCTGATTCACCATTCGTCCGGAGCCCCTGAGGGCTCCGGGCCGATTATTCGCGGAACCCTCCTGATGGCTGGCATACTGAGCGCCTTTTTCGGGCCTGGCGCCTGATCCCGCTTCGTGCGCTTGCGCGCCCACAGGAACTCCGGTGAAAAAAATCGCAGTGTTCGCCGATGTGCAGAACCTCTACTACACCGTGCGTCAGGCTTATGGTTGTCACTTCAACTATGCCGCATTGTGGGCCGACATCAGCAAGGACGGGCAGATCGTCGAGGCCTACGCCTATGCGATCGACCGTGGCGACAGCAAGCAGCAACAGTTCCAGCAGATCCTGCGCAACCTCGGTTTCACCGTGAAGCTCAAACCCTACATCCAGCGCAGCGACGGCTCGGCCAAGGGCGACTGGGACGTGGGCATCACCCTCGACATCATGGACGCCGCCGACCACGTCGACGAAATCGTCCTGGCTTCCGGTGACGGCGATTTCGACATGCTGCTCGAACGCATCATCAGCAAACACGGCGTGCAAGCGGTCGCCTACGGCGTGCCGGGTCTGACCGCCAACTCGCTGATCCGCGCCGCCAGCCGTTATGTGCCGATCGAAGGCGCACTGTTGTTGAAGAATTGAGCTGTTACTGAAGAATTGATTTGTACGGAGTTGAACCCGGTTTGGAACGCATTGCAGTCATCGACTTTGAAACCACTGGCCTGTCGCCGAACAGCAACTGCCGCGCCACGGAAATCGCTGTGGTCATGCTGGAAAACGGCCGCATCGTCGAGCGTTACCAGAGCCTGATGAACGCCGGCGTGCGGGTCCCTGCGTTCATCGAACAACTGACCGGCATCAGCAACGCCATGTTGCGCACCGCGCCCTCGGCCGAGCAGGTGATGAACGAGGTCAATGAGTTTGTCGGTTGCACGCCGCTGGTCGCGCACAACGCCTCGTTCGACCAGAAGTTCTGGGACTTTGAACTGGGGCGGATCAAACGCACGCGATTGCAGAACTTTGCCTGCTCGCTGCTGCTGGCACGGCGCTTGATGCCTGCGGCACCAAATCACAAGCTCGGCACGCTCACCACGTTCGCGCGCCTGCCGCATACCGGCCAGGCTCACCGGGCCATGGCCGATGCCGAGATGGCGGCGAATCTGATGGCGCATCTGGCGGATGAGTTGCGGCATAAGCACGGTGTAAGCGAGCTATCGCACGACCTGCTGTGCAAGTTGCAGAAAGTCCCGGCTGCGAAAGTCAGCGAACACCTCCAACGCTACCGCTGATCCCCACAGACCGATCGTTCCTACGCTCTGCGTGGGAATGCCTCAACGGACGCTCTGCGTTCGGCTTTAAACGGGACGCGGAGCGTCCCGGGCTGCATTACCACGCAGAGCGTGGGAACGATCATTCGGGGGAGCCGAACTATTTGCCGTTGCTTTCGATGTGACCGAGCGGCACGCGCTTTTCAATCGCGCTCGACAACACAATCGAGGTCTTGCTGAAGCCAAACTTCGCCACCCGATTGATCAACTCCTCCAACTCCGTCATCGACCCCACCGCAGCCTTCATCATCACGCACGGATCGCCCGTGACTCGAAAGCATTCGGTCAGTTGCGGGATCTTCACCAGTTCGTCGTAGACCTTCTGGCTGCCGTTCTGGTGCAGGCGCAATTCGATCATGCACTGGATCGGCAGGCCGATTTTCGACAGGTCGATTTTCGCCTCATACCCGGTGATCACCCCGGCTGCCTCAAGTTTGGCAACGCGCTCGGCCACCGCCGGGGCGGAGAGGTTAACTTTGCGCGCCAGATCGGCGTAGGACGCACGGCCATTTTCCAGCAGGGCGCTGAGCAGCATGCGGTCGTATTTGTCCAAGGCCGGACTCCTGAAAATGCCAGACTTTCGAAATCGTGGTTTATTCCACCGATCTCCGTGATTTCCAAAGTGTACCGGCGCTATAAACAGGTTTTGTAACTTATTTTTGCTCGTCAGCCTTTCTAGAATAATCCATCCCCTGACTCAGACTTTCGAGCTGCCCATGTCTGCCTTGCGCCGTTTTTCCTTGCCGCTGATCGCCGCGTTTTTTGCGTTGTATGTGATTTGGGGATCGACCTATCTGGTGATCCGCATCGGCGTCGAATACTGGCCGCCGCTGATGCTCGGCGGGGTGCGCTTCGTGATCGCCGGCAGCCTGATGTACGCCTTCCTGCGCTGGCGCGGGGCTCCGGCGCCGACCTGGGCGCAGTGGAAAGCGGCGGGGATCATCGGGATTTTGCTGCTCAGTTTCGGTAATGGCGCGGTGAGTGTGGCCGAGCACACGGGCGTGGCTTCGGGTGTGGCGGCATTGGCGGTGGCGACGGTGCCGTTGTTTACTTTGCTCTGTGGATATTTCTGGGGCGCGCGTAACACTCGGCTGGAATGGGCCGGGGTGGCGTTGGGGATTGTTGGTATTGCCATGCTCAACATGGGCTCCAACCTGCAATCGAGTCCGCTGGGCGCAGCATTGCTGATTTTCGCGGCGGCAACCTGGGCGTTCGGTTCGGTGTGGAGCAGACATTTGCCGTTGCCACAGGGCGCGATGGCCAGCGCGGTGGAAATGCTCGTTGGCGGTGTGGTGCTGCTGATCGGCAGCGTTGTCAGCGGCGAGCACCTGCAAGCCGTGCCGCCGGTTGAAGGCTGGCTGGCGCTGGCGTACCTGATCTTCTTCGGCTCGATCATCGCCTTCAATTCCTACATGTACCTGCTCAAGCACGTACGTCCGGCGGCGGCGACCAGTTATGCCTACGTCAACCCGGCGGTCGCGGTGTTGCTGGGGATTGTGTTTGTCGGCGAGACCATCGGCATCGAAGAAGCGCTGGCGATGCTGGTGATCATCAGCGCGGTGGTGTTGATCGGCTTGCCGCAGTGGCGTCGGCCGGCACAGCCGCCAGTCGTGGCGCCGACAGCCGTTCCCACAGAAACGCGTACGAATTAGGGTAAACTGCGCGGCATTGCATGCCTGCGTTATTTTTTCCTACGGTACTCCCATGACTTTCGCCACCCTTGGCCTGATCGAACCCTTGCTGCGCTCCCTCGAGACGCTCGGCTACCAGACCCCGACGCCGGTTCAGGCGCAAGCTATTCCGGCCGTGCTGGCCGGTCGTGACTTGATGGCAGCCGCTCAGACCGGCACTGGCAAAACCGCCGGTTTCGCCTTGCCACTGCTGCAGTTGTTGGCCATGGAAGGGCCGAAAGTCGCTGCCAACTCGGCGCGTGCACTGATTCTGGTGCCGACCCGTGAGCTGGCCGAGCAGGTTCATGAGTCTGTGCGTCAGTACGCCGAAAACCTGCCGCTGCGTACTTATGCGGTTTACGGCGGCGTCAGCATCAATCCGCAGATGATGAAGCTGCGTGGCGGCGTCGATGTGCTGGTCGCCACGCCCGGTCGCCTGATCGACCTGTTCCGCCAGAACGCGCTGAAACTCGATCAGTTGCAGACTCTGGTGCTGGATGAAGCCGATCGTATGCTCGACCTGGGCTTCTCTGAAGAACTGGCGAACATTTACCGCATGCTGCCAAAAAAGCGCCAGACCCTGTTGTTTTCCGCAACCTTCTCCGATGACATTCGCCTGCTCGCCGGGCAGATGCTCAACGATCCGCTGAGTATCGAAGTCAGCCCGCGCAACGTCGCCGCCAACACCGTCAAGCAGTGGATCGTCACGGTGGACAAGAAGCGCAAGGCCGAACTGTTCGTGCACCTGATGCGCAAGAACAAGTGGAAGCAGGTGCTGGTGTTCGCCAAGACCCGTAACGGTGTGGATGCGCTGGTGGAAAAACTCCAGGGCCTGGGCGTGAATGCCGACGGTATCCATGGTGATAAACCTCAGGCGACCCGTCAGCGTGCGCTGGACCGTTTTAAACTCAGTGAAGTGCAGATTCTCGTGGCGACTGACGTTGCGGCGCGGGGCCTGGATATCGAAGATCTGCCGTTGGTGATCAACTTCGATCTGCCGATCGTGGCCGAGGATTACATTCATCGGATCGGTCGTACTGGCCGTGCTGGCGCGACCGGTGAGGCGATCTCGCTGGTATGCGCGGATGAAGTGAACATGTTGTCGGCGATTGAAATGCTGACGCGCCAGACCTTGAAACGTCAGAACGAGCCGGATTTCGAACCGGAGCACCGCGTGCCGGACACCGATGCCAGCGGTCAGGTGATCAAGAAACCGAAAAAGCCGAAGAAGCCGAAGGCTTCCGGTGGTGGCGGCAAGCGTAATCTGGGCAAATGGGTCGACAGCGGCGAGACGCAGGCGCCGGAGCCTTCGGTCAAGCCTGTGCGTAAAGTGCCGGTGTTCAATACCGGGCCGCGCAAGCGCAAACCTTAAAGTCAAAAGCCCCTCACCCTAGCCCTCTCCCAGGGGTAGAGGGGACTGATTGGGGGATATTCGGGAATTACGCCGACCTGGTCCGACTGTTGTGAATCCACAATCGACAGGGCTTTCGCCAGACACCTCGGTCGGCTGACCAAATCCATAATCGACTCGGTCTTTCAGGTCGACGGATGACGTCAGACACCTCGGTCAGCTCCCTCTCCCTCTGGGAGAGGGCTGGGGTGAGGGTTCAGGCAGACGCCTCGGACTTGAGCCATTGCACAATACCCAAGCCCGCCGCCCGACCACTGGCAAAACACCCCGTCAGCAAATAGCCGCCCGTCGGCGCTTCCCAATCAAGCATCTCCCCCGCGCAGAACACCCCCGGCAACGCCTTGAGCATCAAGCGCTCGTCCATCGCCTCGAACGTCACGCCCCCGGCACTGCTGATCGCCTCGTCCAATGGCCGCGTTTTGACCAGAGTCAGCGGCAACGCTTTGATTGCCCGCGCCAGCAGCGCCGGATCAGCAAACGTCGCCGCATCAGTCAACTCACGCAACAACGCCGCTTTCACCCCATCAATCCCGACCTGACTGTGCAGATGCTTGGCCATCGACCGCGAACCGCGTGGCTTGCTCAAAGCTGCCTGCAATTTATCCACAGGTCGGCCGGGCAACAAATCGATGTGAACAACCGCCGCGCCATATTGGTTGATTGCCTCACGAATCGGCGCCGACAGCGCATAAATCAGACTGCCCTCAATCCCGGTCGCGGTGATCACGCATTCGCCCAAACGCGGAATATCGTCATTCAAACCGATGGCGATATTTTTCAGCGGTGCGCCGGCGAATTTGCTCACCATCAAATCGCTCCAGGCCTGCACTTCGAAGCCGCAATTGCTCGGTTGCAACGGCGCCAGTCCTACACCGCGCTGCTCCAGAGCCAGCATCCACGCACCGTCGGAACCGAGGCGCGACCAACTGCCGCCGCCGAGGGCAAGCAGCGTGGCATCGGGTTTGACGGTGATTTCACCTTCCGGGCTGTCGATGCGCAGCGCGCCATGTGCATCCCAACCGAGCCAGCGATGGCGTGTGTGGATAACGACGCCGCTGTCGCGCAGGCGTTTGAGCCAGGCGCGCAGTAGCGGGGCCGCTTTCATATCAGTGGGGAACACCCGGCCGGAGCTGCCGACAAAGGTTTCGATGCCCAGATCATGAATCCATTTACACAGCGCATCGGCATCGAAACCGCGCAGCAGCGGGGCGATTTGCGGCGCGCGCTCGGCGTACCGAGAAAGGAATGCCGGGTAGGCTTCGGAGTGGGTGATGTTCATGCCGCCGACGCCGGCGAGCAGGAACTTGCGGCCCACCGAGGGCATTCCGTCGTAGAGATCGACGCGGATTCCGGCCTGGCCCAGCACTTCGGCGGCCATCAGGCCGGCGGGGCCACCGCCGATGATGGCGACGTGAGCGGGGGAGGAGGCGGAATTCTGGGTCATGGCATGCGCTGCGGTATGGCGGGATAAGGCGCGCATTCTAACAGCCGAGATCTTTTGTAGGAGTGAGCCTGCTCGCGATAGCGGTGTATTAGCCAAGTTAATGTTGAAGGTGCTGACGCTATCGCGAGCAGGCTCACTCCTACATGGGATTCGGGTGGGCTTGAAATGTTGGTTGAAAAATGATCAGTGCGCTGCAGGCCATAACCGGTATGGCCTGTAGTCCCTTTCACTCAGGTTATCCACAGGCAGTTCCACAGCCATTGTGGGTAACGCAGCACAACTCAATGACAACCGTGTGACTGCCAGACCCGTTGCGCGCTGTGATGGAGGATGCCGTGGCGGCGGGCGAGGGCGTGGCGATCCTTGCTGTAGCCGCCGCCAATTACGCCCATCACCGGAATGTCGCGGCCCAGGCAATGGCGCATCACGCTTTCATCGCGGGCGGCGACGCCTTCGTCCGTCAGTTGTAGATAACCGAGGGCATCGTCCTTGTGTACATCGACCCCGGCGTCGTACAGCACCAGATCTGGCTGATACAGCGGCAGCAGGTAATTGAGTGTGTCGTCGACCACTTTCAAATAATCAGCGTCGCCCATGCCCTTGGGCAGCGGGATATCCCAGTCACTTTCCGCCTTGCGTGCAGGAAAATTCTTCTCGCAGTGCAGGGAAACCGTAATCGCCTCCGGCGTGTCATGCAGAATCCGCGCGGTGCCGTCACCCTGATGCACGTCGCAATCGAAGATCAGCACGCGATTGACCCGGCCGCTTTGCAGCAGGTAATGGCTGATGATCGCCAGGTCATTGAAGATGCAGAAGCCCGCCGGATAGTCGTAGTGCGCATGGTGGGTGCCGCCGGCCAAGTGGCAGGCCAAGCCATGTTCCAAGGCTTTTTCCGCCGCCAGAATCGAACCGCCGACCGCCCGTACCGTGCGCCGCGCCAAGGCTTCGTTCCACGGCAGACCCAGACGCCGTTGGTCTTCGCGGGACAACTCGCCGCTCATATAGCGTTCGATATACGCACGGTCATGGGCGAGGGCGAGGATGTCGTTGGGGCAGATCTCGGGCCGCAGCAGGTCGGCGTCGCGGGTCAGACCGCTGTCGACCAGGTGATCGCGCAGCAGACGAAACTTGTCCATCGGGAAGCGGTGATCCGCCGGAAACTCGGGGCTGTAGTCTTCGTGGTAGATCAGCGGCAGTGGCATGGCGGTTTCATGTAGGAACGTAGGAAAGAGTGAAGGATCCTACCAGCGATGTAGACTTGCGGCATGGAAACGGAGGGGCATGATGGAGCCGATACTGGAACTTGAAAGCGCGCGCTTGCTGATGCGTCAGTGGCAGGACGAGGATTTGCCGGCATTTGCCGCGATGTGCGCCGATCCTCAAGTGATGCGCTACTTCCCGACACCGTTGAGCCGACTGGAAAGTGCGTCGATGATCGGCCGCGTGCGCGGGCATTTCGCCGAGCACGGTTTTGGCCTGTGGGCGCTGGAGCGCAAGGACAGCGGCGAATTTATCGGTTTCACCGGACTCGGCGTGGTCGGCTTTGATGCGCCGTTCACTCCAGCAGTGGAAATCGGCTGGCGCCTGGCCAAGGAACATTGGGGCCTGGGTTACGCCAGCGAAGCAGCGTGGACCGCTCTGCGTTGCGGCTTTGATCGGTTGGCCTTGAAGGAAATCGTTTCCTTCACCGCGCAATCCAATTTGCCCTCAGAGAAAGTCATGCAGGCGATCGGCATGCATCACGCCCCGGAAGATGATTTTGATCACCCCAAGCTTGCCGTCGATCATCCGCTAAGACGGCATGTGCTGTACCGCATTACTCGGGAACAATGGCTGCAAACCTTGCATGGATAAGCCGACACGGACGTTTACAATGGCCGCCATATCATTGGCCCGCGCCAGAATCTGAATCGGCCGCCGCAGCCAAGACTGCGCGGCATAGTGCTTTGTGTGAGGAGAGTCTGAATGAGCCAAGTGTTGGAAGATCTGGTCGACTTGCTGACCCTGGAACCGATCGAAGAAAACCTGTTCCGTGGCCGTAGCCAGGATCTGGGTTTCCGTCAGTTGTTCGGTGGCCAGGTGCTCGGCCAGTCGCTGTCGGCGGCCAGTCAGACCGTTGAAGAGGCGCGCCATGTGCATTCGATGCACGGCTATTTCCTGCGTCCGGGCGATGCCAAGTTGCCGGTGGTCTATTCGGTTGATCGCGTGCGCGATGGCGGCAGTTTCAGCACTCGCCGCGTCACGGCGATTCAGAAGGGCCATCCGATCTTCACCTGCAGCGCTTCGTTTCAATACGACGAGGCAGGCTTCGAGCACCAGAGCCAGATGCCGGTGGTGGTCGGCCCGGAAAACCTGCCGTCGGAGCTGGAGTTGACCCAGCAACGCGCGCACCTGATCCCGGAACACATGCGTGAAAAACTGCTGTGCCCGAAACCGATCGAAGTACGCCCGGTCACCGAAAAGGACCCATACAACCCGCAGCCGGCCGATCCGATCAAATACGTATGGTTCCGCGCCGACGGCGCTTTGGCCGATATCCCGGCGCTGCACAAATACTTGCTGGCCTACGCCTCGGACTTCGGTCTGCTGACCACCTCGATGCTGCCCCATGGCAAATCGGTATGGCAGAAAGACATGCAGGTCGCCAGCCTCGATCACGCGCTGTGGTTCCACAACGATCTGCGCGCCGATGACTGGTTGCTCTACGCGATGGACAGTCCGTGGGCCGGCAATTCCCGTGGATTCTCCCGTGGCAGCGTGTACAACCGCGCCGGGCAACTGGTCGCTTCGGTGACGCAGGAAGGCCTGATCCGCCATCGCAAGGATTGGGCATGAGCCTGAAAGAGGTGAAGCACTGGGTGTTCGATATGGACGGCACGCTGACCGTCGCCGTGCATGATTTTGCGGCGATTCGCGTGGCGCTGGCGATTCCGCCGGAGGACGACATCCTCACTCATCTCGCCGCGTTGCCGGCGGATGAAGCAGCGGCGAAACACGCCTGGCTGCTGGAACACGAAAGGGATCTGGCGCTGGGTTCGACCCCGGCGACCGGAGCGGTGGAGCTGGTGCGTGATCTGCACGCACGCGGTTATCGCCTCGGCATCCTCACCCGCAACGCGCGGGAACTGGCGCATGTGACGCTAGAAGCGATTGGTTTGGCCGACTGCTTCGCGGTGGAAGATGTGTTGGGCCGTGATGAAGCACCGCCGAAGCCGCATCCGGGTGGGTTGCTGAAGCTGGCAGACGCCTGGGAAGTACCGGCCAGCGAGATGGTGATGGTCGGTGATTACCGCTTTGATCTGGATTGCGGGCGAGCGGCGGGCGCGCGGACGGTGTTGGTGAATTTGCCGGAAAACCCGTGGCCCGAGTTGGCCGATTGGCATGCGAAGGATTGTGTCGAATTGCGGCGGATGCTTTTGGCCTGAAATCTTTGCTGCCTGAGCTGGCCTCTTCGCGAGCAGGCTCACTCCTACAATTGGAATGCGTTCCCCTGTAGGAGTGAGCCTGCTCGCGATGGCGTCAGATCAATCAGCACAAAACTTATTCGAACAACGCCTTCTGCCCCTCCGGCGAGGTCAACATCCCATCGCCGTTATGCCCAACCCCGGGCACTTCAACTAGCCGCTGATTCACCCCTTCCGGATGCCGACGCAGCAAATAGCCGAAGTACAATTTCCCACGCTCCAAGCGATACGCACCTTGCGCTTCGGCTTCACAACGCTTGTCCAACGCCGGATGCTTGGGATCGACGTCCTGCTGTCCAAGCAGATAAATCACCTCGCGCTTGATGTAACTGCTCTCAAGCTGCAACGGCGTTTGCCCACCGGCGTACACCGGCATGTCTGACAGACCGTACTTCCAGCGATTGAAACCCGCGCACTTGGCGTGATCGAACGCCACCGGCCGTTGTTCGTTGAAGTAGGCATAAGAAGACGGATTGGCCACGACATAGCGCAAGCGAATGCCGTTGGCCTTCAGCGCAGGCTGATCCTTGGCCAGCAGGGCATAGCGCTGCACCACCTGGCCACCGCCAGAATGACCGAAGATCACGATCTGCTTCACGTCGGGAAACTGTTTGCGGTCGCTGATCCGTCCGACGATCTCATCAAGTGCGGCGTAGGAACTCAACGGGTTCGGCCCTGTGGATAAGCCGCCGCCCATCCACTCGTTGCCTTGCCAGCGCAGCAACGTGGCGGGGAGCGAGTACAGCGCGACATCGCTTTCATTGAGGAACTGCGGCGCGATTACCAGCGTGTGGGCACTTTGTCCCGCCAGCTCGGCGGCGCTCTCGGCGCTTTTGCGATAGGTTTCCGAGTTGCGCAACCGGCCATGAATGACGATCAGCACCCGTTCGATCTTCTCCGGCGCAGGACCAATGCCGACCGCCATTTCCCCGGCCTTGAGTTGCAAACGACCGGGGCTGATCGCATCGACACCGGCGGCTTGCGCAGTGCTGCCAACGATCAGTAACGCCAAAAGCCATTTATGCATTTACAGGTTTTTCGCCGCGAAGGTATCGCACTGGCCGACCTGGCCCTGCGCGAATCCGGTTTTGAACCAGCGCACCCTTTGCGCCGACGTACCGTGGGTGAACGAGTCCGGCACCACACGGCCCTGACCCTGTTGTTGCAGGCGATCATCACCGATGGCGTTGGCCGCATTCAAGGCCTCTTCGATATCGCCCGGTTCCAGCCAGTTCAAACGCTTCTGCGCACTGTAGGCCCAGACGCCGGCGAGGCAGTCGGCCTGCAATTCCTGACGCACCAGCAAACCGCCGTCGCCTTCCATCTGCCGACCTTGCTGGCGAGCTGTCTGAATTTTCGCCGAGACGCCGAGAAGCGTCTGCACATGATGTCCGACTTCATGCGCGATCACGTAGGCCTGGGCGAAGTCGCCGGCCGCTTTGAAGCGTTGCGACATTTCCTGGAAGAACGCCATGTCCAGGTAGACCTTCTGATCCGCCGGGCAATAGAACGGGCCAGTGGCCGAGGTTGCCAGACCGCAGGCGGAGTTGACCCGGTTGCTGAACAGCACCAGGGTCGGGTCCTTATATTGGCGACCAGCCTGTTGGAAAATCGAGCCCCAGGTATCTTCGGTATCGCCGAGGATCGAGCGGACGAACTCGGCCTGTTCATCGTTCGCCGGCGGGGCCTGACGGGTTTGCGAGGTTGGCGCCGATTGTTGGGTGGATTGCCCGGCGAGCTGACCGAGGATCTGCATTGGGTCCTGGCCGGTGATCCAGCCGATACCGACGATCAGCAGGATGGCCCCCAGGCTCAGGCCTTTGCCGCCGCCGAAGCGCATGCCGCCACCACCGCCGGCATCATCACCACGGGCATCGACGACGTTGTCACTGCGTCGGCCTTTTTTCCATAGCATGTGGGAATCCTCTGTGTGTATCGGGTGGTGATGAGTGTTGCTGTTGTGTGAGTGTGGCGCCAGTCCGGTCGTCCGTCTATTGGCCACACGCAAACAGGCCCGGCCTCGTGTTGACGAGGTCTGGCCTGTTATTGACGGTCTGGCACGCGGCAAATTCAATCCCGCGCAGGATTTCTATCGCTGGATTATCAATCAGCGATCAAAGGCATCCCACTCCGGGGCGAAATCCGGGCTGACCTGACGCTCGCGTTTTGACAGGGCTGCGATTAATGCGCGGTCTTCATTGTCGAGTTCGACCTGCAGCGATGCGAGGTTGGCCAGTTGATTGGCCCGGCTGCTGGCCTTGGGAATCGCTGCGACGTTGGGTTGATCAAGCAACCATTTCAACGCTACTTGGGTCGGCAACACGCCATGTTTGTTGGCGATCTGTTGAATCTGCGGGATGTCTGAGACCTTGTTGCGCGCCAGCGGGGTGTAGGCCGTCAGCGCCAGGTTGTGTTCGCGGGCGTAGTCGAGCAGGGCGTTTTGGCCGAGCAGGACGTGGTATTCGACCTGAATCGCTGACAGATCAATCCCATAGTCTTCGACGACTTTACGCAGCAAGGGCAGCGGAAAATTCGCCACGCCGATGTTGCGTGCCAGCCCCTGTTTCTTGAACGAAGCCAATGTCTCGAGGGTGCGTGGCAGGTCCCAGTCGGTGGTGGGCCAGTGGATCATGAACAAGTCTACGTAGTCGCTGCGCAACGCGGTAAGGCTGCGGTCCATGGAATGGCGCATCGCGTCGGGTTGCAGCTGATCCCACCAGACTTTGGTGGTGACGTGAATCTGCTCGCGCGGTGTCGGGGTATTCGCCAGTGCTTGTCCGACGGCGTCCTCGTTGTTGTAGGCCGCTGCCGTGTCGATGTGTCGATAACCCAGTTCCAGTGCTTGCTCCACGGCGCGAGTGCATTCGTCGCCGAGCATCGGCCAGGTGCCGAGGCCGAGTTTCGGCATGTTCAAACCTTGGGCATTAACGATGTGCTGCATGGTCGATCTCCTGTTCGAAAGCAGTCATGCCGGCGATATGCCGGGCGGCGATGTAACCGAAAGTCAGCGCCGGGCCGATGTTGATACCGCCCGCCGGGTAGTGGCCGCCCATGATGCTGGCCATGTCGCCACCGGCTGCGTAGAGGCCGACGATGGGCTGTTCGTGGGTATCCAGTACTTGCGCGTGCGGGTTGACCTTGAGTCCGGCGAAGGTGCCGAAGCAGCCCGGCTGGACTTTCACGGCGTAGAACGGGCCGGTGTCTATTGGGGCAACGCAGGGGTTGGGCAGGTTCGCCGGATCACCCTGTTTGCGGTTGTAGGGTGTTGCGCCGCGACCGAACAACGGGTCTTCTCCATGGCGGGCATGGCGGTTGTAGTTATCCACAGTCTGGCGCAACCCGCTCGGGTCGATGCCGCAGGCGAGGGCTAATTCTTCAATACTGTTGCCGCTTTTCAGATAGCCGCTGCGGATAAAATCTGACACTGGCAGCGGAAATGGCCGCGATATGCCCAGGCCATAACGCCGTTGAAAGGCGTGCGTGCAGATCAGCCAGGAGGCGACTTCTTCACCTTCCGGCGCAGCGGCGACCATGGCACTGACGTAGTCGTAATAACCGTTGGCTTCGTTGACGAAGCGCTGGCCGTTGCGCAGCACGCCGATGATCCCGGGTTTGCCGCGCTCGATGATGTGTGGGAAATGGCCGGTGCTGCCGTCGGAATGTGGCACTTGCGATACCGGCGCCCACGCGACGGGCGAAGCCACATCGGTATTGACCCGTGCACCGACGCTTTCGCCCAGGCGCAAACCATCGCCGTTGACGGCCAGCGGTGGTAGCGCCCAATGCTCGTGACCGGTCGGCGTGCGCGGGAACAGGGCTTTGCGTCGCTCGATGTCATTGGCAAAACCACCGGCGGCGAGCAATACGGCTTTGCGTGCATGAATGCGGATCGGGCCTTTGTCTGTGTTGACCACAGCGCCCGAGACGCGCGAGCCTTCACGCAGCAGTTCCGTCACAGGCGCCGACTCCCAGAGCAGGACGCCAAGGTCTTCGGCGGACTTCGCCAGCCTTGCCACCAGCGCCACGCCGTTGACCAGTTGCATCGCCCGGCCATGCACGGCGAGGTCGAACAGGTGTCGAGTAAAGCGCCAGGTCACATGCCATGCCGCTTTCAGCGAGCGCGTCAGATTGAGGAACGCCGACAGATCCGCCCCGGCCATGATCGGCATGCCCATGAAGGACGTTTCGCGCATCGTTGTACGAAGGCGCTTGAGCAAGCGTCCGACCTTGCGTCCATCGTAAGGCGCGGCGATGACCGAGCGGCCACCGGTGCCAGCACCCGGCGTGTCACCATGAATGTCGGCAATGGCATTGCCATCGGCAAATTGCAGCGCAGTGTGTTGCTCGAAAAACCCGACCATGCGCGGTCCCGCTTCAAGGAAAGCGTCGATCATCGCCGGGTCGAAGTGCTCGCCCAGTTCATGGCGCAAATAGGTGCGCGGTTGTTCGATGTCTTCGATGATCCCGGCCCGACGCGCGAGTGGATTGCACGGCACCCACGCCCAGCCACCGGACCAGGCAGTGGCGCCACCGAATACCGGATCTTTCTCGACAACGATGACTTTCAAACCATGCCACGCGGCAGTCACGGCGGCCGATAAACCGGCGGCACCGGAACCGACGACCAATACGTCGCAGTTGATATCAGGATGTTCGGCAGACATCAAACAACGCTCCGGCAGTAAGTTATTTTTGGAATTTGATTCCAGAAAATAACCAGTGTCGTGACGACTCGACAAGCCTTTAACCCATAAAATGGGCGGTTATCGAACGGCCGGTTCCAGATTTCGCTTTGCCGTCAATGTCTTCTAGAATCAGCAAAATTTCTTTGGACGTCCCCATGGCCGGCAGTCAAATCGAACGGGTTTTCAGCGTGCTGGAAAGCCTCACCAGTGATCCGCGCGGGCTGCCGATGCAGACGCTCGCCGAGCAGCTGGATATCCCCAAGAGTGCAACACACCGCTTGCTCGCCGAGCTGATTCGGTTGGGCTACGTACGGCAGAATGCGGAAACGTTGCGCTATCACTTGTCGACCAAACTGGTCGCTATGGGCTTTCAATACCTGTCGAGCTGCGGTGCCGATATCGTCCAGCCAGTACTCGACCGACTGGCGCAGGAAACCGGCGAACTGGTGCGTTTGGGCGTGATCGATGGCGAGCGCCAGACCTGGATTGCCAAGGCACAAGGCGCGCGCACCGGTCTGCGTTATGACCCGGACATGGGCCGCGATGCGCCGCTGTTCTACACCGCCTCCGGGCATGCGTGGCTGGCGTGCATGAGCGACGCCGAGGCGCTGTCACTGGTCGAGCGGCAGGCGGCGGAGGTGCCGGTGGGGATCGGGCCGAATGCGCCGCGTTCAAATATCGAGTTGCTGGAACGGCTGCGTCTGGCTCGTGAGCAGGGTTATGCCTGGGTTGAGGAGAGTTCGGCCGTGGGGACTTCGGCGATTGCGGCGGTGGTGAGGCATCCAACGGATGGTCGGGTGATCGGTGTACTGAGTATTGCCGGGCCAAGTGCGCGGATGCCGGGGGCGCGGTTGCATGAGCTGGCGCCGCTGTTGCTGACCTTCACCGAAGAATTATCAGCAGCCAGCCTGGCCTCAGAACTGTTTATCTAATCCGAGTTCACACAGACCCCCTGTAGGAGTGAGCCTGCTCGCGATAGCGGTATGTCAGCCAACGTTAACGGCGACTGACACTCCGCTATCGCGAGCAGGCTCACTCCTACAGGGGATTTTTGTTGTTCACGAAGTTGTGCGGTGTTCGCACGGTTTTAGGATGGATGGGTGTTTGATTGTGGAACTCGGTTCTAAATTGTTGCTGGAGTGATATTCCAACAACAATTACAAAAGGACCGCACCTTGAATTCGCCCCTTCGAATTGCCCTGATCGGCGCCGGCAACATGGGCCAGCAACATTATCGGCATCTACAAACCCTCAACGAAGCAACGCTGTGTGCGGTGGCGGATCCTGGGCCGCAAGCAGCAGGGCTTGCGGCCGAATGGGGCGTAAGGCATTTCGCTGATCATCGTCAGATGCTGGAGCAAATCCGGCCAGACGCGGTGATCGTCGCCAATCCGAATAATCAACACGTCAGCACGGCGCTCGATTGTCTGGCGGCGGGTGTGCCGGTGTTGCTGGAAAAACCGGTCGGCGTGCACCTGGATGAAGTGCGCGAACTGGTTGCGGCGGTCAAAAGCAGCGGCGTGCCGGTACTGGTCGGCCATCATCGGCGCCACAACCCGCTGATCGTGCGGGCCCATGAATTGGTGCAGAGCGGGGCACTCGGGCGTCTGACCACGGTCACTGCGTTGTTCCAGTTGCGCAAACCCGACAGCTATTTCGAGATCCCGTGGCGCCGCGAACCGGGCGCCGGAATGTTGCTGACCAACCTGATCCACGACCTCGACCTGCTACGGCATCTGTGCGGTGAAGTGCGTTCGGTGCAAGCGATCACCGACAACGCCGTGCGCGGTTTCGCCAACGAAGACAGTGCGGCGGTGTTGCTGCAATTCGAAGGCGGCACATTGGGCACATTGAGCGGTTCCGACGCGGTCGCCGCGCCGTGGAGTTGGGAGCTGGATTCCGGCGAGAACCCAGTGTATCCGCGTCAGGCCGATCAGCCCTGTTATCTGCTGGCCGGGACTACCGGAGCGTTGAGCATTCCGCAGCTCAAGCGTTGGCACTATGGCGCTGAGCAGGTCGACGCCGGTTGGCATGAGCCCTTGTTGATGGTCGAAGAATCCTCCGGCGGTGACGACGCTTTACGCTTGCAGTTACAGCATTTCGTCCGCGTGGCGCGGCGTGAAGTCGAGCCGCTGGTGAGTGCGGCCGACGCTGCGCGCACTTTGGCGCTGATCGAAGCCATACGCGAGGCCGCGGCCACCGGCCGTGCCTGCCCCCCTGCACTGATTGAGGCTTGAACATGAACGAACGAATCCTGTCTCTGGCCAGCCTCACCGTGCTGGAGTTGTCGCCACCGCAAATGGTCGAAGTGGCTGCACGTGCTGGTTACAGCCATGTCGGCCTGCGCCTGGAACCGGCGACGCCCGAGGAGCATCATTTCCCTTTGGTCGCCGATGCTGAATTGCGCCGTCAGACTTTGCAGCGGCTGCGCGACACCCGCATCCGCGTGCTCGACGTGGAAATCCTGCGATTGAAGCCGCAAACCGTCGTCGCCGATTTCGAGAAACTTCTTACGGTCGGTGCGGAATTTGGCGCTACCGAATTGCTGGTCGCCGGTAACGATCCTGACGAGCAGCGGCTCACCGATAACTTTGCGGCGCTTTGCGATCTGGCCGCGCCTTACCGGCTGCACCCGCATCTGGAGTTCATGCCCTGGACTGATGCGCGCAACCTCGAACAAGCGCTACGAATTGTCGAAAACGCTGATCGGGAAAACGCTGCGGTGCTGGTCGATGCGTTCCACTTTGATCGTTCGGCGTCACGCTTGGAGGATCTGGCTGACGTGTCAGTGTCGCGTCTGCGTTATGCGCAATTATGTGATGTAGCGGGGCCGAGGCCGTCAGACATGGCCGAGATCTTGCGTCAGGCGCGCAACGAGCGGCGGTTTCCCGGCGAGGGTGATTACGATCTGCTCGGGTTGCTGCGAGCGCTGCCGACTAATATTCCACTGAGTCTGGAAATTCCCACGGTAAAACTGCTGGAGCAGGGCGTGAGCGGATTGGAGCGAGCGCAGATGGCGATCGACAGGACGCGGGAATTGTTGGCGCGACTGTGAGTCTTTTTTGTGGCGAGGGAGCTTGCTCCCAGTGGACTGCGTAGCCGTCCCCAATCGGCGACCGCCGCGCGATCTCCTTCGCCACCGTATTGTTGTTCAAACAGGGATAACCAATGACTGTCAGCACCCCGCTCTCCGGTGTCAACCAACCCTTCAAGGGGATCTTGCTGATTGTCGTGGCAACCTTCCTGTTCTCCAGTCACGACGCATTGTCGAAATACCTGTCCGGTTTTTATCCGATCGTGATGGTGGTCTGGGCGCGTTATCTGGTGCACACACTGCTGATGGCAGGGATTTTTCTGCCGCAATCCGGGTTGCGTGTGCTGCGCACCAAGAAGCCGCTATGGCAATTGGTTCGGGCACTGTGCCTGCTCGGCACCAGCCTGTTCTTCACCACCGCGTTGTTGTACATCCCATTGGCGGAAGCCACGGCGGTCAACTTTCTTGCGCCAGTATTGGTGACCGCATTGTCGGTGCCGCTGCTCAAGGAGCGAGTGACCCGAGGTCAATGGATCGCGGTGATCTGCGGCTTTATCGGCGTGCTGATCATCGTCCACCCCGGCGGTGAGTTGTTTACTCCGGCGGTGTTGCTGCCGTTCTGCTCGGCGCTGTTTTTCTGCTTTTATCAACTGCTGACCCGCAAGCTCGCCGAGGTGGACAGCCCGACCACCAGCAACTTCTTTGCCGGGTTATGCAACACGCTGGTGATGAGTGCACTAGTGCCGTTCTTCTGGCAGGTGCCGACGTTGACCCATGCCGGGTTGATGCTGGCGCTGGGCAGTTGCGGGATGACCGCGCATTTGTTTCTGACCCAGGCGTTCCGCCATGCCGCTCCAGCACTGCTGGCGCCGTTCGGTTATTGCCAGATTGTGTTTGCCGGGTTGTTGGGCTGGCTGCTGTTCAATCACACGCCGAGTCTGCCGACGATCATTGGCATCGCGGTGATCTGTTGCAGCGGACTGGCGGCAGCGTGGCAGCAGAGCCGCCGTTGAGGGATACGCAAACCCCTGTGTAGGAGCTGACGAGTGAAACGAGGCTGCGATCTTTTGATCTTCAACATCAAGATCAAAAGATCGCAGCGTGCCGCAGCTCCTACAAGGAAGCCGGGTGTAGGCAGATTACTCGGTGACGGTAGGAATCTTGCGCGGTGCCATGAAGTACATCCACGTCAGCGCAATGAAGTACATCGCCGGAATCAGGGTGAACAACACGGTGTAGTTGTTGTTGGTCACGGTGAGGATGTGGCCGACGATCTGGGTCATGAACATCCCGCCGATCGCTGCGCACATACCACCGAAACCGAACACGGTGCTCATCATGTGCTTGGGCGTGTAGTCCATTACCAGGCTCCAGATGTTTGCTGTCCACGCCTGGTGCGCACCGATTGCCAGAGAAATCGCGGCCACCGCCACCCACAGGTTGGCTGAGCCGGCGGCCATGATCACGCCGATGATGCAGCAAGCAAACAGGAGCATCGACAGCAGCCGCGCTTTGATCGAGTTCATCCCGCGACCGATCAGGAACGAAGACAGAATGCCGCCACCGACGCTACCGAAGTCGGCCGTGACGTAGATGATGATCAGCGGAATACCCATTTGGGTGACGTTGATGCCCAGATTGTATTGCTGATTGAGGAACGGTGGCAGCCAGTACAGATAGAACCAGAACACCGGTGCGGTCAGCGAGTAGGCGAGGGCGAAGGCCCAGGTGCCGCGCATCCGCAGGATTTTCGAGAACGGCACGCGGGCCTGTTCCGGTTCGACTTCTTGCTGGATGTAGTCCAGCTCGGACTGTTTCACGCTCGGGTGATCTTCCGGGTTGAAGTATTTCAAGCCCCAGAACAACAGCCAGATCCCGCCCAGCGCCGCCATGCACAGGAACGCCGCTTGCCAGCCCCAGACGTGCAGGACCAGTGGCAGCAGCATCGGCGTGAACATCGCACCGACGTTGGTGCCGGCGTTGAAGATGCCGGTGGCGACCGCACGTTCGCCGGCCGGGAACCACAGGCGCGTGGTTTTCACACAGGCCGGGTAGTTCGCCGCTTCAGTCAGGCCGAGAATAAACCGGCAGACCATAAAGCCAACGGCTGACGTTGCCAGACCGTGGGCACCGGTGGCCAGGCTCCACAGCAGCACGGCGCAGAAGAACACGCGCTTGACGCCGACCCGGTCGATCAAGCGTCCTTGCAGGACGAAACCGATCGCGTAGCCGACCTGAAACCAGAAGTTGATGTTGGCGTAATCCATCGCCGTCCAGCTCATTTCCTTGGCGAGGATGGGCTGCATGACGCCGAGGGCGGCGCGGTCGATGTAGTTCAGGGTAGTGGCGAAAAACACCAGCGCCAGCATGCCCCAACGGGTCTTGCCGACAGCCATGGCGCCGCGGATCTTGTCGCCGATGCCACCCGTGGCAGTGCTCATGGCCGGAGCCATGCGGGAAGTCTGTGAAGGAATCATGTGTTCCACCCGTTTTTGGATTTGTTATTTGGTGTGCTTTTTACTTGCACGCTGCGACCGGTGGTTCAGATCCGGACTCAATGTGCAGTCGATGTTGGGCAGTGGACGAAAAATCGTCAATTCGCCAAACCGCCATTGTGTTCGATAATCGCACGCAAAACTAACCGGGTAGTACACTTTAAATTGCTGCCAAGTTCGATGCAGCCAATAATTTCCCCCACTATAAAAATCATCCTGTGTAGGAGCTGCCGAAGGCTGCGATCTTTTGATTTTGCTTTTCAGCAATAAAGATCAAACGATCGCAGCCTTCGGCAGCTCCTACAGTAAAGATAAAGCGGCGCAGTCCGGGAGTTGAAACATGCAGCGTTCCATTGCCACCGTTTCCTTGAGCGGCACCCTGCCGGAAAAACTCGAAGCCATCGCCGCCGCCGGGTTCGACGGGGTGGAGATTTTCGAAAACGACCTCCTGTACTACGACGGCAGCCCGCGGGAAATTAAACAGATGTGCGCCGATCTCGGCATCGCCATCACTCTGTTTCAGCCGTTCCGCGATTTCGAAGGCTGCCGCCGTGATCGCCTGGCGCGTAACCTTGAGCGCGCCGAACGCAAGTTCGACCTCATGCAGGAGCTGGGCACCGACCTGGTGTTGGTCTGCAGTAACGCCTCGGCCGACAGCGTCGGCGATCAGCAAATTCTAGTCGATGATCTGCGCCTGCTGGCCGAGCATGCCGGCGCGCGCGGCTTGCGCATTGGTTACGAAGCGCTGGCGTGGGGCCGTCACGTGAATACTTATCAACAGGTCTGGGACATCGTGCGTCAGGCCGATCACCCGAGCCTCGGCGTGTTGCTCGACAGCTTCCATACGCTGTCGTTGAAGGGCGATCCCCGCGCCATTGCCGACATTCCCGGCGACAAGATTTTCTTTGTGCAAATGGCCGACGCGCCGATCCTGGCCATGGATGTGCTGGAGTGGAGCCGGCATTTCCGTTGCTTCCCGGGACAGGGCGAATTCGATCTGCCGGGTTTCCTCGCGCCGATCATCCAGAGCGGTTACGCCGGGCCGCTGTCGCTGGAAATTTTCAACGATGGCTTCCGCGCCGCGCCGCCACGGGCCAATGCCGCCGATGGTTTACGTTCACTGCTGTATCTGGAAGAGAAGACCCGCCAGCGTCTCGAGCAGGAAGCGACGCCTGTCGCCAATCGCGAAATCCTTTTCGAAACACCGAAGGCCAGCGAGTACAACGGCATCGAATTTCTTGAGTTCGCCGTTGATGAAAGCCTCGGCGCCAAGCTGTCGAACTGGCTGGAACGCTTGGGGTTCGTCAAGGCCGGGCAGCATCGTTCCAAGAGTGTGAGCCTGCTGCGTCAGGGCGACATCAACCTGATCCTCAACTCCGAACCGTATTCCTTTGCCCACAGCTTCTTCGAGGCTCACGGCCCGTCGCTGTGTGCCACGGCTGTGCGGGTCAAGGACAGCGCCAGTGCATTGGCACGCGCCGTCGCTTACAAAGGTCAGCCCTATCGTGGACTGGTCGGCCCCAACGAACTGGAACTGGCGGCGGTGCGCGCGCCGGACGGCAGCCTGATTTATCTGGTGGATGAGCAGGCCGACGTTTATGGCACCGACTTCAATCTGCTGGCAGATGCTCCCGCCCGTGGCGGTCTCAAACGCATCGACCACATGGCCATGGCGTTGCCGGCCGACAGCCTCGACAGTTGGGTGCTGTTCTACAAGAGCCTGCTGGATTTCGAGGCGGACGATGAAGTGGTGCTGCCTGATCCGTATGGTCTGGTGAAGAGCCGCGCCTTGCGTAGCCGCGACAGTTCGATCCGCTTGCCGCTGAACATCTCCGAGAACCGCAACACCGCCATCTCCCACGCGCTGTCAAGTTATCGCGGCTCCGGTGTGCACCACATCGCCTTCGATTGTGACGACATCTTCGCCGAAGTCAGTCGCGCCAAAGAAGCCGGCGTGCCGCTGCTGGATATTCCGCTCAACTATTACGACGACCTTGCCGCGCGCTTCGATTTTGACGACGAGTTTCTCAGTGAACTGGCGTATTACAACGTTCTGTACGACCGTGATGCGCAGGGCGGTGAGCTGTTCCACGTCTACACCGAACCGTTTGAAGGGCGCTTCTTCTTCGAGATCATCCAGCGTAAGAACGGCTATGCCGGGTATGGCGCGGCGAACGTCGCGGTGCGTCTGGCGGCAATGGCCAAATCACGCAGTGGCGCCGTGCGCCAGGCGAAGTTGTAGGAAATTCGTAAACGCGGGATTAAACACGGGCCGCGCGGCTTCCTTCACTGTGCTGCGCAGCCCATAATCGCCGCCTGTGCAGTGATGGCCGTGAGCCCGCAATGACGATGAATACAGAACTTTCCGCAGCTCCTGAAGTTTCCACTGTAGAGCCGCGCAAGAGTCGCAAGAACAACCCGGAAAAGACCCGCGAGAACATCTTGCAGGAGGCGATCGTCGAGTTCGTCCAGCAAGGCTTGTCCGGTGCTCGCGTCGATGCGATCGCCGAGCGAATCCACACCTCCAAACGCATGATCTATTACTACTTCGGCAGTAAGGAGCAGTTGTACGTCGAGGTGCTGGAAAAGCTTTACGGTGACATCCGCAGCACCGAAAACCGTCTGCACCTGGCCGAGCTGGCGCCGGTAGAGGCGATTCGGCGTCTGGTGGAATTCACCTTCGATCACCACGACCGCAACGTCGATTTCGTGCGCATCGTCAGCATCGAAAACATCCATAACGCCGAATACGTGAAGCGTTCCGATGCGATCAAGGCGATGAACAACACCATCCTCGATTCACTCGGCGAGATTCTGCGTCGTGGTGCTGCTGAAGGTGTTTTCCGTGTGGGGCTGGATGCGCTGGATGTGCATTTGCTGATCAGTTCTTTCTGCTTCTATCGCGTGTCGAACCGGCACACGTTTGGCGAGATCTTTCAGATCGATCTGCCGGATGAAAGCATCAAGCAGCGGCATCGCGAGATGATTTGCGAATCGGTGTTGCGTTACCTGCAGGCCTGACACATTCCCCTGTGGGAGCGAGCCTGCTCGCGAAAGCGGTGTGTCAGTCAACAGATGTATTGGCTGGCCGTACGCCTTCGCGAGCGGGCTCGCTCCCACAGGGGGAAAGAATTCAGCCATTCATGCTTTGAAAATGCGCGAGCATCCGCTGCGCATCCGGCACCACGCCGCTAAACAATTCAAACGCCTTCACCGCCTGAAACACCGCCATGTTGCCCCCATCCAGCGTCCGGCAACCCAGCGCGCGGGCGTTGCGCAGCAGTTCGGTTTCCAGCGGGAAATACACAATCTCCGCCACCCACAATTCCTTGCGCAGCAGCTCGACCGGCACCGGCATGCCCGGCAGTTTGGCCATGCCCATTGGCGTGGTATTCACCAGCCCGTCGGCCTGATTCAGCGTACTCGGTAGATCTTGCCCGGCCACGGCGCGACCCGAGCCGAAATGCTGATTGAGATTGTTCGCCAGACTCTCGGCGCGCTCACGGTCGACATCGAAAATGCTCAGTTGCCGTACGCCTTCGCTCAACAATGCGTGGGCCACTGCTGCACCCGCGCCACCCGCGCCCATCTGGACTACGCGCTCGCGGGCAGCGTCCTTCAGCCCCCGGCGAAAACCCTCAGCGAAACCGAGACAGTCGGTGTTATGGCCAACACGCTTGCCGTCCTTCAGTACCACCGTGTTCACCGCGCCGATGCCTTCGGCTTCCGGCGACAACTCATCGAGCAGCGGGATGATCGCCTGCTTGCACGGGAAGGTGATGTTCAATCCGGTGTAGTTCATCCGCTCGGCCGCCAGCAGCAGGTCGGGCAGGGCGGTGCTGTCCATTTTCAGTTGATCGAGATCGATCAGTCGGTACAGATAACGCAGGCCTTGGGCATCACCTTCGTGCTCATGCAGCGCGGGTGTGCGCGAGGCCTGAATGCCGGCGCCGATCAGCCCGGCGAGTATCACGTTAGAGCGAGACATGCGAGTTACCCCTTCAGCCGCTGGCTGAAATGTTCCAGTGCCAGTCGATAGCCGTGACTGCCAAAACCGGCCATTACCGCTGTGGCAATCGCCGAGACAAACGAGTGATGACGGAACGGCTCGCGGGCGTGGACGTTGGACAGGTGCACTTCGATCACCGGTAACTCACTGGCCACCAGCGCATCGCGAATCGCCACCGAAGTGTGCGTCCACGCGGCCGGATTGATCACGATCCCGGCGCAACGGCCACGGGCAGCGTGAATCCAGTCGAGCAGTTCGCCTTCGTGATTGGTCTGGCGAAACTCCACGGCCAGGCCGAATTCTTCGGCAGCGCGACCGCACAGAGCCGAGATGTCCGCAAGGGTTTCGTGACCGTAAGTCGCCGGCTCACGAGTGCCAAGCAGGTTCAGGTTCGGGCCATTGAGCACCAGAACGATAGGGGGCATGAGGGGTAACTCCACTTATTGTTTTTGGCTTTGGCCGAGGATTTCAGCCTGTGGAGATAAAATGTACTAGATGGTTACCATGGTCAATTGAACAAAAATGGACGTGGCGTTTTATGTTCGGTGATCGCACAGAAGCAATATTGATCGAGATATGACGACAGCTTTGCTTACGTTTTTTACCGGAGATTGACCGACTCATGACCCGTTCCGACGCTAGCCTCAAATGCGGTGAAACGTCATGTGCTTGATCACCAGTCGTCGGATTTGAAAGGAATCTCAAATCCTGAAACTTTTTAACCTAACGGATGGGTTAGCATGAAGGTGTGCAGCTACAAAGGATTGTCGATTGTCATCATGCTGCGAGATGAACATTGCCCACCACACGTTCACGTGAATGCGGGCAGTTGGAGTGCCCGATTACAGTCCAGTTTCTGGCACAACGATATTGAGCTTTGGGACGTCGTGCCGCTTTCTCGTCGACCACCCTTGGCCGTGGTGGAAGGCTTGTGTCGATCCCTTGAGCAGCCTGCTCATCTGCGACGAGCACGCGGGATCTGGTGGTCGAAATTGCAAACTGTCTGTCTCGACAATCAATTGTGGGACAGCCATTCAAACGAAATGTTGGGGATGAAACTCGTCACTGACACGACATACAGAGTGGGATCGGCGCGTTATCTGCCAGACGAGGGCAAAACTCTTCTGACATTGATAGACGCATTGGAAGGAGTGGAAATCGATTTATGAAGGTCATCAAAGCCAAGCCATCCGCACGTCGTCCCCTCACGGAGGAGATGATCGACGTCGCCATCGTGCAAGGGCAAGCACGCCGGACGAATAGCTTGCAGGCTGTCTCCGTAACCTTTGAGAAACCATCCCTGATCATCCGTTTTGAAGACGGCAGCGGTGTGTTGCTACCGGTGGATCGTTATCCAGAGTTCGACGGATTCAACGCAGCGGACTATGAAAGCCTGACAGTCGGCTTCGCGGGCACTGCGCTTTGTCACGAGGGTAAAGACCTCGACGTTTCCATTTCTGGGATGATTTCGGCGAGCCCATCACTATTGGCCATGGCCGCTTCTGCCGTTGCTTCGCGCAACGGCCGTCAGAGCAGCGCGGCAAAGTCTGCAGCCGCGCGGGCGAATGGCAAAAAGGGCGGGCGTCCGCGTAAGGTCGATCCCGCTTAGTGAGCGCCCACAAAAAAGCCGTCAATCACGACGGCTTTTTCGTATCTGCTGTCCCGTAATCAACGCCGGGTCAGCAACACACCCGATTCCATGTGATGCGTCCACGGGAACTGGTCAAACAACGCGCACTGGGTAATACGGTGCGTGTCGTGCAACTGGGCGATGTTGGCCGCCAGGGTTTCCGGGTTGCAGGAGATGTACAGGATGTTGTCGAAGCGGCGGGTCAGCTCGCAGGTGTCCGGGTCCATGCCGGCGCGCGGCGGGTCGACGAAGACGCTGCCGAACTCATAGCTCTTCAGGTCGATGCCTTGCAGGCGACGGAACGGGCGCACTTCGTTGAGCGCTTCGGTCAGTTCTTCGGCAGACAAACGCACCAGAGTGACGTTATCCACAGCGTTTTCGCTGAGGTTGCTCAATGCCGCGTTGACCGAGGTTTTGCTGATTTCGGTAGCCAGCACTTTGCGCACGCGAGTCGCGAGCGGCAGGGTGAAGTTACCGTTACCGCAATACAGCTCCAGCAAGTCGTCAGTGCGGTCACCGAGTGCTTCGTACGCCCAGTTGAGCATCTTCTGGTTCACCGTGCCGTTCGGCTGGGTGAACGCGCCTTCCGGCTGGCGATAGCTGAAGGTGCGACCGCCGACGTCGAGTTTCTCGACCACGTAATCGAGGCCAAGCACTTCGCGTTTACCCTTCGAGCGACCAATAATGCTGACGCCGAGATCCGCCGCCAACTTCGTCGCCGCAGTATGCCAGTGTTCGTCCAGCGGGCGGTGATAGCACAGGGTGATCATCGCATCGCCAGACAGTGTGGTCAGAAACTCCACTTGAAACAGCTTGTGGCTCAGCGCCGAACTGGCCTGCCAGGCAGCCTTTAATTGCGGCATCAACTGGTTGATGCGCAGGCTGGCAATCGGGAACGCTTCGATCAGGATCGGCGTGCGTTTGTCGTCCTGTGAGAACATCGCGTAATGCCGCTCGCCGCCCTCGCGCCACAGGCGGAATTCGGCGCGCAGACGGAAGTTCTGCAGCGGCGAGTCGAACACGGTCGGCTCGGGGGCATCGAACGGCGCCAGCAGATCACGCAAACGCGTGACCTTGGCTTCAAGTTGCTCGGCGTAAGCCTGGGAATCGAATGTCATGCGTTGAACCAACCCAACTTGATCACAAACAGAATCGACAGAATCACCAGCGCCGGGTTCAGCTCACGAGCGCGGCCGGACAGCAACTTGATCACGGTCCAGGCGATGAAACCGAACGCGATGCCGTTGGCGATCGAATAAGTGAACGGCATGGCTAGCGCGGTGACCACGACCGGCGCGGCGACGGTGATGTCGTCCCAGTCTATTTCCGCCAGACCGGAAGTCATCAATACGGCGACGAACAGCAGTGCCGGCGCGGTGGCGAAGGCCGGAACGCTGGCCGCCAGTGGCGAGAAGAACAGTGCCAGCAGGAACAGAATCGCCACGACGATGGCGGTGAGACCGGTACGCCCGCCCGCACTCACGCCGGCAGCAGATTCGATGTAACTGGTGGTGGTCGACGTACCCAGCAACGAACCGGCCATGGCCGCGGTGCTGTCGGCGATCAGTGCGCGGCCCATTTTCGGCATGTGGCCGTCCTTGCCCATCAGGCCGGCGCGCTTGGCGACGCCGATCAGGGTGCCGGAGTTGTCGAAGAGGTCGACGAACAGGAACGCGAAAATCACGCTGACCAGACCGATGTCCAGTGCGCCTTTGATGTCCAGTTGCATGAAGGTCGGCGCCAGCGAAGGTGGCATCGAGGTCACGCCGTTGAACGGGGTGACGCCCATGGCGATGGAAATGATGGTCACTGCCAGAATGCCGATCAGTACTGCACCGCGCACTTTCAGCGCTTCGAGGGCAACGATCAGGGCAAAGCCGAGGGTGGCGAGGATCGGTGCCGGGGCTTTCAAGTCACCGAGGCCGACCATGGTCGCCGGGTTGCTGACCACGATGCCAGCGTTGTGCAGGGCGATCAGTGCCAGGAACAGGCCGATACCGGCAGCAATCGCCGAGCGCAGCGGCAGCGGGATGCTGTTTATGATCCATTCACGGATGCGGAAGATCGACAGCAGGAAGAAGCACACGGCCGAGATGAATACCGCACCCAGCGCCACTTGCCAGGTGTGGCCCATGTGCAGGACGACGGTGTAGGTGAAGAAGGCGTTCAGACCCATGCCCGGCGCAAGGGCGATCGGGTAGTTGGCGATCAGGCCCATGATCGTCGAACCGATCGCAGCCGCCAGACAGGTGGCGACAAACACCGCACCCTTGTCCATGCCGGTCTCGCCGAGAATGCTCGGATTGACGAACAGAATGTAGGCCATGGCCAAGAAAGTCGTGATGCCCGCCAGAATCTCGGTGCGCACGTTGGTGTTGTGTGCCTTGAGTTGAAACAGCCTTTCCAGCATGTCTGCTCCCCGTGGCGCGCGTGGCGCCGTGAATGTATCGACCTCAACAGCAAAGCACAGACCATCGCAAGCGCCTGGAAAATTGTGGTGGGCCGGAAAAAGCCGCGCATCATACCAGCAGCGTGAGGAATATGGCGGTTGTTGGTGTCGATCGTCGGCGAAGTTTTGCCTTGAAGCCAACTGCGCCATACTGCGCGCTGATTTTTTCGGGACGGGAAGCGCATGAGCAGGTGCTGGATGAAGGGTTCGGGTTTGATTGCAGCACTGATGGCCGTGACGCCGTTAGCGTTGGCGGCCTCGGCGGAGCCGTTGACCCAAGTGAAAGTGATCAAGGTGCAATCGCCGGCCTGTGGCCTGGAAGACATTGGTGATGGGCAGACACAGACCCAATGCAATCACAACGGGCCGAGCATCAAAGTCTATGTACTGGAAGTCGGATACGGCCAGAGCCAGCCGCATGCCACGCTGGATGGTTTCGAAGTGAACGGCACCCGAGCGCCGGTATGTGCCTTTGATAATGGCAACCTGACCGAGTGCAGTCCGGGCCGTAGCACCGTCGGTTCTCTTTATACCTTCGATCTGGCGGGCAAACAGGAAGGTACCTTCACCTTCAGCAACACCTCGATCAACGCGCCACGCAATACGATGTCGACCCAGCTTTACATCAAGTAACGGCTGTTGCAGCGCGATCCGGGTGAAGCTGACTACGCTTCAAGTATCACCCAGCGGATAGCGCCCATGACCTTTAGAGCCCTGATTACCCTCGCCGAGGGCATCGATGATCTGCAAAGCGTGACCCTGATCGACGTGCTGCGCCGCGCCGGCATCGAAGTGGTCGCCGCCAGTATTGAAGGACGACGCATGCTGACCTGCGCGCGTGGTACACGCCTGACCGCCGACGGCATGCTGGTCGATGTGCTGGCGCAAACCTTCGACCTGATCGTACTGCCCGGCGGTGTTGTCGGTTCACAACATCTGGCCGCACATCAACCGCTGCAACAACTGCTCAAGGATCAAGCCAGCGCCGGACGCCTGTTCGCCGCCATCGCCGAATCCCCGGCCGTCGCCCTGCAAACCTTTGGAGTGCTGCGTCAACGACGCATGACCTGTTTGCCCAGCGCCAGCCATCAACTCTCGGGCTGTACGTTTGTTGATCAACCGGTGGTGGTCGACGGCAATTGCATCACCGCGCAAGGTTCCAGCGCTGCGCTGGAGTTTGCCTTGACGCTGGTCGAGCAACTCGGCGGCAAGGCCTTGCGGGTGAAAGTGGCGGGGGAGTTGTAGTGGCTGGAGGTGTCAGGCGTGGACAGCGATCAGTTCGATAACCGGTTGCTCCCGATGCTCCGCTTGCCACAGATCGTAGTCGGTTTGTACGCCTAGCCACACACGCGCCTTGCCAATGCCAGCACGCTCAAGACGCACAGCCAGATCCGGGCTGATTGGCGCATGTCCGTGTAGTACACGGGAAAGATGTGGGCGCGCGAAGCCCAAGTGTCGGGCCAATTCGGTCACGCTGATGCCAAGCTCGGGCAAAACATCCATCAGCAGGGTTTCGCCGGGGTGTGGCGGGTTGTGCATGGGCATGAGCCTGCCTCCTGTCAGTGGTAATCCAGATAATCGACCAGTTCGATATCCGAACCGACAAACGAAAGATCACTCGCCAGTTGCCTGAAACGCTCAGCGACCAGTACTCCGTCAGTTCACTTTTCAATCGATGCAGGCGCCAACCCGGAAGGTCTAGATCTGCGGGAATCGTAGCGCGATCCATGAACTGCAGCATGCGCGACAGCCGTTTTGCGTGGTCGGCACGAATCCCGCGAGTCGAACCTGTTTCATAGAAGCCTCGAAGGCCTTTGTGCTGAAAGGATTTGATCATGGGCTGGAGTGTAAGGCGATACATTACACTCGGTGCGGTAACTATGTACCGCACCTTTTCAGTTATTTTGTGTTTTGGAGGTTGTCAGACCTTCACCTCCTCCTCCGGCACATGCATGCGATCCCGGTTAGCCAGCGTCGGAAACAACTTGATCCATGTCCCCGTCACCACCAGCGTACCGATCCCGCCCATCACCACCGCCGGCACGGTGCCGAACCAGTGGGCGGTGACGCCGGATTCGAATTCGCCCAACTGATTGGAAGCGCCGATAAACAGCCCGTTCACCGCGCTGACCCGGCCGCGCATTTCGTCGGGGGTTTCCAATTGTACGAAAGAGGCGCGGATGACCATGCTGATCATGTCCGCCGCGCCGAGTACCACCAGCACCGCCAGCGAGAACCAGAACGAGGTCGACAGGCCGAAGGCGATGGTGGCAACGCCGAATACGCCGACCGCCGTGAACATTATCCGGCCAACGTTGCGTTCTACGGCAAATCGGGCGAGGAACAGCGACATCCCCAGTGCGCCGACCGCCGGTGCCGAACGTAGCAGGCCGAGGCCCCATGGCCCGGTCAGCAGGATGTCCTTGGCGAATACCGGCAACAACGCCGTGGCGCCGCCGAGGAGTACCGCAAACAAATCCAGCGAAATCGCCCCGAGAATGTCCGGGCGGCTGCGAATGAAGCGAATCCCCGCCAGCAACGAATCCAGCGTGGCTTTGCCTTTGTTCAGTGGTGTTTGCCGCGCGGGCAGGTTGAGCATCAAGGTGCAGGCAATGACATACAGCAGCACGGTCGGGCCATACACCCAGACGCTGCCGAACGCGTAGAGCAAGCCGCCCAGCGCCGGGGCGACGATGGTTGCCGACTGTTGCGCCGATTGTGCCGCTGCCACCGCCCGTGGGAACAGTGCGCTGGGCACAATACTCGGCAGCAGTGCCTGGGTGGTCGGCATCTCGAACGAACGCGCCGCGCCGAGCAGGAAGGCGAGGATGAAGATCATCTCGCGGGTGACGTGATCGGTGGCGCTGCCGATGGCCAGCGCCAGGGCGATCAATGCCTGCAACGACTGACAGATCGCCGCGACTTTGCGTCGGTCATAGCGGTCGGCGACATGCCCGGTGTGCAACATGAACAGCACACGCGGGGCGAATTCGACCAGGCCGACCAGACCCAGATCGAGGACGTTGCCGGTCAATTGGTAGAGGTTCCAGCCAATTGCCACAGTGAGCATCTGAAAGCCGCTGGCGGTGAAGATCCGCGCGAACCAGAAAGCGAGAAACGGACGATGGTGACGTAACAGCAGGGGCGCTTGGCTGGGCATCTGAAGGCAGGTCTGGCTCGAGGCGAATCGCGAGGTTATCACCAGTCTGTAACAGGAAGTTGCTATGACAAAAAATTTAGTTAGGCAGACATCGATTTCCTCAAGCTCGCCGCAAGAAATCCATTGCAGAGCATCGCCGCGCCGATGAGGCAACTTGTCACGCGGCAAACGACCACGCAGTTCTTCGTCGGAAATGGGACTACTCTTTCAACGTTGCTTGATCCAGATCAAGACCCTCCTGGGCGATGCTCTGGTGGCGCGTTGACCAGACTCCCTGCGTTGCGATGGTTGTTTAAAAAGAACGAATCAGAATTCGCCGCACTCCATATCCGTGGGGGCAGTAGGCGCAGGGGCCACAAGCCCGGACGCCGGTATTACCTGACAGAGGAAGACTTATGTTCGGTTTAGAGGCACTCGATCTCGCCCGAATTCAGTTCGCGTTCACCATCTCGTTCCACATCCTGTTCCCGGCCATCACCATCGGCCTGGCGAGTTACCTCGCGGTGCTCGAAGGCTTGTGGCTAAAAACCCGTAATGACACCTACCGTGATCTCTACCATTTCTGGTCGAAGATCTTTGCCGTCAACTTCGGCATGGGCGTGGTCTCGGGGCTCGTCATGGCCTACCAGTTCGGCACCAACTGGAGTCGCTTCTCGGACTTCGCCGGCGCCGTCACCGGGCCGTTGCTGACCTATGAAGTGCTCACGGCATTCTTCCTTGAGGCCGGTTTCCTCGGGGTGATGCTGTTTGGCTGGAATAAGGTCGGACGTGGGCTGCACTTCTTTTCCACGGTCATGGTGGCCATCGGCACGCTGATTTCGACGTTCTGGATTCTCGCGTCCAATAGCTGGATGCAAACTCCGCAGGGCTTCGAGATCGTCAACGGTCAGGTAATCCCCACCGATTGGCTGGCGATCATCTTCAACCCATCGTTCCCGTATCGCCTGATGCACATGGCCACGGCTGCGTTTGTCGCCACGGCGTTCTTCGTCGGCTCTTCGGCGGCCTGGCACTTGCTGCGCGGCAAGGACAACCCGGCGATCCGCACGATGCTGTCGATGGCGATGTGGATGGCGCTGATCGTCGCGCCGATCCAGGCAGTCATCGGCGACTTCCATGGCCTCAACACCCTCGAACATCAGCCGGCGAAAATCGCCGCGATCGAAGGTCACTGGGAAAACAAAGGCGACGAAGCGACGCCGCTGATCCTGTTCGGCTGGCCGGACATGAAAGAAGAGAAAACCAAATTCGCCGTGGAGATCCCGTACCTCGGCAGTCTGATCCTCACTCACTCGCTGGACAAACAGGTCCCGGCGCTCAAGGAATTCCCGCCGGAAGACCGGCCGAATTCGACCATCGTGTTCTGGTCGTTCCGGATCATGGTCGGCCTTGGTTTCCTGATGATCTTCACCGGTCTGTGGAGCCTGTGGCTGCGTAAGCGCGACACGCTCTACACCTCACGGCCGTTCCTCTATCTGGCCTTGTGGATGGGGCCTTCCGGCCTGATCGCGATTCTCGCTGGCTGGTTCACCACCGAAATCGGCCGTCAGCCGTGGGTGGTCTACGGGCTGATGCGCACGGCGGATGCGTCTTCAAACCACAGCTTCATGCAGATGAGCATCACCCTGATCATGTTTGTGGTGGTGTATTTCGCCCTGTTCGGCGCAGGTCTCGGCTACATGATGCGCCTGGTGCGCAAGGGGCCGAAGATCAGCGAAGGCGCCGAGACGCCGGACGGTGGTCCAGGCAAGCAGCGTACGCCGGCGCGTCCTTTGTCCGCCGCCGACGATTCGGCCGATGCCGATCACGACACCCCCAGCCTGACCAAGGAGATTTGAGCCATGGGTATTGATCTTCCGCTGATCTGGGCCGTGATCATCATCTTCGGCATCATGATGTACGTGGTCATGGACGGCTTCGATCTGGGTATCGGGATTCTTTTCCCGTTCATCCCGGGCAAAGTCGACCGTGACGTGATGATGAACACCGTCGCCCCGGTCTGGGACGGCAACGAAACCTGGCTGGTACTGGGCGGCGCGGCGTTGTTCGGCGCGTTCCCGCTGGCCTATTCGGTAGTGTTGTCGGCGCTGTACCTGCCGCTGATCTTTATGTTGATCGGTTTGATCTTCCGTGGTGTGGCGTTCGAGTTCCGTTTCAAGGCCAAGGACGACAAGCGCCATCTGTGGGACAAGGCGTTTATCGGTGGCTCGGTGGCGGCGACGTTCTTCCAGGGCGTGGCGCTGGGCGCGTTCATCGACGGCTTGCCGGTGGTCAATCGGCAGTTCGCCGGCGGTTCACTGGACTGGCTGACGCCGTTCACAATGTTCTGCGGCGCCGCGCTGGTGGTGGCCTATGCCTTGCTCGGCTGTACCTGGCTGATCATGAAAACCGAAGGCAAGCTCCAGGAACAGATGCATGACTTGGCACGGCCATTGGCTTTCGTACTGCTGGCCGTGATCGGTATTGTCAGTATCTGGACGCCGCTGGCTCATCCGGATATTGCCACCCGCTGGTTCAGCATGCCGAACCTGTTCTGGTTCATGCCGGTGCCGATTCTGGTGTTGGTGACAATGTACGGCCTGATCCGCGCCGTGGCGCGCAATGCCAACTACATGCCGTTCCTGCTGACCCTGGTACTGATCTTCCTCGGCTACAGCGGTCTGGGCATCAGCCTGTGGCCGAATATCGTGCCGCCGTCGATCTCGATCTGGGACGCCGCCGCACCGCCGCAAAGTCAGGGCTTCATGCTGGTGGGTACGCTGTTCATCATTCCGTTCATCCTGGGTTACACCTTCTGGAGCTACTACGTGTTCCGCGGCAAGGTCACCCATGAGGACGGTTATCACTAAGCGAAACCCTTTGGCAGCGAGCCTGCTCGCGATGGTGTCGGCAACGGCGCCATTGATCTGACTGATGAGGATCGAAACAATGACCGGCAAACATTCCCTGCACGACATTGAAGAAGCCGAAAAAAAACCGCTGTGGCAGCGGCTCGGCTGGTTGGCCTTGATCTGGGTCGGTAGCGTCGGCGTGCTGTTTATCGCCGCCAGCCTGATGCGCCTGTTCATGAACGCGGCAGGCCTGACCACGCACTGAATCATCCCCGTCCCGGCGCCTTCGGGTACGGCTTTGCAACCCTCCTCACGGAGGGTTTTTTTTGCCTTGAGGTTTACTTGCGCGCTTTAAGAATGACGAATTTCGGTGTGGCGGCCACTTGCTCGACGCCGCGGAACAGCCGCGCCAGTTTGCTGTGGTAACCCAGATGACGGTTGCCGACGATGTACAGCGCGCCACCCACCACCAACGCTTCACGCGCCTGCTGGAACATGCGCCAGGCGAGGAAATCGCCCACCACCTGCTGCTGATGAAACGGCGGATTGCACAGCACCACATCCAGCGACTGCGCTTCCTGTCCGGCCAGACCGTCGCCGGCTCGCACGATCACTTCGCGATCGCCCAGCGCTGCACGCCAGTTTTCCGTAGCCGATTGCACCGCCATGAACGACTCGTCGACCAGCGTGTAATGCGCATCAGGGTTTTGCAGGGCACTCGCGATTGCCAGTACACCGTTGCCACAGCCCAGATCGGCGACTCGGGCGCTGCCCAGGTTTTTCGGTAGGTGCGGCAGGAACGCACGCGTGCCGATGTCCAGGCCTTCGCGGCAGAACACGTTGGCGTGGTTGAGCAACTCGATCGGTGGCTCGTCGAGGCGATAGCGTGACGGGTAGGGCGAGACGGCCGGGGGGGTTGCTTCAGGCGTGGCGATCAACAAGCGAGCCTTTTTCACCGCCAGTGAGGCTTGCACCGGACCAATGTAGCGTTCAAGCAGATCACCGGCGGCGCGTGGCAGGTGTTTGACCATGGCCGCTGCGACGACTTCAGCGCCGGGCGCGAGTTGCCCCTGCAAGCGGATCAGTTGTTCTTCCAGCAGTGCAAGGGTTTTCGGCACGCGGATCAGCACCCGATCAAACGGTCCGACCAATGGCTCGCTCGCGGGGATCCCGCGAACAGCGTCAAACGCCTGCCCATTGCGCAGCAGGTTCTTTTCCAGGCCCTGGAAACCCAGAAACGAGTCACCGCTGCTACTGACCCTGACCTTGCCTGACAAACTGGCAGCCAACGCACCGAAGCTGTCGTTGAGCACCAACACGTGCGTGTCCGCCGCCGGTTGCTGCGCCGCCAAATGGTTAAGCAGGTACTCGTCAGCGGCATCGAAGGCTTGCAGCGGTTCGTTCTGCTGTTCGGGCTGGCGGATCAGGTCGAGTTGGGCAAAGGGCGTATCAAGCAAAGGCATGGGGCGGGAACTCAGGGTAATCAACGGGGTGTTCCACAGCCCTGACATTGTGCTGCGGCACCGACCGAGTGTACTGCAACGCCGAACGTTCACGTCATCACTCAGGAGGGTCGCGAATGGTACGTTTTTTTCTTGGTTATTACCTGCACGTTTTATAGGGGACGCAAGACTGCTTGATTAGATGATGCCGGCTCTGGCGGCCGCGATGACAGCGGAAATCTTGTTGCAGACGTTGAGTTTCTCGATGACGTTCTGCACGTGGTAGTTCACGGTGCGTTCGCTCAGGCTGAGGATTTTCGAAATCTCATAAGCGGTCTTGCCGCCGGCTGATAATTGCAGAACCTCCAGTTCGCGGGGCGACAGGTGCGGTTGGCGGGGCTTGAGAGATTGGGGCGGCAGCGTCCGGGCGAACAGTTCACTCAGGTGACTGGTGGCGAAGAACATATAACCAAAATGTTCATACAACTCCAGAGGACTGATGGGGCAATGCTTGCGCGCCAGGCTGATAATGCTGCACAAACCGCTTTGCTCATGGTGGAACGACTGTGACCAGCCATATTGCAGTCCATATTGCTGCAAACCCTGCCAAAGCTGAGGCTTTTCTGCGAATACCGATTCGCTCCAGACGATGGGCATCATTGAGTGATTACAGTGTGCTATCAGTGGGTCGATTTTACTGTAATGTTTCTGATCATATTGTGCGTTCCATTCTTTGGGGTAGTTGTTGATTTGCAAGGGATCAAGACGTAGTTCCCGATTGGGTGAAGTAACCGAAATGGCACAAAAGTTAAAGCCCAGGTTTTCGGCGAATCTCAACAGAATCGTATAAGCAGCGTCTATATCCCTGGCGAAAGTCAGTTGCTTTAACTGCGACTCCTTCCACGTTTCCATTACAGAATCTCCATTGGTATTACCGGGGGGGGGTGCAAATGGATCCAAAAGATCCGGCACGCAACGGAGTGTAGGACGTTTCATACAAGGGGCATTAAATTTTTTCGATATTGATGGTGGGAATGTTTTTATAAAAGGTTCTTAGCGAATGACGGGTTTAGTATTCAGGTCGTCATCCTAAATTTCAGTTTTACATTTAATTTTATTTGATGAGTTCAGTTGCTATTCATTTAGGTGAGGAGTAGCTGAATGCCATTACTCATCGTCGGTGTTTAAGGCGACCAATATGCGCGACACTGGCAGCAATCGTTCAATGGAGTGCCCCATGACCGCCAGTGCCGAGAAATACACCACGCAGACGTTGCTTGATGTTCAACCCTTGACCCCAAGCCTGTTTACCTTGCGTACCAGCCGGGATGCAGGGTTCCGTTTCCGCGCCGGGCAGTTCGCCAGGCTCGGTGTGACCAAAGCCGATGGCAGCATCGTGTGGCGTGCCTATTCGATGGTGTCGTCGCCTTTTGACGAGTTTCTCGAGTTCTTTTCCATCGTCGTGCCGGGCGGGGAGTTCACCAGTGAGCTGAGTCGGCTGCAGGTCGGCGACACCTTGCTGGTAGATCGCCAGGCTTTCGGCTACCTGACACTGGACCGTTTCGTCGATGGGCGCGATCTATGGCTGTTATCCACAGGCACCGGGGTGGCGCCGTTTCTGTCGATTTTGCAGGACTTCGAAGTCTGGGAAAAATTCGAGCGAATCATTCTGGTGTACAGCGTGCGCGAGGCGCGGGAGTTGGCCTATCAGTCGTTGATTGCCGGACTCACGCAGCGTGAATACCTCAGCGAACATGCGCACAAATTGCAGTTCATCACGACGGTGACGCGTGAAGCGCATCCTGACGCATTGCACGGGCGCATCACTACCTTGATTGAAAATGGTGAACTGGAGCGCGCCGCGGGTGTGGAGCTGTCGGCGGAGCACTCGCGCGTCATGCTGTGCGGCAATCCACAGATGATCGATGACACGCGCGCGCTGCTGAAAAAACGCCACATGAGCCTTAGCCTGACCCGCAGGCCCGGTCAGGTGGCTGTGGAGAATTACTGGTAAACAAACGGCGCCTCGAAGGCGCCGTTGTTTCTATCGTGCACTGCATTCAGGGCCGGGTGTTCTGGGCCTTGAGCAAGTCGCGGATCTCGCCCAGCAACTCTTCTTCCTTGGTCGGAACCGGTGGCAGGGTAGGGGCCACGGCCTCTTCGCGCTTGAGGCGGTTGATCGCTTTGACACCCATGAAAATGGCGAACGCGACGATCACGAAGTCCAGAACGGTCTGCAGGAATTTGCCGTAGGCCAGCACCACTGCAGGCGCATTGCCTTCGGCGGCCTTGAGCGTGACGGCCAGATCACTGAAGTCGACCCCACCGATCAACAGGCCGATTGGCGGCATGATGACGTCACCGACAAACGACGAAACAATCTTGCCGAAGGCAGCACCGATGATGATACCGACGGCCATGTCGACCACATTGCCTTTGACCGCGAAGGCCTTGAACTCGCTTAGCACGCCCATAGTTATTTCCTTGTTACAGATGAGTTTGGTGTACGCAGTGTAAATCAGCAAAACGCGTCCTGCGCGAAACACCTTCTTACAATGCCCGTTTTTATCGACACATCAATCGACGATTAGTTTGCAAAGTGCCAGCAATCGCGCGCGAAATATACTGTAACTCGCTGATCGAAAAGCCAATTTTCTCAATCGTGGCGTTATGTTCTTTCTATTTATGTTCGACGCCGCAGGCCTCTAGCCTTGGGTTGGCGCACCTGGATGCGCCCAAAAAAACCAGAGGATCCTGATATGAACTCCGCACTTGGACTGGGGGCTTTTCCCCGTCGTCGCACCCTCGGCGTACTCACCGCCAGCCTGTTGACCTTCTCCGTAAATGCCGCGCCCCTGACCCGCGATAACGGTGCAGCGGTCGGCGACAATCAGAACTCGCAGACCGCCGGTGCCAATGGCCCGGTGCTGCTGCAGGATGTGCAGTTGATTCAGAAACTGCAGCGCTTTGACCGTGAACGCATTCCCGAGCGTGTGGTTCACGCCCGTGGTACCGGCGCCCATGGCACCTTCACCGTGACCAACGATCTCAGTGACCTGAGCAAGGCCAAGGTGTTCGCCACTGGCCAGAGCACGCCGGTATTCGTGCGCTTCTCCGCGGTGGTGCACGGCAATCACTCGCCGGAAACCCTGCGTGATCCACGAGGTTTCGCCACCAAGTTTTACACGGCTGACGGCAACTGGGACCTGGTCGGCAATAACTTTCCGACCTTTTTCATCCGCGACGCGATCAAGTTTCCCGACATGGTGCACGCGTTCAAACCGGATCCGCGGACTAACCTAGATGACGATTCTCGCCGATTCGACTTCTTCTCTCATGTACCGGAAGCCACCCGTACCCTGACCGAGTTGTATTCGAACTCGGGAACGCCGGCCAGTTATCGAGAAATGGACGGTAATGGTGTTCATGCTTACAAGTTGATTAACGCCAAGGGTGAAGTCCACTACGTCAAGTTTCACTGGAAGAGCTTGCAGGGACTTAATAACCTCACGCCAAAACAAGTCGCGAACGTCCAGGGTCAAGACTACAGTCATATGACCAATGATCTGGTGAGCAACATTAATAAAGGTAACTTCCCAAAATGGGACTTGTACATTCAAGTGCTGAAACCACAAGACTTGTCCAAGTTTGATTTTGATCCATTAGACGCCACCAAGATCTGGCCAGGTATTCCTGAGCGAAAAGTTGGACAAATGGTGTTGAACCGTAATCCGGCGAATGTCTTCCAGGAAACCGAACAAGTGGCCATGGCGCCAGCCAATGTAGTTCCAGGTATCGAACCTTCCGAAGACCGTTTGTTACAAGGCCGAGTGTTCTCTTATGCCGATACGCAAATGTATCGCCTGGGTGCCAATGCCCTGCAATTGCCGATCAATGCGCCGAAAGTTGCCGTGAACAATGGCAACCAGGATGGCGCGATGAACTTCGGCGCCAGCAACAGTGGTGTGAACTATCAGCCAAGCCGACTGCAGCCCCGTGACGAGACGCCAGGCGCGCGTTACAGCCAATCGGCGCTATCGGGCAGCACCCAGCAGGCGAAAATTCAGCGTGAGCAGAACTTCAAGCAGGCCGGCGATCTGTATCGCTCGTTCAGCAAGCAAGAACGCCGGGACCTGATCGACAGCTTCGGCGGCTCGCTGGCAACCACCGATGATGAGAGCAAGCACATCATCCTGTCCTTCCTTTATAAGGCCGATCCGGAATACGGCACTGGCGTCACTGAAGTGGCCAAAGGCGACCTGAGCCGGGTCAAGGCGCTGGCAGCGAAACTGGTCGACTGATACCGATGTAGCGCACGCGGGGCCTGAGTCAGGCCCCGTTTCGTTTAAAGGAGAATGCTGATGCGAAGCTGTCTTTTACTCTTGGCCGGTTGCCTGTCGTTCGCGGCATGGGCGGCACCGGTCGAGCAGAGTCCCGAGGCAATCCAGGCCCAACTGCGCGACTATTACTTCGATGCGGCCCGACGCGGTGATGTGCCGATGCTCGACACGTTCATCGAGTCCGGGTATTCCCTCGACACCCGCGACAGCAAGGGTTACACCGCGCTGATTCTGGCGGCCTATCACGGTCAGGCTCCGGCCGTGGAGCGTTTACTTGCAGCCGGCGCCGATGCCTGTGCCCAGGATCAACGTGGCAACACCGCGCTGATGGGGGCGATTTTCAAAGGTGAAGTACAGATCGCCCGGCGCCTGATGGCCACCGATTGCAGCCCCGATCAGCGTAACGGTGCCGGGCAGACGGCAGCCATGTACGCCGGATTGTTCAAGCGCCTGGAATTGCTTGATGCGCTGAAAGCCAAGGGCGCGGACCTGAATGCCGAAGATCCGTTCGGTAATAGCGCCACGCGTCTGGCCAGTGGCGAAATCCGTAGTGCGGCGCCGCGCTGATCGTCGGCACGTGCGTTATCATCGCGGTTTTTGTCGGGGGTTCTGATGGCCAAGGCCAAGCGCATGTACGGCTGCACCGAGTGCGGCGCAACCTTTCCCAAGTGGGCGGGCCAGTGCGGCGAGTGCGGCGCCTGGAACACCCTGACCGAGACCATGATCGAAAGCGGCGGCGCCACAGCACCGACCGGCCGCACCGGCTGGGCCGGGCAGCAGGCGCAGATCAAGACCTTGGCCGAAGTCAGCATCGAAGAAATTCCGCGCTTTTCCACCGCCTCCGGTGAGCTGGACCGGGTCCTCGGTGGCGGTCTGGTCGACGGCTCGGTGGTGCTGATCGGCGGTGATCCGGGTATCGGTAAATCGACCATCCTGTTGCAGACCCTGTGCAACCTGGCCAAAAGCATGCCGGCTCTCTACGTCACCGGCGAAGAATCCCAACAGCAAGTGGCCATGCGTGCCCGGCGCCTCGGCTTACCGCAGGATCAACTGCGGGTAATGACCGAAACCTGCATCGAAACCATCATCGCCACCGCCCGACAGGAAAAGCCCAAGGTGATGGTGATCGACTCGATCCAGACGATCTTCACCGAACAGCTGCAATCTGCCCCCGGCGGTGTTTCCCAGGTACGTGAGAGCGCGGCGCTGCTGGTGCGTTATGCAAAACAGAGCGGCACGGCGATTTTCCTCGTCGGCCACGTCACCAAGGAAGGCGCGCTCGCGGGTCCCCGAGTTCTCGAACACATGGTTGATACCGTGCTGTATTTCGAAGGCGAGTCCGATGGGCGTTTGCGTTTGCTGCGTGCGGTGAAAAACCGTTTCGGTGCGGTCAACGAACTCGGTGTGTTCGGCATGACCGACAAGGGCCTGAAAGAAGTCTCCAACCCGTCGGCGATTTTTCTCACCCGTGCGCAGGAAGAAGTCCCCGGCAGTGTGGTCATGGCCACGTGGGAGGGCACTCGACCGATGCTGGTGGAAGTGCAGGCGCTGGTTGATGACAGCCATCTGGCCAATCCGCGTCGGGTGACGTTGGGGCTGGATCAGAACCGTTTGGCGATGTTGCTCGCAGTTTTGCATCGCCATGGCGGGATTCCGACCCATGATCAGGACGTGTTCCTTAACGTGGTCGGTGGGGTAAAGGTGTTGGAGACAGCATCGGATCTGGCGTTGATGGCGGCGGTCATGTCGAGCTTGCGCAACCGGCCGTTGCCGCATGATCTGCTGGTGTTCGGCGAGGTCGGGCTGTCTGGTGAAGTGCGTCCGGTGCCGAGCGGTCAGGAGCGGTTGAAGGAAGCGGCCAAGCATGGCTTCAAGCGCGCGATCGTGCCCAAGGGCAATGCGCCGAAGGAATCCCCACCAGGCTTGCAGATCATTGCCGTGACCCGCCTCGAACAGGCCCTTGACGCGCTCTTCGAATAACTTGAACCCACTGCATAACCTGTGGGAGCTGGCTTGCCAGCGATTGCGTTCTGTCCGTCGACATATTCGTCGAGTTTGAAATCGCTATCGCTGGCAAGCCAGCTCCCACAGGGTTCAATTGTGGATTCTAGATTTCGATCAGGGCACCCAGCTCGCGCTCCAGTTCAGCCTCATCCGCCAGATTCAACTCGATCAGGCGCCGCAAGCGCTGGATCGATTCCAGGCTTATATGTCGGCAGACAAAGCCCAACTGGTTATTTTCTTCGTGTGCCAGATGCACATCCATCTCGATATCGACGTCATCGCTCAGGTGAATGTCGACGAAAAAATCCTTCTCCGCATCCCCCAACCACGGCTCCGGCCTTTCGATCAGCAATCCTTTGAGCGACAGGTCGATCAGCTTGACCGGCCAGATGTAATCGCCCTGACTCAGCTCGGTTCTGGCATCGAACGCAATACGTTTGAAGCGACGACGGTTGGCTGGGTGTTCGCTCATGGCGCAATCCTCATGAAGGTTCGCTGACTATAGACCGCGAATGCGGGCGCCAGCCAATTGCTAAAGCGTCTAGACCAATGTCGGGGTATGGCCTTTGTCGCCGTAAGCGCTAAACTCGGGGTGGCTGTCTTTCTTGTCCACCCTGGCTGGAATAATAAAATGAAAAATAATAATAGCCTGCTACGCCACTTACCCTGGCTAGTGCTGGCAATCGTAGGAGCGTGCGCCCTGGGCGTAGTGGCGTTGCGCCGCGGCGAGGCGATCAACGCCTTGTGGATCGTGGTCGCCGCTGTGGCCATTTATCTGGTTGCGTACCGTTACTACAGTCTGTTCATCGCCAACAACGTGATGCAACTGGACCCGCGTCGGGCCACCCCCGCCGTGCTCAACAATGATGGTCTGGACTATGTGCCGACCAACAAACACATTCTTTTCGGTCACCACTTCGCCGCGATCGCGGGCGCCGGACCTCTGGTCGGCCCGGTGCTGGCCGCGCAGATGGGCTACTTGCCCGGCACGCTCTGGCTGATTGCCGGCGTGGTGCTGGCGGGCGCGGTGCAGGACTTCATGGTGCTGTTCATGTCGACCCGGCGCAACGGCCGTTCCCTGGGCGACATGGTGCGTGAAGAAATGGGCCGCGTGCCCGGCACCATTGCCCTGTTCGGCTGCTTCCTGATCATGATCATCATCCTCGCGGTGCTGGCGCTGATCGTGGTTAAAGCGTTGGCCGAGAGCCCGTGGGGCATCTTCACCGTAATGGCGACCATCCCGATCGCGATGTTCATGGGCATTTACATGCGCTACATCCGCCCGGGCCGCATCGGCGAAATCTCCGTGGTCGGCGTGTTGCTGCTGCTCGGGTCGATCTGGCTCGGTGGGCAGATTGCTGCTGATCCGGTGTGGGCCAAGGCGTTCACCTTCACCGGCGTGCAGATTACCTGGATGCTGGTCGGTTACGGTTTCGTCGCTGCGTCGCTGCCGGTTTGGCTGATTCTGGCACCGCGCGACTACCTGTCGACGTTCCTGAAAATCGGCACCATCGTCGCCCTGGCGATCGGTATTCTGGTGACCATGCCCGAGCTGAAAATGCCGGCGCTGACCCAGTTCGTCGATGGCACTGGCCCGGTGTGGAAGGGCGGTCTGTTCCCGTTCCTGTTCATCACCATCGCTTGCGGTGCGGTATCGGGCTTCCACGCATTGATCTCTTCGGGCACCACGCCGAAGCTGCTGGATAACGAAACCAACGCTCGCTACATCGGCTACGGCGGTATGTTGATGGAGTCGTTCGTGGCGATCATGGCCATGGTTGCCGCGTCGGTGATCGAGCCTGGCGTGTACTTCGCCATGAACAGCCCGGCTGCTGTGGTCGGCAGTGACGTCGCTTCGGTTGCGCAAGTGGTTTCCAGCTGGGGCTTCGCGATCACGCCGGAAGCGCTGCAAGCCGTGGCGCATGACATTGGTGAAACCACCATCCTGGCCCGTGCCGGTGGTGCGCCGACCCTGGCGGTCGGTATCGCGCAGATCCTGCACAGTGTCCTGCCGGGTGAAAACACCATGGCGTTCTGGTACCACTTCGCGATCCTGTTTGAAGCGCTGTTCATCCTGACGGCTGTGGACGCCGGCACCCGTGCCGGGCGCTTCATGCTGCAGGACCTGCTCGGTTCCTTCGTTCCGGCGCTGAAGCGCACCGAATCGTGGACCGCCAACCTGATCGCCACCGCCGGTTGTGTGGCGATGTGGGGCTGGTTGCTCTACCAAGGCGTGATCGATCCACTGGGCGGCATCAACACCTTGTGGCCGCTGTTCGGTATCTCCAACCAGATGCTGGCCGGTATTGCGCTGATGCTCGGCACCGTGGTCCTGATCAAAATGAAGCGCCAGCGCTACATCTGGGTCACTCTGCTGCCGGCTACCTGGCTGCTGATCTGCACCACGACCGCGGGCTTCATCAAGCTGTTCGACGCCAACCCGGCGATCGGCTTCCTGTCGCTGGCCAAGAAATACAGCGATGCGCTGGCCAACGGTCAGGTGCTGGCACCGGCAAAAAGCGTCGAGCAGATGCAGCACGTGATCTTCAACGCTTACACCAACGCAACGCTCACCGCGCTGTTCCTGTTCGTGGTCTTCAGCATCCTGTTCTATGCGCTCAAGGTCGGCATCGCCGCTTGGGGCAAAAAAGAGCGTACGGATAAAGAATCGCCATTCCAGGCCCTGCCGGATGCGTAACCAGAGGATTGCAGCATGTTCAATGACCTGAGTCGCCTCGGTAAATACCTCGGTCAGGCCGCGCGCCTGATGGTCGGCATGCCCGACTACGACACCTACGTCGAGCATATGCAAACCAAGCACCCGGACAAGCCGGTGATGAGCTACGAGATGTTCTTTCGCGAACGTCAGGAAGCCCGTTACGGTGGCAAGGGTGGGCCGAAGTGCTGTTGAGCTGACAGCGCAAGGTTGAGGTAATCCCTGTGGGAGCGAGCCTGCTCGCGAATACGGAGTGTCAGTTGATGAATAATTTGACTGGCACACCGCTTTCGCGAGCAAGCTCGCTCCCACATTTGTTTTTGTATTGTTCATTCATTTGAAGGAGATCGAGTTTTGTCCTCTCCCATCCCGGTCACGGTACTCAGCGGTTTCCTCGGCGCCGGTAAGACCACCTTGCTGCGCCATATCCTCAAAGCCGAGCACGGCCTGAAAATCGCCGTGATCGAAAACGAATTCAGCGACGCCGGTATCGACACTCAGTTGCTGGGTGATGAGCCGGTGCAAGTCATGACCCTGGCCAACGGCTGTGTGTGCTGCACCATTCACACTGACCTGACCAAAGCGCTGTACCTGCTGCTTGAACGGCTGGACAGCGGTGAGATCGCGTTCGATCGTCTGGTCATCGAGTGCACCGGTCTGGCCGATCCGGCGCCGGTGGCGCAAACCTTTTTCATCGATGAAGAACTGCGCGAGCGCTATCTGCTCGACGGCATCATCACCCTGGTCGATGCCGCCCACGCCGACGTACACCTGAGCCAGACGATCGCCCAGGCGCAGATCGGTTTTGCCGACCGCTTGCTGGTGAGCAAAACCGATCTGGTCGATGAAGCCACGTTCAATGCACTGAGCGAGCGCCTGACACGGATCAACCGCCGGGCGCCGATTCGTGTGGTCGAACACGGCACCATTGATCTGGCAGAACTTCTTGATGTGCGCGGCTTCAACCTCAACGCCGATCTCGGCGGCGGATTGAGCCTGCGTCCGGTGAGCAAGGCGCCGTCGATTGATCGCATTTCCAGTCTGGTATTGCGCACCGATCAGCCGCTGGATATCGATCAGCTCAGCGAGTTCATGAATGAATTGCTGGAAGAACACGGCAAGCAATTGCTGCGTTACAAAGGCGTGCTGAACATCGCGGGTGAGGATCGGCGCCTAGTGTTTCAGGGGGTGTTGAAGCTTTATGGTTTTGACTGGGATACCGAATGGGCCGAGGGTGAGGCGCGGGAAAGTGTGATTGTGTTTATTGCCGATGATTTGCCGGAAGAGAAGATTCGGGCGGGGTTTGCCAGAGTGGCTTCTGCCTGATGGGCTTTCGGTGCCCGTAATCACGCCATCGCGAGCAGGCTCACTCCTACAGGGGAACGCATTTCAAATGTAGGAGTGAGCCTGCTCGCGATAGCTATCTAACCGACAGCACAATGCTCAAGGTCTGAACCCAGCAGCGTCTGCTCAAGATTGTCCAGATGTTGATTCATCAGCATGGCTGCTTTGGAAACATCCCGATGGTCCACTGCTTCCACCAACGCCAAATGCTCCTTCCAAGCGCAACAGCTATGCGTCTGGCCCACACTTCGCGCAATCGCCAATGATGTAAGCGGCACAAGACTGCCAAGAAAATGCGCTAACGGTGCATTCCCCGCCATTTGCGCCAATTGCAGATGAAACTCCCCGGACAAGCGAATCGCCGCACCCCGCCGATCCTGCTCGACCGCTTGACGTTCGCGCTCGATCAGCGTGCGAAGGTGCTTCAAATCGTCTGCCTGCGGACGCTGACAGGCCAGACGCACCAGCGTGCTCTCGGTCAGTCGCCGCGCATGCAGGGCCTGCCGCGTTTGTTCCCGATCAGGTGCCGCCACCCGCGGCCGGTGATTGGCGCGCAAGACAATGACGTGCTCATGGGACAGTTGGGTCAGCACCCGGCGCACGTCGGCGCGACTGGCGCCGAACATCTCTTTCAAACTGTCCTCGGTAAAACGGCTGGCCGAATCGATGCGCTGTTCCAGAATCGCATCGAACAGTCGCGGATACAGATCCTCCGCCGGTGTGCGCAGGCACGAGAAGGGCAGGGGCGACGTGGTCTGGCGAGTGTGCGACGCTGCAGCGAAACTGTTCATGGCCTGTCTCCAGTTGGGGTCAGCGACTCAAGTTGTCTTCGGGAATATTCAGCTCAATCCCCATCCGCTGGCCTTCGCGCAAAATGTGCCGACGCATTTCGGCGCTGGCCTGGGCGCTATTCTTGCTGCGGATCGCGCGGACCACCGCTTCGTTTTCTTCCAGTCGCTCGGCCAGATGTTCCGGAGAATTACGCAGCACCTCGGCGCTTTGCTTGAGGGCGTTGCTGGTTTGCTGCACCACACTCTGGAAGATCGGATTCGAGGTCAGGGTGAACAGCTCTTCGTGAAAGGCGATGTAGGCGCTGACCCCGGCCTCGCTGTCGCCGGCCTCGAGGGCTTCGCGCATGTCCATCAGGGTCAGGCGCAACTGGCCGACTTCCTTGCTGCTGATCGATTGTGCGACCAGACCGACAATGAACGGCTCAAGGGTGTAGCGCAGTTGCAGCACGTCTTCGAGGCTGGCACCGGCGACTGCACTGTCATGGCTTTGGCTGTCGCTGAGTTGCGCGTCGAGTACGACTACGCCTTTGCCTGGCATCGAGCGTACGAGGCCAAGGGTTTCCAGAACGATCACCGCTTCGCGCAGGCTCGGGCGGCTGATGCCCAGTTGTTCGGCCAGTTCGCGCTGACCCGGCAGCATGTCGCCGGAGCGCCACTGGCCACGGGCCAATGCGGCGCGGAGTTTTTCTACGACTGAGTTGACGACGGTTGATGTGGTTATCAAGGGTCTTGCTCCATTTGCCTGGGGGGAGATAGCCGCAAACTCAAGATCAAAAGATCGCAGCCTGCGGCAGCTCCTACAGGGGTTAAATCAGAACTCCTGCTGGTGCGCCGGAGTCGCTGTTTTACGCGGCTGAAAGGTGTAGCCCTGCTGGCCGCTCAGTACTTTGTTGGCTCGCTGTACATCAATGTCTTTTTCCCACCGGGCGATCGCCACCGTGGCGACACAATTGCCGATCAGGTTGGTCAACGCGCGGCCGATGCCCATGAACCAGTCCACGGCCAGCACCAACACCAGGCCGACCACCGGAATAGCCGGGATCGCGGTCAGCGTCGCTGCGAGAATCACCAGTGCCGAACCGGGAATCCCGTGGGCTCCTTTCGAGGTGATCAGCGACACCAGCAGAATCGTCAGCAAATCGGTCATGGCCAGCGGCGTGCCGGTAGCGTTGGCAATGAACACAATGGCCAAAGTCAGGTAGATCGAGAAACCGTCGAGGTTGAACGAGTAGCCGGTCGGAATCACCAGACCCACGGTCGAGCTGCCAATGCCGAGGTGTTCGAGTTTGCGCATGATCTGTGGCAGCACGGCGTCGGACGATGCCGTGCCCATGACGATTAGCAGTTCTTCACGCAGATACTTCAACAGCGGCCACATGCGCAGGCCGGAAGCACGCATCACCAGACCGAGAATCACGCTGACGAATGCGATGCAGGTCAGGTAGAACAAACCGACCAGACTGCCCAGGTGTTGCAGGGAATCAAGGCCATATTTGCTGGTAGTAAAGGCGATGGCGCCGAACACGCCGATCGGTGCCAGACGCACGATCATGCCCATGATGCGGAAGATCACATGGCTGAGTTCGTTGATCAGTCGGGAGATCCCGGAGGCCGCTTCACCGACCAGATTCAACGCGCTGCCGAACAGCACCGAAAACAGCAGAACTTGCAGGATGTTGTTGTCGGCGAAGGCGCCGATCACCGAGGTTGGGATCAGGTCCATCAGGAACTGCGTGGTGGTGTGCATATGCTGGCTGCGTTCGGCGAGATCGCCCATGTCGGCCGCAGACAGTTGCTCGAGATGGATATTCGCGCCGCTGCCGATGCCGGTGCTGAAGGCGAAGACCAGGCCGATCACCAAAGCGATGGTGGTCAGCACTTCAAAGTAGATCACTGACTTGAGGCCGATGCGCCCGACCTTCTTCAGATCGCCGGCACCGCTGATGCCGCTGACTACCACGCAGAACACGATCAGGCCGATGAGCATCTTGATCAGTTTGATGAAGCCGTCGCCGAGCGGTTTGAGCTGGGCCGAGTATTCAGGAAGGGTCAGCCCGCAGACGATGCCGAGCATCAGTCCGAGAACCACTTGGAGGAAGATTGAGCGCGAGCACCATCTGAGCATGGGAGGAATCCTGGTCGGTGTCCTGGCTGCCGTGCGCGTGGCGCATCAGATTCAGGACTTAATTATTGTGGTCTTACCGGTATGTCCAGTGCGGGTGCAGTCTACGCTCGGTTTTTTCGCGATGACAAGTGAAAATATCAAAATTGGCATGACCGGTCTGACCAGTGGCCATAGCCGCGTAGGAGCTGCCGAAGGCTGCGATCTTTTAATCTTGTTTTTAAGATCCAGATCAAAGGATCGCAGCCTTCGGCAGCTCCTACACGGGAAATCAGGGGCGAAAAAAAACCGGCCAATCGCTTGGCCGGTTTTTCATGCTGCGGGTTTAACGTCGCAATTAAGCGCCGTATACCGGCAGTTTCTTGCAGATGGCTTTGACTTTCTCACGAACGGCGTCGATCACCGCTTCGTTGTTCAGGTCAGCCAGGATGTCGCAGATCCAGCCGGCCAGCTCTTTGCACTCGGTTTGCTTGAAACCGCGAGTGGTCACAGCCGGAGTACCGAAGCGCAGGCCGGAAGTAACGAACGGCGATCGTGGATCGTTTGGCACGGAGTTTTTGTTCACGGTGATGAACGCTTTGCCCAGAGCGGCGTCGGCGTCTTTACCGGAGATGTCCTGCTTGATCAGCGACAGCAGGAACAGGTGGTTCTTGGTACCGCCCGAAACTACGTCGAAACCGCGCTCGATGAACACTTCGGCCATGGCCTGGGCGTTCAGCACCACTTGTTCCTGGTAGGCCTTGAACTCAGGCTGCAGCGCTTCCTTGAAGCAGATCGCTTTAGCGGCGATCACGTGCTCCAGCGGGCCACCCTGGGCGCCCGGGAATACCGCGGAGTTCAGCTTCTTCTCGATCTCGGCGTTGGCGCGAGCCAGGATCAGGCCACCACGTGGACCGCGCAGGGTCTTGTGGGTGGTGGTGGTCACGACGTCAGCGAAAGGCACCGGGTTCGGGTAGACGCCAGCGGCGACCAGACCGGCCACGTGAGCCATGTCGACGAACAGGTAAGCGCCGACTTTGTCAGCGATGGCGCGGAAACGCGGGAAGTCGAGAATCTGCGAGTAGGCAGAGAAGCCGGCCACGATCATTTTCGGCTTGTGCTCAACCGCCAGACGCTCGACTTCGTCGTAGTCGATCAGGCCGTTGGCGTCGATGCCGTACTGTACGGCGTTGTACAGCTTGCCGGAGGAGGAAACGCTGGCGCCATGGGTCAGGTGACCACCGTGTGCCAGGCTCATGCCCAGAATGGTGTCGCCACCTTGCAGCAGGGCCAGGTAAACAGCGGCGTTGGCTTGCGAACCGGCGTGCGGCTGAACGTTGGCGTAATCGGCGCCGAACAGTTCCTTGGCGCGGTCGATGGCCAGTTGCTCAACAACGTCAACGTACTCGCAACCACCGTAGTAACGCCTGCCTGGGTAGCCTTCAGCGTACTTGTTGGTCAGGACCGAGCCTTGAGCTTCCATCACCGCTGGGCTGGTGTAGTTTTCCGAAGCGATCAGCTCAATGTGTTCTTCCTGGCGCTGAGCTTCTTGCTCCATGGCGGCAAAAAGGTCGGCGTCGTACTTGGCAATAGTCAAATCACGGCTGAACATGGCGGTCCTCAAGGATCGGGGGCAGAAAAGGGGGGCATTCTAACCCAATGGGTTTTGGATGGCATATGAAACGACATCATGTCGCAGACAAGTGGCGTTCATGCGCGGATAGATGGTGATTGTGCCGGCCTGAAAAGATCGCAGCCTGCGGCAGCTCCTACAGTAATCCGAGCTGATCCCGAATACTGTGACCGACATCAATCCTTGTAGGAGCTGCCGAAGGCTGCGATCTTTTCGCTCGCGCCGCAGGACTTCAGTCGAACATGAACAGCGCGTCATTGCTGAACTGCGCCTCAAACCGCCCCGCCGGCATCGGTCGGCCGAACAGATACCCCTGAACCTCATCGCAACCATGCTCACGCAAGAAGTCCAGCTGTTCATGGGTTTCCACGCCCTCGGCGATCACCGCCAGATTCAGGCTATGCGCCATGGCGATGATCGCCCGGGCGATCTGCGCATCCTGCTCACCGGACGGCAAACCATCGACAAAGGTGCGGTCAATCTTCAACACGTCGATCGGGAATTGTTTGAGGTAGTTCAGCGATGAGTAACCGGTGCCGAAGTCGTCGACCGCAATGCTCAGGCCAAGGTTTTTCAGCCCGGCGAGAATCTGCATCGCTTCGCTGACTTCGCGCATCAGAATACTTTCGGTCAGCTCCAGTTCCAGACACGCCGGTGGCAGGCCGGTTTCACGCAGGATTGTGGCGATCCGCGTGCCGAGTTGGCCATCGGAGAATTGCCGCGCCGAGATGTTCACCGACACCTTCGGCACACGGACACGATTCTGGTGCCAGGTCTTCAACTGACGGCACGCCTCGCTGATCACCCAGTCGCCGACGTCCACCACCAGACCCAGCTCTTCCAACACCGGAATGAAATCCCCCGGCGGCACCAGGCCACGGCGTGGATGACGCCAGCGCAACAGCGCTTCGGCGCCAGTCAGGCGTTTGCCGTCACCGCTGAATTGCGGTTGGTAATACAGGACGAATTCGTTCTGTTCCAGGGCGTGGCGCAAATCGCTTTCCAGTTCCAGACGCTCCAGCGCACTGGCGTTCATGTCGGCCTGATAGAACTGGAAGTTGTTCTTGCCGCGCTCCTTGGCGTGGTACATCGCGGTGTCGGCGTTCTTCATCAACTGGCTGAGTTCGTTGCCGTCCTGAGGACTCAGGGCAATGCCGATACTGGCCGTGACAAAGAACTCGCGACCTTCGAGCACGAATGGCCGCACCAGGCTGCCGAGGATCTGCTCGGCGACATGAATCGCCCGGTTCAGCGCCATTTCGCGGCTGGAGCGATGTTGCAGCAGCAGCGTGAATTCGTCGCCGCCCATGCGCGCCACGGTGTCGTCATCGTCGACGCAGGCCAACAGGCGCGTGGCCATGTCTTTCAACATGCGGTCGCCGGCGGCGTGACCGAGGGAGTCGTTGATCGGTTTGAAACGGTCGAGGTCGAGGAACATCAGCACCACCCACGACTTCTGTCGCTCGGCCGATTGCAGCGCAGTGTGCAGACGATCCTGGAACAGCGTGCGGTTCGGCAAATGCGTCAGGGCGTCGTAGTAGGCGAGGCGGTGAATCCGCTGCTCGCTGGCCTTGCGCTCGCTGATGTCGCTGAAGAAGCACACGTAACTGGCCAGATCGCCTTCGTCGTCGAGCACGGCGGTGATGCCGACCCACGCCGGGTAATGCTCGCCGTTACGGCGCTTGAGCCAGACTTCGCCTTCCCAGGTGCTGTGCTGATGCAGTTGTTTGAGTACGTAGCGCAGGTGTGCGTCCTGCTGCTCATCAACGGTGAGCATGTTCGGCAATTGGTCGAGCACTTCGCTCACGGCGTAACCGCTGACGCGACTGAAGGCTTCGTTGGCTTGCACGATGTAACCGGCCGGGTCGGTGATCAGGATCGCCGAGGTCGAGTGTTCGAAAACCGTGGCGGCCATGCGCAGGTCTTTCTCTGCGCGGCGCTGCTGACTGATGTCGCGACCGACACCGAGTACGCCTTCAAACGCACCATGTTCGTCCCACACCAGCACCAGACGCAGCTCGATCGGGATCTTGCGGCCATCGGCGCGCAGGCAGTCGAACAGGAACAATTGCGTCTGTACCTGGTTGCGCAACACCGCCAGTTGCTCGGGTTTGTCCAGCGCCTTGCTGACGCGATCCATCAGCGTGTAGATGCCGCTCAGTTGTTGCGGGTTGGCGATGGTCGATTGCCAGCCGTTCTGGAAAATCCACTCAGCGTCATAACCCAGCACGGCCTGCACCGACGGGCTGACGTAGTTCAGCGAGAGCTTGCTGTCGGTGGAGAAAATCACGTCGCTGATGCTTTCGGCAAGCATGCGGTAGCGCTGCTCGCTGTCGCGCAGGGATTCGCTGGCTTCGATCTGTTCGGTGATGTCCTTGGCCACGCCGATGATCCGCGTGACCTGATCGTGTTTGTCCCGGGCCAGCGCTTGTTCGCGAATATCGAAACGCCGCCATTTGCCGTCGCGATGGCGGAAACGCAACTGGCACTGGAGCAACTGACTGTAACCGGCGTGGCGCTGCATCTGCCGCGAGCGATGGTAGTAGTCGGCATCTTCCGGGTGCAGGAGAATTTCCCAGAAATACTCACCCATCTGGTGCAGTTCGGTGCGGTTGTAGCCGAGGGTCTGACCGAGGTGGTGGTTGCTGAAAATCATCCGCTGGCTGATCACGTCCTGCACATACAGGTGATCCGGCACCGTGCGCACCACGTCCGACCAGAAGCCTTCGCGTTCGAGCAGCGACAGTTCGATCAGCTTGCGGCTAGTGATGTCGTTGATGCTGAGAATCACCGCTTTATAGTCGTGTTGCTCGGTTGGCAGACGCAACACCATCCACAGGTGCTGGTCGCGGCCGTTGATGTCCGGCAATTTGATTTCCAGTTCCAGCTGCTTTTGCTGCTGCAGGACGGCGTCGAGCACTTGATTGCCGATGGCGCACTGGCGGTGTGGATGGCCGTCGATCAACAGTTGCCAGGCGTGCTCGCAGGAATTGACATTGAGCAATTGCAGCGCAACCTGGTTGACCTCGGTGACGCGCAATTCCTGCAACAGTTGCTGGCGTTGCGCCGGTTGGTCGAGCCAGGCCTTGAGCTGGTCGCTGGTCTGGATCTGCGCCTTGTCGAAGACCTGCTTCAGGCCGGACAGGTCCAGCACACAGAGGGCCACGCCAGTGCCCTCGAAAATGTCCTGATAACGGCGGCGACCCTCATGCAACTGGCGCTGGCGCCGGCGCATGTTGAGCAGTGCAATCACCGGCAACATCGAGAACGCCAGGCCCAGCAGGCATTTGCCGATGAACGCCGGCAGCAGTTCCTCGAGCACACGCTGGCGGTCGAACAGGCCACGCAACTGCCAGTCGCTGCTGCTCAGCGGCACGGTCAACACCGTGTTGGCCATGTCGTCCGGACTCAAGACGCCGGCCCTGGCCGAGGGCTGCGCTTCGTCGCGGCTGATGATCTGATGGTTGAGGCGGTTTTCCACCAGCCACAACGGGCGGATGCCGGTTTCGCCCTGTTTGGTCAGCGAGTCGAAGAACGTCGGAGTCAGGCGCAATGCCCAATAACCGCGCGTGCTGCCGCTGGCCTGATGCAATAACAGATGCACTACAGAACCGTCGTCGGCGTTGCTGAAGTAATGCGCCTGTGCACGGCTGCGGCGCACCAGTTCAGTGAGGTAGCTGGCGTCGTGGCTGTTGTCGTCACTGTCGCTGATGATTTTGCCGGAAGGGGTGAGCAGGGCCAGGCTGCGCAGGTCAGGCAAGGATTGCTGGAGCTTGCGCAATAGCACCTGCTGTTCGTCGGCTGATTGCGGTTGTTCGACGATCGGTAGCAGATTGAGGGCGATTTGCGCGTTCAGCGCCATGTTCAGGCTGACCTGCGAGGCGAGGTCTGCGGTGTAATCGATGGTGTACTGGCGCTGGTTTTTCTGGGTTTCGCGCAGTTGATCGAGCAGTTGCCAGAACAGCAACGCGAGCAATAAAAGCACGAGCGTCGCCAGCGCACCCTTTAATGTACCGCGCAGGGACGAGCCGGGCGCCGGTGGGGTGCTGCTCACAGAAGCTGGCGGAGTGACATTGGACAAGCTGTGATCCTGCGATTTGGCTGGACTGGCGCGACGTGCACTATAAGCCGGACGCCCAAAGGGCGGCTAGCATGCCTTGAGTCGTGGCGAAGTGCCAGCCCCGCGCGGCTGGACTGCCTTTCATCATTCAGGTAGCTTTGCCGGTTACGCGGGAGCGTTCCAGCTCCTAGACTCAGACTTTTTCAGCGCGCACGCATTGATAACCATCAAGTGAACGACGCGCATGGTCTGGCCGGGCTTCGCCTGCGCTGCAATCATTCATCTGTCACTGACCCAAGGTTCTCCATGGCTCAATACGTCTTCACCATGCATCGGCTGGGCAAAGTTGTTCCGCCGAAGCGGGAAATTCTCAAAAACATTTCGCTGTCGTTCTTCCCCGGCGCCAAGATCGGTGTACTCGGCCTCAACGGTTCGGGTAAGTCCACGCTGCTGAAAATCATGGCTGGCGTCGACACCGAGTTCGAGGGCGAAGCCCGTCCGATGCCGGACCTGAACATCGGCTATCTGCCGCAAGAGCCACAACTTGATCCAACCAAGACCGTGCGTGAAGTGGTCGAGGAAGCGGTCAGCGTGATCAAGGATGCGCAAGCGCGTCTGGACGAGGTCTACGCCGCTTACGCCGATCCGGATGCCGACTTCGACAAGCTGGCTGCCGAGCAAGCCAAACTCGAAGCGATCCTGCAGGCCAGCGATGGTCACAACCTTGAGCGTCAACTGGAAGTCGCCGCCGATGCGCTGCGTCTGCCGGCCTGGGACGCCAAAGTAGAACACCTGTCCGGTGGTGAAAAGCGTCGTGTGGCCCTGTGCCGTCTGCTGCTGTCCGCGCCGGACATGCTGCTGCTCGACGAACCGACCAACCACTTGGACGCCGACTCGGTGGCGTGGCTGGAGCACTTCCTCCACGACTTCCCGGGCACTGTGGTAGCGATCACGCACGACCGTTACTTCCTCGATAACGTCGCTGGCTGGATTCTCGAACTCGACCGCGGCGCGGGCATTCCGTACGAAGGCAACTACTCGGGTTGGCTCGAAGCCAAGTCCGATCGTCTGGCCGCCGAATCCAAGCAGCAGTCGGCTCACGAAAAAGCCATGAAAGAAGAACTGGAGTGGGTGCGCAAAGGCGCGAAAGCCCGCCAGTCGAAATCCAAGGCGCGTCTGCAACGCTTCGAAGAAATGCAATCGCAGGAATTCCAGAAGCGCAGCGAAACCAACGAGATCTACATCCCGGCCGGTCCGCGCCTGGGCGACAAGGTCATCGAATTCAAGAACGTCACCAAGGGCTACGGCGATCGCGTACTGATCGACAACCTGTCGTTCTCGATGCCGAAAGGCGCCATTGTCGGCGTGATCGGCGGTAACGGTGCCGGTAAGTCGACCCTGTTCCGCATGCTGATGGGCAAGGAAACGCCGGATTCGGGCAGCATCGAAGTCGGTGAAACCGTGCAACTGGCCTGCGTTGACCAGAGCCGTGATGACCTGGATGGCAGCAAGACTGTATTCCAGCAAATCTCCGACGGTTCCGACCAGATCCGCATCGGCAACTACGAGATCCCGTCGCGTACCTACGTCGGTCGTTTCAACTTCAAGGGCGGCGATCAGCAGAAGTTCGTCAAGGATCTGTCCGGTGGTGAGCGCGGTCGTCTGCACCTGGCGCTGACCCTGAAGGAGGGCGGCAACGTCCTGCTGCTCGACGAACCGTCCAACGACCTCGACGTGGAAACCCTGCGTTCGCTGGAAGAAGCCCTGCTGGACTTCCCGGGCGCTGCCATTGTGATCTCTCACGATCGCTGGTTCCTGGACCGTGTGGCGACGCACATCCTGGCGTACGAAGACGACTCGCAAGCGATCTTCTTCGAAGGTAACTACACCGAGTACGAAGCCGATCGCAAAAAGCGTCTCGGCGAAGCGGCTGCCCAGCCACACCGCGTGCGTCACAAGAAACTGGCCTGATACCGGGTTGGTTGCATAAAAGAGCGGAGCCTTCGGGCTCCGTTTTTTTTGCCTGGTTTTTTTCAGCGGGATCGAGGTGTGGCCATCGCGAGCAGGCTCACTCCTACATTTGAAATGCGTTCCCCTGTAGGAGTGAGCCTGCTCGCGATAGCTGTATAACTGGTGGTGCATTTCTTGAACCCAGACTCCCCATTCAGGTGCAAAACAAGCTCAAAAAACCGCCTTATTTATATCCTGTGCACCATTTAATTTCATAACTGCGACATTTTGCTCTGTTCCTGTGCGCAATTCGTTTGTTACAGTCCGGCCCAATCTCCTCCAACGACAATAAATTTGCCGAGACTTTTCCCATGATCGAATCCGTCGAATCCTTCCTTGCTCGCCTGAAAAAACGCGACCCGGATCAACCCGAATTCCACCAGGCCGTCGAAGAAGTCCTGCGCAGTTTGTGGCCGTTTCTCGAAGCCAATCCGCATTACCTGACCTCGGGGATTCTGGAGCGCATCTGCGAGCCGGAGCGCGCGGTGATTTTTCGCGTGTCGTGGGTCGACGATCAGGGCAAGGTCCAGGTCAATCGCGGTTTCCGCATCCAGATGAACAGTGCGATCGGCCCGTACAAGGGTGGCCTGCGTTTCCATCCGTCGGTGAACATGGGCGTGCTGAAATTCCTCGCCTTCGAACAGACCTTCAAAAACTCCCTGACCTCGCTGCCAATGGGCGGCGGCAAGGGCGGCTCGGACTTCGATCCGAAGGGTAAGAGCGACGGCGAAGTCATGCGTTTCTGCCAAGCGTTCATGAGCGAGTTGTACCGCCACATCGGCGCCGACGTTGACGTGCCGGCCGGTGACATCGGTGTCGGTGCGCGCGAGATCGGTTTCCTGTTTGGCCAGTACAAGCGCCTGAGCAACCAGTTCACCAGTGTGCTGACCGGCAAAGGCATGACCTACGGCGGCAGCCTGATTCGTCCGGAAGCCACCGGTTTTGGCTGCGTCTACTTTGCCGAAGAAATGCTCAAACGCCGCGAGCAGACCGTCGAAGGCAAACGTGTGGCGATTTCCGGTTCCGGCAACGTTGCGCAGTACGCCGCGCGCAAAGTCATGGATCTGGGCGGCAAAGTGATTTCCCTGTCCGACTCAGAAGGCACGTTGTATTGCGAAGCCGGGCTGAGCGAAGAGCAGTGGCTGGCACTGCTGGAGCTGAAAAATGTTAAGCGCGGACGCATCAGCGAACTGGCGGCAGCGTTCGGTCTGGAATTCCGCGCGGGTCAGCTGCCGTGGTCGTTGCCGTGCGACATTGCGCTGCCGTGCGCTACGCAGAACGAACTCGACGCCGAAGCCGCGCGCACACTGCTGCGCAATGGCTGCGTGTGCGTGGCTGAAGGCGCGAACATGCCGACCACGCTGGAGGCTGTGGATATCTTTATCGAGGCCGGCATTCTCTTCGCTCCGGGCAAAGCGTCCAACGCTGGCGGCGTGGCAGTGAGCGGTCTGGAGATGTCGCAGAACGCCATGCGCTTGCTGTGGACGGCAGGTGAGGTGGACAGCAAACTGCACGCGATCATGCAGTCGATCCACCACGCTTGTGTGCACTACGGCGAAGAGAACGGACGGATCAACTACGTCAAAGGCGCGAACATCGCCGGCTTCGTCAAAGTCGCCGACGCAATGCTCGCGCAGGGCGTGGTTTAAGCCGGTTCGATGCGGATCACTTCAATCACTTGATCGCCGGCGGGGCGCTGCCAAAGCACCTCGTCATTGAGCCGCGCACCCAGCAGCGCGCGGCCCAGCGGTGAGCCCCAATTGATCAGGCCTTTGCTCGCATCGGCCTGATCTTCGCCGACCAGTTGCACCCGCCGTTCGGTGTCGTGTTCGTCGGCGTAGGTCACCCAACTGCCGATCTGCACTTTGTCGGTGGAGGTCGCGGCAACCGCGACTTGTGCGCTGCTCAGGCGTTGATTGAAATACCGCAAATCCCTTTCCAGATCCGCCAGACGCTGTTTGTCAGCCTGCTCACCTTTGGCCGATTGTTCTGCATGCAAGGTTTGCAGTTCAGCGACCTTTGCCTGTAACTGCGCCAGCCCTTGCGGCGTGACGTAATTGGGCTGCGCGCTGACCTGCCGTTCGACCGGCTGATCGGCTTGCGCGGCGGCGTTGTCTTCGTTGACGAATGCGCGACTCATGGTGTTCTCCTCGTATGAGGTTTGGGCCATGCTCGCAGGCATTTGGTTTCACTGGATGTCTGGAAACGACTATTGCGAGCGATAGGCCCGCCCGGCGTCCTGATCTTTCTGTTGCTGCCAGGCGCGCTCGCGTTCGTCCCAATGTTCATTGCGATACTGTTCGCGGTCCTTGTTTTCCAACATTGCCTGACACTGGCGGAAGCCGTCGGTCCAGCCTTCGGCGTATTGCTTGTCCTTGAGATAGCGCGGCACGTTCTTGCGAAACTCGCCGCTGATCGAACCCGCCGCCTGACGACCGCTGACACAACCGTCATCGAAGCCGTCGGCGAAGGCCGGTGGATAACCCTTGGCGATCAAATCTTCATGGGTGGTCTGGCAACCGCCCAGTAACAGCACAACACCCAGCAAACCCGCACACCGCCACATCGCACTCTCCCGCGCCGGTTCTCGGCTTATGGGAAAGTCTAGAAGCTGATTCGTCGAGCGTTGGTGAAAGGCATGTGAGTAATTCGTTGAGCACCACAAATCCCCTGTAGGAGTGAGCCTGCTCGCGATAGCGGTGTATCAGTCACCGCACCAGTGACTGATGAATTGCTATCGCGAGCAGGCTCACTCCTACAGGGGGATGTGTTCGGGATCAGTAGTGATACCACTTCACTTCAAGCATGACCTCGGTTTCCGGGGTGGCGAGATGGCTGAACTCACGCTGCGCACTCAGGCGCAAACCAAGGTTGCGCGACAACTCCCACTGCTGATTCAGGCTGAGGCTGCGGCGTACTTCGCCATTGAAGAAGTAATCGCCTTTAGCCTCCAGACTGAGATTGCCCAACGGGTTTTTCCACAACACGCCGGTATTGAAACCGCCGGCTGGCGAGACGAACTCGGCGAAATCATTGTTGTGTTCAACGCGCACGGTGCCGAGGGCAAAACCCAGCACATCATCCCCCAGCGCCCACGTCCCGCCGCCGCCACCATTGACGTGGCTGACCAGCGTCTCGTCATCGTGCTTGCCCGGTACGCGCTCAAGACCGCCAGTGACTTGCCACGACAGCGGCTGCAATAGCTCATTACGCGGTGTCAGCGAACGAATGGTCGCCAGATCCAGTTGCTGAAACTGCCATTGATTGCCCTCGTACTGACGCAGTTTCATCTGCAGGATCTCGATCTGCGCGCCGAGCGGGAAGCTCTCAGCGTTGTCGTTGAGATCGTGATAGGCCATGCGCAAGCCGTACTCACCGAATGCGCGATCACCACGGGTGCCGAGACCGGCCTGCCAGGTGCGCGATTCGTGGCCGTCTTCGGGCAAGCCCGGTTGCGGGATGTCCAGTTCGGGGGCGGGGTTCTTGTTGATCGCCCGCAGCAATTCAAAACTGCGCTGCGCTCGTTGTGGATCGCGTTCCTGACCGTTGGCGCGGTAGCGCTCCAGACGATACGCCGCGTCGATGATCAACGCTTGACGATCGCGGGGTAGGGCTTTGAACGCCGGATTCTGCAACTGCTGTTGATCGGCGCTGACGTTCAGCACCCATTGCTGTTCGTCACTGTTCAAAGGCTCGGCACGGCTGAGCAATTCGCGCTCGCGGGACGGGCGGTATTCGATACTTTCCACCAGCCCGGCTTCCTTCACCGCTTTGACGGTGTCGGTGGGAATCGCGGTCAACGGGAATTGTTCAGTCAGGCGCAGGCTCGGGCGTGCCACCTGCAGCAACTCAAGCAGACGATACGAGCAGTTTTCGTCGAAGAAGAAGTAGTCGAACTGGATCTGCTTCAACTCCCACACATGTTCGACCATGCGCGCGGTTTCTTCTTGCGTCAGGTTGAGCCGGTATTCCCACAGGTCGCGGTTTTCCAGGCTGCGGTATTCGGAGAGCTTTTCCTGGTACGGCACCAGCGCGAACAGTCCCGGATAACCGCCCATCAAACCTTTCCAGGCGTACAGGATGCTGTTGTCCGAGCCTTCGATGTAGGCGCCGAAGTTGATCGCGTAACTGAGCAGCGAGGTCTTGTCGGCCTGCACATCGGCCTGATCGATGCGCAGCAGGGTGTGGCCGAACATCGATGACGGACTGTTCAAATAAGCCGCCGGGAAGATCATCACCGCGCTGTGCGGCGAGACGTCCTTGAACCACTTCTTGTATTCGGCGCATGCCGGCGCTGGCAGATCGCTGAGATTGAGCTGCGCTTTCAGCCAGCGAGTGCGCGCCGGATAAACGCATTGCGCATGTTGCTCGCCAAGGCTCGCCGGGGCGTACAGCGCTTGCACGGTGGCTTCCAGCTCATGATCGGGATGTTCGTTGCCATCGGGCGCGAGAAAGAATTTCTTGTCACTGACATAGCTGCGCCAGCCGCCAAGCTTGGCGGTTTCGTAGTGACCGAGGGAAATCCAGAAGCGGTCGTTGGCCAGTTGCTGCAAACGTTGAGGGTCGATGTGGGGCGCGGCGGACAGCGGGGCGCAGACACAGAGCGCCAGCCAGGCAAGGCGTTTGAGCATAGTCGGCAACTTGAACAGGAAAGAAATAAAGACCCAAGGAGGGCGGGCCGAAAAAACAAAACCCGCTTCCCGAAGGAAGCGGGTAGGGTCGAGCTTAAGCTTGAGTCGCGTACTTGGCCAGACGAGGATCCGATTTCAGTACGGCCAGGGTGTTGGTATGCACGTCTTCAGCGGTCACGTCAGCCTTGCTGAAGATCTGCTGGAAGTGCTCGTGAGTCACAGCAGCGAAGTGCGCACGGTCTTCCGGTGCCACGCCCAGTACCACGGCATAAGTCGTCAGCGCTTCGCCGTTGCCTTTGGCCATGTCTTCGGACAGCTCGTTCATCATGCCATTCATGGCAAACCAGGATTTGCCGCCGTAGGTCAGCGATGCGTTGGTCGAGCAACCGTTGGTGCCGGACGTCATCCCGAAGGTGGCGTTACCGGAGGTACCGTTGGTGGTGGAAGCGAGGAAGTGCGCCGGGGTGCCACGCTGACCTTCGAACAGCATGTTGCCCCAACCGCAATCCGGGCCGCCTGGAGCTTGCGCCATTGCGTTGATGGATACAGCGGTGAAGAGAGTACCGAGAAGAATCCGTTTCATAGCTTTTTTCTCTTTATGTGCATACCAATGGACAGGGTTCTGGCCGGCTCTAAACGTAAGCTGCCTGCGCGACGATCATGCTGCGTTGAAAACAGGCTCGGAATGCTCATGTAGGACCCTACACTCCGCTTCCTCGCCTGTTTTCGCCTTGCCTGATCGCCGCTCGGCGAGCTTACGTTCAGAGCCAAACGAAGCCAGTGGGCCGGTATTAGTTCCAGCCGCGCAGTTTGGAGTTTAGGCATGTTCCAGGGGTTCCGTGGTTTTTTGCAAAATATTTGGAATAAACCCCGATTTCAGGGGGCGGGCCGCTGGCATTGCCGGTTGTCTATGCTTTGTCATGTGGCGCGCCTTGCCAGTGGGGCACAGGCAGCGCCAGAATGCCGCTATCTGCCCCGCCTGATTGTTAAGGAAGCCCGATGCCTGATCCTGTTGCTGCCAGCTTGCGTCTCGCGCCCGAAGCGCTGACCCGTCCGTTTTCCGCTGAACAGTTCAGCTTCACTACCACCAATGATCTGGAGCCCTTTCGCGGTGTGCTCGGCCAGGAACGCGCGGTCGAAGCCTTGCAGTTCGGTGTGGCCATGCCACGCCCCGGTTACAACGTTTTCGTCATGGGCGAGCCCGGCACTGGCCGTTTCTCGTTCGTCAAACGCTACCTGAAGGCCGAAGGCAAACGCCTGCAGACCCCGGCGGACTGGGTCTACGTCAATAACTTCGATGAGCCGCGCGAACCGCGCGCCCTGGAACTGCCTTCGGGCACTGCCGGTGCATTCATCGGTGATATCAACGGTTTGATCGACAACCTGCTGGCGACATTTCCAGCGGTGTTCGAGCATCCGTCCTATCAGCAAAAGAAAAGCGCCATCGACCGTGCATTCAACCAGCGCTACGACAAAGCCCTCGACATCATCGAGCGCCTGGCCTTGGAAAAAGACGTTGCCCTGTATCGCGACAGCAGCAACATCGCCTTCACGCCGATGCTCGATGGCAAAGCGCTGGACGAAGCCGAATTCGCCCAGTTGCCGGAAGCCGATCGCGAGCGTTTTCACGATGACATTTCCGGCCTCGAAGAGCGCCTGAACGAAGAACTCGCCAGCCTGCCGCAGTGGAAGCGTGAGTCGAACAATCAACTGCGCTCGCTCAACGAAGAAACCATCACCCTGGCCTTGCAGCCGCTACTGTCGCCGTTGTCGGAGAAGTACGCGGAAAACGCTGCGGTGTGCGGTTACCTGCAAGCGATGCAGGTCTATCTGCTGAAAACCGTGGTCGAGCAACTGGTCGACGACAGCAAGACCGACGCCGTCGCGCGCAAGTTGCTGGAAGAGCAATACGCGCCGAGCCTGGTGGTCGGTCATCCGTCCAGCGGCGGGGCGCCAGTCGTTTTCGAGCCGCACCCGACGTACGAAAACCTCTTCGGTCGCATCGAATACACCACCGATCAGGGTGCGCTTTACACCACTTATCGCCAGTTGCGTCCGGGTGCCTTGCACCGTGCCAACGGCGGTTTCCTGATCCTTGAAGCGGAAAAAATGCTCAGCGAGCCGTTTGTGTGGGATGCGCTGAAACGCGCACTGCAATCGCGCAAGCTGAAAATGGAATCGCCGCTGGGCGAGATGGGCCGTTTCGCCACCGTGACGCTCAACCCGCAGCACATTCCGTTGCAGGTCAAAGTCATCATCATCGGTGCGCGGTCGCTGTACTACACGCTGCAAGATCTCGATCCGGACTTCCAGGAGATGTTCCGTGTTCTGGTCGACTTCGACGAAGACATTCCGATGGTCGACGAGAGCCTGGAGCAATTCGCCCAGTTGTTGAAAACCCGTACTTCGGAAGAAGGCATGGCGCCGCTGACCGCTGATGCGGTAGCGCGTCTGGCAACCTACAGCGCACGTTTGGCCGAGCACCAAGGGCGTTTGTCGGCGCGCATTGGTGATCTGTTCCAACTGGTCAGCGAAGCGGATTTCATCCGTCACCTGGCCGGCGATGAAATGACCGATGCCGGGCATATCGAACGTGCCTTGAAAGCCAAGGCCACGCGCACCGGTCGTGTGTCGGCGCGGATTCTCGACGACATGCTTGCCGGGATCATCCTGATCGACACCGATGGCGCCGCTGTCGGCAAGTGCAACGGTCTGACCGTGCTAGAAGTCGGCGACTCGGCGTTTGGTGTGCCGGCGCGGATTTCCGCCACGGTGTATCCGGGCGGCAGCGGCATTGTCGACATTGAGCGTGAGGTCAACCTCGGCCAGCCGATTCACTCCAAAGGTGTGATGATCCTTACCGGGTATCTGGGCAGCCGTTATGCCCAGGAATTCCCGCTGGCGATTTCCGCGAGCATCGCGCTGGAGCAGTCATACGGTTACGTCGACGGCGACAGCGCGTCGCTGGGCGAGGCGTGCACGCTGATTTCGGCGCTGTCGAAAACGCCATTGAAACAGTGCTTTGCGATCACCGGCTCGATCAACCAGTTCGGCGAAGTACAGGCGGTGGGCGGGGTTAACGAGAAAATCGAAGGCTTCTTCCGTCTCTGCGAAGCACGCGGGCTGACCGGCGAGCAGGGCGCGATCATTCCTCAGGCCAACGTCGCCACGCTGATGCTCGATGAGAAAGTCCTGGCGGCGGTGCGTGCCGGGCAGTTCCACGTGTACGCGGTGCGTCAGGCCGACGAGGCGTTGAGTCTGTTGGTGGGCGAACCGGCCGGTGAACCGAATGCCGATGGCGAATTCCCCGAAGGCAGTATCAATGCACGGGTGGTGGAGCGCTTGCGTGACATCGCTGAGATGATCAGCGAAGAAGACCTCAAGGAAGCCGAGAAAGAGTTGGCCCAAGAAGCGCTGGCCGAAGCCAAACCGGCCTGAACCTAAACGCGGTCAAACTGTAGGAGTGAGCCTGCTCGCGATAGCGGAGTGTCAGTCGGCGAATAAGTTGCCTGGCACACCGTTATCGCGAGCAGGCTCACTCCTACATTGGTCTTTGTGGTGTTCTTCGGGAAAATCGCCACAACTCTGACGCCAATATTCACACAATGACCATTCGGCGCCTTCTGGTCTCATTCGGCTTGCGCAGCGGACTTTTCTTCTATTCTCAGCTCAAGGATATCGACAGTATCACTGGATCGAGCCAGTCCTCCCGTGAGGGCTGAATACCGGCTTCACCGAGGGTCGCCGCCATGTCGCGCAACCTCTGCCTTACCCGTCAATGCCTGGGTCTTGTGACCCGTATCGAATGCGCCATCAAGCCGTTGGCCGGCGATAACGGCATGTGGACGCTGCTCTTCGCCGCCGGCATGGCCGGTGAACAACCTTCCGCCATCAAGGCCCAAGGCCCGTTTCATGGGCCGGTCGCCGCCGAATCGATACTCGACACCATCGTTGAAAGCCTGACCTTGCATGGCTACGAACTGGCCGACGATCCGCAGATCTGGAGTTTGCACCTGCAAGCTCAACTGCGGCAGATCAACGGTGGCCGTGGCCGCGCCCTGTAGGCGCTGCCGCAGGATGCGATCTTTTGATCTTGCTCTTCAATGGGCAGTCTCAGGCACCTGCGCCTTGTCGAGCTTGACCTCAAAGCCGTATTGCACAGTGGCGAGGTCGGTGCGCTGGTAGGTTTCTACGTGAGTCGGGCGGCCATAAAAATAGTGCACGCCGAACAGCGCCGGGCCTTCTGCGCTCGCATCGTGGCTGACAGAAAGAATCTGCTTGAGGTAGTTGCCGCTGTCGTCTTTGACGAAGAAACGCCATTCGTTGGGCGGAAACAATTTCAGGTCCACCACCAGCAGGTTGTTCTTGATCTCCAGACCTTTGGGCAAGGACTTGGCGTCGTATGCCTGCTTGGCCACAGTCGCGAGAAACAGCGGCATTGAGCCGACGGCGATCGCCGGGGTTTCCGGGAACAGGTTCAGGTCGTAAGTGATCGTCGCGCGCAGCGGATCGACCTGGTAAGCCTCGGGCGGCAGTTCGATCGGCTCATCAAGCTTGCCACTGCGCTTTTCAGTGAAGAACGTGACAGGACTGACCCCCGGGCTGAAGTCATCGCCGAGCAATTCATCGTTGAACGTACGGCGATGGGAAAACTCGATGCGCGCAGCGCTCGGTTCTTCCACGGATTGATGGACGCGGATGCCAGCCTTCAATTGGTCCTCGGTCAGGCTCGCGCCTTTGAGCCAGTTGGCTGCCAGATCGTCGTAGACCGTCACTGGCAGGTCCAGCGGCTGGATAGCCTTCTGCGTCGTGTGTTGACTGAACGTGCGAATCGGCAGATCCAGCGATTTGCGCGTCACCGTCGCCGAGGAGAAGTCGAGCACGCTGACTTCCAGAGTGTCGATCGGGCCATTGAAATAGACCTTGTTATAGCGACGCGGGTGCTTGTCCTCGAATGCCTGCTGCTCTTCGGTGAGTTGCTTTTCCAGCGCATCGCTCCAGCCCTTCTGCTGTTGCAGGTAGGCCAGTTGTTTTTCATAGAAGGCCACTTGCTCCGGACTCTCGTTGATCGAGCCGGCGCGTATCAGGTATTGCCCGGTCTTGTCGCGGGCTTGGACGATCAGCGGATTGAGCTGCGTCTCTGCGACTTCCGCAGCCAATGGCAGGCTGTTGCTGAATTCGACTTCGGCGTAGTTGTTTTCGAGCTTCAGCAGTTTGACGCTGAGGTTGTCATTGCTGCGGGTCTGGCCGACGTCTTTTGGCGTCAGGTCGAAGCTGTACAAGCGGCGCGGTGCGATGACTTCGATCTGGCCTTGCAGGCTGACCGGTTGCGGCAAGGACTTCTTGTCCACGTCCAGTCCGTCAATGAACGGGTAGGTCACGGTCAGGTCATCGGGGTTGGTGACGTTGGAGCTGGAGGGGCTGAGCTGAATGCCCGGATCGGTTTCCGACCATTCCGGCTGATAGGCGATCACGCGTTTGTTGCTCAACGTCACCGACTGCCATTCCACACCGTGTGGAAACAAGAAACCGCCGGGAATGTTCAGGTTGAACGGGAACACCGGTTGCAGATCGGTGAGGTAATCGGAGCTGGCATCCTTGTGCAGCACGAACAGGCCGTTGATAAACGTATCGACCAGCGTCTGCGGGGCAGGGTAGTGCTTGAGCACGGCGAGCGCGTCTTCACCGTATTCGGTGCGCGGCGGATTGTCGTTGAGCTTGAGTTGCGCGCGTTCGAGCAGCAGCAGTGAGCCGCCGAGTTCGGTGATGGCGTCCTTGAGTTTGGTGTCGGTGATGGCGTCCAGTGACTGTTCGAACTTTGCCGTTTTTTCTTCAAGGCTGGTGGTGTGTTTTTCGTCGCCGGGCGAGCAACCGCTGATCAACAGAGCAAGGCAAATTCCGGCCGTCGTTATCGGTAATCGCACATCCATTTCCACACGTCCTGTCTGCAGTCACTGGGCTGTCAATGGTTTCGACACTAGCAGAAAAAAATCATCCGCACGCGCAGGTGGCGGATTTTCGGGCAGTTTCTGGCTGTCACAGGGGGCTGGTATACTCGCCGCCATTTCCACCCCCTTGTGTGAGATTCAATGGAACGCTTTATCGAAAATGCAATGTACGCCTCGCGCTGGCTGCTGGCGCCAATCTATATCGGGCTTTCGCTCGGGTTGCTGGCGCTGGCACTGAAATTTTTCCAGGAAGTGTTCCACATCCTGCCCAACGTTTTTTCGATGGCCGAGTCGGAACTGATTCTGGTGCTGCTGTCGTTGATCGACATGGCACTGGTCGGCGGTCTGCTGGTGATGGTGATGATTTCCGGCTACGAGAACTTCGTCTCTGAACTGAACATCGACGAAGGCAAGGAAAAGCTCAGCTGGCTCGGCACCATGGACTCTTCGTCGTTGAAGATGAAAGTGGCGGCTTCGATCGTGGCGATTTCCTCGATTCACTTGCTGCGCATCTTCATGGACGCCAAGAACGTCGATCCCGAGCACTTGATGTGGTACGTGATCATCCACATGACCTTCGTCGTTTCGGCGTTCGCCATGGGTTACCTGGACAAAGTCACCAAGCACTGATCAACCGTTGATCGCTGCAAAAACACCGCCCGTCTGTTGCGAAACAGACGGGCGGTGTCGTTTGTGGCTTGTGCTTTGTTGCGCGCGAGCATATCCCTGTAGAGATCCTGATTCGCCACTGTGTGAGGTGCTTTCATGAACCTGCAAGAGCTGAACGCGTTTGCCATCGCCAGGAAGGTCGATGAGTTGAACCTGATCTCCATGGAAGGCGGGATTTATCTGCTCGAAGCACGCATGCATGGCGCGGCGTATCCGTTGAGTGATCTCAAAGGCAACATGCTGACACTGCGTTCGGTGGAGCATGCGCGGGATCTGCTGCATGCGTTTCCGGTGCTGCCCTTCAATCTTGTACACACCTCGGTGCATGACGAAATGTGCGGCCTGGCCGGTAACATCGATGAAAGCCTGAAGGTGCCGCTCGCCTGGCGTTCAGCCCTGTAGGCCTTGCGCCCCATCGCCGGGCATCTGTGCTAGTCTGCTCGCCCTTTTGGTTCCGGGCGCGCCGGGACGCGCTGTGCTCGCACGGCAAGTCTTGTGGCCGTCCGCACAGCGGAGCAGTGTCATGTCCGAAGTAAATCTGTCCACCGACGAAACCCGCGTCAGCTACGGCATCGGCCGTCAGTTGGGTGACCAGCTGCGCGACAACCCGCCACCGGGCGTTAGCCTGGACGCCATCCTGGCCGGTCTGACCGACGCTTTCGCCGGCAAAGAAAGCCGTGTTGGCCAGGAAGAAATGTCCGCTAGCTTCAAGGTTATCCGCGAAATCATGCAAGCCGAAGCCGCTGCCAAAGCTGAAGCCGCTGCTGGCGAAGGCCTGGCCTTCCTGGCTGAAAACGCCAAGCGTGACGGCATCACTACCCTGGCTTCCGGCCTGCAATTCGAAGTGCTGACTCAGGGCGAAGGCGCCAAGCCGACCCGTGAAGATCAAGTACGTACTCACTACCACGGCACCCTGATCGACGGCACTGTGTTCGACAGCTCCTACGAGCGCGGCCAGCCTGCAGAATTCCCGGTTGGCGGCGTGATCGCTGGCTGGACCGAAGCCCTGCAACTGATGAATGCCGGCAGCAAATGGCGTCTGTACGTGCCGAGCGAACTGGCTTACGGCGCTCAAGGCGTTGGCAGCATCCCGCCGCACAGCGTTCTGGTATTCGACGTCGAGCTGCTGGACGTTCTGTAAGACCTTTGTGGGAGCGAGCTTGCTCGCGAATGCAGGCGACTGAATCTAACTTGAGATTCGAGTTGAAGCCTTTGCGAGCAAGCTCGCTCCCACAGGTTTTGTATTACTGCTCATAGTTCTATCTTGTGATGCAGTTCACTGGTCGGGCGCAACGCCCGGGCATAGCAGAACAGAAACAGATTGCGCACCAACTCCTTGAGCACCAATGGCTCGCTGGAATTGAGACTGCTGACGTCCAGATCCCCTTGATCCTGCAGTTCATGCAAGGCTTCTTCTTCAAGCACCGCACAGACTTCACCGGTTTCCCGATGGAGGATTCTGAGGTAAGGGTGTGGGCGATCCAGCCACGCGTCGATCAAATAAGTCATGGTTCTCATCTCCTTGAAGGGTTTCAATGAGAATAATTCTTATTCGTCAAATAGCAAGCGTCTATTGGCGGATTCTGAAATTTTCCGGGTAAAGATTGCGTAAGGTCAAAACGGCTGGCGTTTGGCTATTGCGCGGTTTTGCTGGGGGGGAGCGGGGAGGGCGAAGCTCCATCCCACGCCTGGCGCGGGATGGATGACAACGGAATCAGACCTTTCTGACGAACTCGGATTTGAGTTTCATCGGGCCGATACCGTCGATCTTGCAGTCGATGTCGTGGTCGCCATCGCACAGACGGATGTTCTTGACCTTGGTGCCGACCTTGACCACCAGCGAAGTGCCCTTGACCTTCAGATCCTTGATCACGGTGATGGTGTCGCCGTCCTGCAGGACGTTGCCGACCGAGTCTTTCTTCACGGCATCATCAGACGCCACTTCGGCTTCGCCGCTGGCGGACCACTCGTGGGCGCACTCCGGGCACACCAGTTGGGTACCGTCTTCGTAGGTGTATTCGGAATTGCATTTCGGGCAGGGTGGCAACGTGCTCACTAAGGCTCCTTGGGTGTGGATCGCTAAAAGTCGCACATTGTATAGGGTTTTAGTTTTTCAGGCAGTCAAATGCAAAAGATCGCAGCATCGACAACCCCTGTAGGAGCTGCCGAAGGCTGCGATCTCTTGATTTTGCTTCAGCGGTATCAGTGCGTACGGGCGACCGCAAACTCGCTCAGTTCAACCAGCGCATCGCGGTATTCGCTGGCTGGCAGTGCATCGAGGCACTTGATCGCGCGGGCCACGTAATCACGGGCCAGTTGCGCGGTGTATTCCAGCGAACCAGAAGCTTCCACAGCAATGCGGATGCTTTCCAGATCTTCGATCCCGCCTTTCTGGATCGCCTGACGCACCAGTGCAGCCTGTTCCGGCGTGCCTTCGCGCATGGTGTAGATCAGCGGCAGGGTCGGTTTGCCTTCGGCCAGATCGTCACCGACGTTCTTGCCCAGGGTCTCGGCGTCGCCCTTGTAGTCGAGCAGGTCGTCGACCAGTTGGAACGCCACACCGAGGTGGTCGCCGAAGGTGCGCAAGGCTTCGCTCTGCTCAGCGGTAGCACCGGCCAATGCAGCGGCGCTGTGGGTCGAAGCTTCGAAGAGCATCGCGGTCTTGCCGCGGATGACTTCCATATAGGTTTCTTCGGTGGTGCTGGCGTCGCGCACCTTGGACAGTTGCAGTACTTCGCCTTCAGCGATGATGCGCGTGGCCTGGGACAGGATCTTCATCACCGGCATCGAGCCCAGTTCGACCATCATTTCAAACGAGCGCGAGTACAGGAAATCGCCGACCAGCACGCTCGGGGCGTTGCCCCACATGGCGTTGGCGGTCGAACGGCCACGGCGCATGCCGGACATGTCGACCACGTCGTCATGCAGCAGGGTGGCGGTGTGCAGGAATTCGATGGTGGCGGCCAGCAGGCGCATGTCGTCGCCTTCGCGACCCAGGGCCTTGCCACACAGCAACACTAATAAAGGACGCAGACGTTTGCCGCCGGCCGAGGTAATGTAATCGCCGATTTTCGATACCAGCGGTACTCGGGAAGTCAGCTGCTTCTTGATGATGCCGTCGACGGCGCTAAAATCGTCCGCCACCGCGCGGTAGAAAGCTTGGGGTTGCATCAGCGAGAGTCGCTCCAGAAGGGTTGCGCGGCATGCTAGGACCCCCATCCAGACCTGTCAAGGCGCGATAGACGGCTACTTGCAAGCCTGCGGCACCTTGCGTACAATCGCGCACCCTGAACTTCCTGGGCAGCACCTGCCTTACGCAATTGCAACGGGCCTTCCAGCCTTATGCAGCCATGCCAGCCAATACCTCTTCTTATAAAGAGCTGGGTGAGCAGGATTATCGGAGAAATACCATGTCTTATGCAGTAATCGTTACTGGCGGCAAGCAGTACAAAGTCGCCCCGGGTGAATACCTGAAGATCGAAAAACTGGAAATCGCTACCGGCGAATCCGTTACCTTTGATCGCGTTCTGTTGGTTGCCAATGGCGACGACGTGAATATCGGCGCTCCAGTTGTTGCTGGCGCTACCGTTGTGGCTGAAGTGATCTCCCAAGGTCGTCACGATAAAGTCCGCATCATCAAGTTCCGTCGCCGTAAGCACCACATGAAGCGTATGGGCCACCGCCAGTGGTACACCGAGATCAAAATCACCGGTATTCAGGCTTAATTTCAGCCTAATTCCTCACTAGGAGAATTGACTCATGGCACACAAAAAAGCTGGTGGTAGTACCCGTAACGGTCGCGACTCAGAAGCCAAACGCCTTGGCGTTAAGATGTATGGCGGCCAGAAAATCATTCCGGGCAACATCATCGTGCGTCAGCGCGGCACCCAATTCCACGCTGGCTACGGCGTTGGCATGGGTAAGGATCACACCCTCTTCGCGAAAATCGAAGGCGTGATCAAGTTTGAAGTAAAAGGCGCGTTCAACCGCCGTTACGTGAGCGTTGTCGCAGCTTAATTGCGCGATCGCTGGAAAAGCCCTGTCTCGCGACGGGGCTTTTTCGTTTGTGGGGTGAGTCTCTTGCAAAACTGTTTGTATGGGCTGTCGGCGTGCGATGCAGGTCGTGTTTTGGGGTCGCTGCGCTCATTTTTGCAAGAGTCTTATGTCTTGATTGTTTTTCGGCTCGTCCGTACGGCGAGAGGCGTTGGTTATGAAGTTTGTTGATGAAGTATCGATTCGCGTAAAGGCTGGTGACGGCGGCAATGGCGCCATGAGTTTCCGTCGGGAAAAATTCATCGAAAACGGTGGCCCGAACGGCGGTGATGGCGGTGATGGCGGTTCCATCTACATGATGGCTGACGAAAACCTCAACACCCTGGTCGACTACCGTTACACCCGGCACTTCGATGCCGAGCGTGGCTCCAATGGTGGCAGCACTGACTGCACCGGCAAGAAGGGCGAAGACCTGATCCTGCGCGTGCCGGTCGGCACTACGGTGATCGACTCTGCTACTCAGGAAGTGATTGGTGACCTGACCAAGGCTGGCCAGAAACTGATGGTAGTGCAGGGTGGTTGGCACGGTCTGGGTAACACCCGTTTCAAATCCAGTACCAACCGGGCGCCGCGTCAGACCACGCCGGGTAAGCCGGGTGAGCAGCGCGACCTGAAACTGGAAATGAAAGTACTGGCTGACGTCGGTCTGCTGGGCTTGCCGAACGCCGGTAAAAGTACCTTTATCCGTTCCGTTTCTGCGGCCAAGCCGAAAGTCGCCGACTACCCGTTCACCACGCTGGTGCCGAACCTCGGTGTGGTCAGCGTCGATCGCTGGAAGAGCTTTGTCATTGCCGACATTCCGGGTCTGATCGAAGGCGCTTCCGACGGTGCTGGCCTGGGCATTCGCTTCCTCAAGCACTTGGCGCGTACGCGTCTGTTGCTGCACCTCGTCGATATGGCGCCGCTTGATGATTCCAGCGCGCCGGATGCCGCTGAAGTGATCGTCAACGAACTGATCAAGTTCAGTCCGTCCCTGGCCGAGCGTGATCGCTGGCTGGTGCTGAACAAGTGCGACCAGATCCTTGAAGAAGAGCACGATGAGCGCGTCAAGGAAATCGTTGATCGCCTGGAGTGGACTGGCCCGGTCTACGTGATCTCGGCGATCGCCAAGATCGGTACCGAGCGTCTGTGCCACGACATCATGCGTTACATGGAAGATCGCGCCGATCGCTTGGCCAATGACCCGGCTTACAAGGAAGAGCTGGCCGACCTCGATCAGCGCATCGAAGACGAAGCCCGTGCGCAGCTGCAGGCGCTGGATGACAAGCGTGCCCTGCGTCGCAGCGGCGTGAAGTCGGTCCATGACATCGGCGACGATGATTGGGACGAAGAAGATGTGGATGACGAAGACGGTCCGGAAATCATTTACGTGCGTGACTGATTCGTTGGGTAGGCGCTGCCGCAGGCTGCGATCTTTTGACCTTTAGAAGATCGCTGGTGTGTGCTGAGTCTTCATCTCAGGGCGGTGTTATCATCGCTGCAAGCCGTTTTTCTAAGGCGCCGCTCAATCGAGCGGCGTTTTAGTATCTGGAAATCGCAAGTCACAAATAACGTCATGGGCGGCGCTGGGTCGCGTTGCCCTCAAGCTAAGGTTGAAGATGATGCGGAGCAAGGTGACAGGTGCGCAGCGTTGGGTCGTGAAGATCGGCAGCGCTTTGCTGACAGCTGATGGCAAAGGGCTGGATCGCGCGGCAATGAGTGTCTGGGTGGAGCAGATGGTGGCATTGCATGAGGCTGGCGTCGAGTTGGTGCTGGTGTCCTCCGGGGCGGTAGCGGCCGGCATGAGCCGTTTGGGCTGGACCGCACGACCCAGTGCGATGCATGAGCTCCAGGCGGCTGCGGCAATTGGTCAGATGGGCTTGGTGCAGGCGTGGGAATCGAGCTTCGCCGAGCATGGCCGGCACACTGCGCAGATTCTGCTGACGCATGACGATTTGTCCGACCGCAAGCGCTACCTCAACGCCCGCAGCACTTTGCGCGCATTGGTCGAGCTGAAAGTCATCCCGGTGATCAACGAAAACGACACCGTGGTCACCGACGAAATCCGTTTCGGCGACAACGACACGCTCGCGGCGCTGGTGGCCAACCTGGTCGAGGCGGATCTGCTGGTGATCCTGACCGACCGCGATGGCATGTTTGACGCCGATCCGCGCAACAATCCCGAGGCGCAGCTGATTTACGAAGCGCGCGCTGATGATCCGAGTCTCGATGCGGTAGCGGGCGGCACGGGTGGTGCGCTGGGGCGTGGCGGTATGCAGACCAAGTTGCGAGCGGCGCGACTGGCTGCGCGTTCCGGTGCGCACACCATCATTGTTGGTGGGCGTCTTGAGCGTGTGCTTGATCGCCTGAAGGCGGGTGAGCGTATCGGTACGTTGCTGTCGCCTGAGCGCGGCATGCTCGCGGCACGCAAGCAATGGCTGGCCGGGCATCTGCAGACTCGCGGCACGTTGGTGCTGGATGATGGTGCGGTGTCGGCGCTGTCACAGGGCAATAAAAGTTTGCTGCCGGTAGGTGTGAAGTTGGTGCAGGGCAGTTTCCGTCGCGGTGAAATGGTCGTCTGCGTGGCGCCCGATGGTCGTGAGATTGCCCGAGGCCTGGCTAACTACAGCGCGCTGGAAGCACAAAAAATTATCGGTCAGTCGTCGGATGCGATTGTCGGTTTGCTCGGTTACATGGCGGAGCCTGAACTGGTTCACCGTGACAACCTGATTCTGGTCTAAGGAAAATTCGATGCGTTTAGCGAAAGGATTGTTGGGCTTGCTGATGGCGATGCCATTGCTGGCCTCGGCCGAGGAAATCGGTCAGGTGTCGACGGTGTTCAAGTTTGTCGGTCCGAACGACCGCATTGTGGTCGAGGCTTTCGATGATCCGAAAGTTGAGGGGGTGACCTGCTACCTGTCGCGCGCCAAGACGGGCGGTGTGAAGGGCGGTCTCGGTCTGGCTGAGGATCGCGCCGAAGCGTCGATCGCCTGTCGCCAGGTTGGTCCGATCAAGTTCAAGGGTGATCTGAAGGATGGCGATGAGGTGTTCAAGGAGCGCACTTCGCTGGTATTCAAGACCATGCAGGTGGTGCGTTTCCTCGACAAGAAGCGCAACACGCTGGTGTATCTGGTCTACAGCGACCGCTTGATCGAAGGCAGTCCGCAGAATGCCGTGACCGCCATCCCGATCCTGCCGTGGGTGCCGATCCAGCAATAACGCCGCAAACCAACTGTAGGAGTGAGCCTGCTCGCGATAGCGGTGTGTCAGTCGATGCAATTATTGACTGTGACACTGCTATCGCGATCAGGCTCACTCCTACATTTTTTTGCGCTGGGATTTGTTAAATCACAGGCAATAAAAAACCGACCCTAGGGTCGGTTTTTTAATGACTACGTCGGATTAAGCAGCTTCTTTCAGTGCTTTGACGTGGCCATTCAGACGGCTCTTATGGCGAGCAGCCTTGTTCTTGTGGATGATGCCTTTATCGGCCATACGGTCGATAACTGGCACAGCCAGAACGTATGCAGCTTGAGCTTTTTCAGCGTCTTTTGCGTCGATGGCTTTAACTACATTCTTGATGTAGGTGCGAACCATGGAACGCAGGCTGGCGTTGTGGCTGCGACGCTTCTCAGCCTGTTTTGCACGTTTTTTGGCGGAAGGTGAGTTGGCCACCGTCGAGCTCCTCGAAAGACTTTTTAGGAAATAGCAAACAAAATAGGCCGCGAATCATGCCGATGAGTTGAAGTCTTGTCAAGGGCACTTGAAACGTTCCGCTAAGTGGTAGGTATAAAGAGGCGGGATATTTATTTCCGGCGCTTGACCTGTAAACTCGCGAGCTTTGGCTCTGTGCTGCTGCGGCGCGGAGTATCGCACAAGTAGGCGCTTTGTTCGCCTGCTGTTTATCGACAGGCACAAATTCCCTCAATGAATCTGCTCAAATCGTTGGCCGCCGTCAGCTCTATCACGATGCTTTCCCGGATTCTGGGCTTTGTTCGTGACACGCTGATTGCTCGTACTTTCGGCGCCGGGATGGCGACGGATGCCTTCTTTATTGCCTTCAAACTGCCCAATCTGCTGCGGCGTATCTTCGCTGAAGGCGCGTTCTCTCAGGCATTCGTGCCGATTCTCGCTGAATACAAGAGCCAGAAGGGTGAAGAGGCGACCCGAACCTTTATTGCCTATGTGTCGGGCCTGCTGACGCTGGTATTGGCGGTAGTGACGGCGCTGGGCATGATCGCTGCGCCTTGGGTGATCTGGGCGACGGCCCCGGGTTTTACCGATACGCCGGAAAAATTCCAGCTCACCTCCGATCTGTTGCGGGTGACGTTCCCCTATATATTGCTGATCTCCCTGTCCTCACTGGCGGGCGCGATTCTCAATACCTGGAACCGTTTCTCGGTGCCGGCCTTTGTGCCGACGTTGCTCAACGTCAGCATGATCGTGTTTTCGCTGTTCCTCACGCCGTACTTCGATCCGCCGGTGATGGCGCTGGGCTGGGCGGTACTGGTCGGTGGACTGGCGCAGTTGCTCTATCAGCTGCCGCACCTGAAAAAGATCGGCATGCTGGTGCTGCCGCGCCTGAACCTGCGCGATACCGGCGTCTGGCGCGTAATGAAGCAGATGCTGCCGGCGATTCTCGGCGTGTCGGTCAGCCAGATCTCGCTGATCATCAACACCATCTTCGCCTCGTTTCTGGTCGCAGGCTCGGTGTCGTGGATGTATTACGCCGATCGCTTGATGGAGCTGCCTTCGGGTGTGCTTGGCGTGGCATTGGGCACGATTCTGCTGCCGACGCTGGCGAAAACTTACGCGAGCAAAGATCGCCATGAGTACTCGCGAATCCTCGATTGGGGCCTGCGCCTGTGCTTTGTGCTGGTGCTGCCCTGTGCGCTGGCGTTGGGGATTCTCGCCGAGCCGCTGACTGTTTCGCTATTCCAGTACGGTCAGTTCAGTGGCTTCGACGCCGAAATGACTCAGCGCGCATTGATTGCTTACTCTGTCGGTCTGCTCGGGATTATTGTGATCAAAGTGTTGGCTCCGGGCTTTTATGCGCAACAGAACATCCGTACACCGGTAAAAATCGCAATCTTTACCCTGGTGGTCACTCAGCTGTTCAACCTGGTGCTGATTGGCCCGTTAGCGCACGCGGGGCTGGCACTGGCGATCAGTGCCGGTGCCTGTCTCAACGCCGGACTGCTGTTCTATCAACTGCGTAAACAGCAGATGTATCAGCCGCAGCCGGGTTGGGCCAAGTTTGGTTTCAAACTGGTGATCGCGGTGGCGGTAATGTCGGCAGTGTTGCTGCTTGGCATGCATTTCATGCCGGCGTGGGATCAAGGGCACATGCTTGAGCGCTTCCTGCGTCTGGGCGCATTGGTTGCGGCGGGCGTGGTGTCCTATTTCGGTATGTTGCTGTTGCTCGGTTTCCGCTTGCGTGATTTCAATCGCAAGGCCTTGAGCTGAGGTTTTACCCTTTATAAACAGGCGCGGGCCGGCAGTTTTGTCGGCTCGTTCACTTTGCGTTACGGTGTTGCCTGTCGTCGACCGTCGGGTGTGGTTATAATCGACCACTTTATGAGCAAGAAGCGCGTTATGCAGCTGGTTCGAGGCCTCCACAACTTGCGCCCCCAGCATCGGGGCTGCGTCGCCACTATTGGCAACTTTGACGGTGTTCACCGTGGTCACCAGGCTATCCTGGCCCGACTGCGTGAGCGTGCGCTCGAGTTGGGCGTACCCAGCTGCGTGGTGATTTTCGAGCCGCAGCCACGGGAGTTCTTTGCCCCCGAGACCGCGCCGGCGCGTCTGGCCCGCTTGCGCGACAAGCTGCAATTGCTGGCTGCCGAAGGCGTCGACCGGGTGTTGTGCCTGGCGTTCAACCAGCGCTTGAGCAAGCTCAGCGCCAGTGAGTTCGTCGACACCATCCTCGTCGATGGTCTTGGCGTGCAGCATCTGGAAGTCGGTGACGATTTCCGTTTCGGTTGCGACCGCCTCGGCGATTTCGACTTCCTGCTGCAGGCCGGGCAGATGCACGGTTTTACCGTTGAAGCGGCACAAACCGTCGAGCTGGACGGCATTCGCGTCAGCAGTACGCAGGTGCGTAATGCATTGGCTGCCGCCGATTTTGCCTTGGCCGAACGTTTGCTCGGTCGCCCGTACCGCATTGCCGGTCGCGTGCTGCACGGCCAGAAACTGGCCCGGCAACTGGGTACGCCCACTGCCAACATTCAACTCAAACGTCGTCGCGTGCCGTTCACAGGTGTGTATCTGGTGAATGTCGATATCGACGGCAAGACCTGGCCCGGTGTCGCTAATATCGGCGTACGGCCCACGGTACAAGGTGATGGCAAGGCCCACCTTGAAGTCCATCTTCTAGATTTTGCCGGCGATTTGTATGACCGGCGTTTGACGGTGGTTTTCCACCAAAAGCTGCGTGAAGAGCAGCGCTTCGCCTCCCTGGAGGCATTGAAAACGGCGATCAATGCGGATGTCGCCACCGCCCGTGCACTAGCCGCACCTAGCGCCCATCGCTAATGAAGAGCCTTAAATGACCGACTATAAAGCCACGCTTAACCTTCCGGACACCGCCTTCCCAATGAAGGCCGGCCTGCCACAGCGCGAACCGCAGATCCTGCAGCGCTGGGACAGTATTGGCCTGTACGGAAAGTTGCGCGAGATTGGCAAGGATCGTCCGAAGTTCGTTCTGCACGACGGTCCTCCGTATGCCAACGGCACGATCCACATCGGTCACGCACTGAACAAGATTCTCAAGGACATGATCATCCGCTCGAAGACCCTGTCGGGCTTCGACGCGCCGTACGTTCCGGGTTGGGACTGCCACGGCCTGCCGATCGAGCACAAGGTTGAAGTGACCCACGGCAAAAATCTGGGCGCGGACAAGACCCGCGAGCTGTGCCGTGCCTACGCCACCGAGCAAATCGAAGGGCAGAAGTCCGAATTCATCCGTCTCGGCGTGCTGGGCGATTGGGCCAACCCGTACAAGACCATGGATTTCAAGAACGAGGCCGGTGAAATCCGCGCCCTCGCCGAAATCGTCAAGGGCGGTTTCGTGTTCAAGGGCCTCAAACCTGTGAACTGGTGCTTCGACTGCGGCTCGGCCCTGGCTGAAGCGGAAGTCGAGTACGAGAACAAAAAGTCATCGACCATCGACGTAGCATTCCCGATCGCCGACGAAGCCCAACTGGCTGCTGCGTTCGGTCTGCCGTCGTTGAGCAAACCTGCCTCGATCGTGATCTGGACCACCACCCCGTGGACCATCCCGGCCAACCAGGCGCTGAACGTTCACCCGGAATTCAACTACGCCCTGGTCGACATCGGCGACAAGCTGCTGGTACTGGCTGAAGAGCTGGTCGAAGCCTGCCTGACGCGCTATGGCGTCGAAGGCTCGGTCATCGCGACCACCACCGGTAAACAGCTGGAACTGATCAACTTCCGTCATCCGTTCTATGACCGTCTGTCGCCGGTGTATCTGGCTGACTACGTCGAACTGGGTGCTGGCACCGGCGTGGTTCACTCCGCTCCGGCCTACGGCGTGGATGACTTCGTGACCTGCAAGAAGTACGGCATGGTTAACGACGACATCCTTAATCCAGTGCAGAGCAACGGCGTGTACGTGCCGTCGCTGGAATTCTTCGGCGGCCAGTTCATCTGGAAGGCCAACCCGGCGATTGTCGACAAACTGACCGAAGTCGGTGCGCTGCTGCACACCACCGTCATCGAACACAGCTACATGCACTGCTGGCGCCACAAGACCCCGCTGATCTACCGCGCCACCGCGCAGTGGTTCATCGGCATGGACAAAGAGCCAACCAGCGGTGACACCCTGCGTGTGCGTTCGCTCAAAGCCATCGAAGACACCAAATTCGTTCCGGCCTGGGGCCAGGCGCGTCTGCACTCGATGATCGCCAACCGTCCGGACTGGTGCATCTCGCGTCAGCGCAACTGGGGCGTGCCGATCCCGTTCTTCCTCAACAAGGAAAGCGGCGAACTGCACCCACGCACCGTCGAGCTGATGGAAGAAGTGGCCAAGCGCGTTGAAGTCGAAGGTATCGAAGCCTGGTTCAAGATGGACGCTGCCGAGTTGCTCGGCGACGAAGCGCCGCTGTACGACAAGATCAGCGACACCCTCGACGTCTGGTTCGACTCGGGCACCACGCACTGGCACGTCCTGCGCGGTTCGCACCCGATGGGTCACGAAACCGGCCCGCGTGCCGATCTGTACCTGGAAGGTTCCGACCAACACCGTGGCTGGTTCCACTCGTCGCTGCTGACCGGCTGCGCCATCGACAATCACGCGCCGTACCGCGAACTGCTGACCCACGGTTTCACCGTCGACGAAGCCGGTCGCAAGATGTCCAAGTCGCTGGGCAACGTGATCGCGCCGCAGAAAGTCAACGATACTCTGGGCGCCGACATCATGCGTCTGTGGGTTGCTTCGACTGACTACTCCGGTGAAATGGCGGTTTCCGATCAGATCCTGCAACGCAGTGCGGACGCTTATCGTCGTATCCGAAACACCGCGCGCTTCCTGCTTTCGAACCTGAGCGGTTTCAACCCGGCTACCGACATTCTGCCGGCCGAAGAAATGCTCGCGCTGGATCGTTGGGCAGTCGACCGTACCTTGCTGCTGCAACGCGAGTTGCAAGAGCACTACGGCGAATACCGTTTCTGGAACGTTTACTCGAAGATCCACAACTTCTGCGTGCAGGAGCTGGGTGGTTTTTACCTCGACATCATCAAGGACCGTCAGTACACCACTGGCGCCAACAGCAAGGCCCGCCGTTCGGCGCAAACCGCGCTGTTCCACATCTCCGAAGCGCTGGTGCGCTGGATCGCGCCGATCCTCGCCTTCACCGCCGACGAACTGTGGGAATACCTGCCGGGCGAGCGTAACGAATCGGTGATGCTCAACACCTGGTACGAAGGTTTGACCGAACTGCCGGCCGACGTTGAACTGGGCCGCGACTACTGGGAGCGCGTGATGGCGGTCAAGGTAGCGGTCAACAAAGAAATGGAAATCCAGCGCGCAGCGAAAGCAGTCGGTGGCAACCTGCAAGCCGAAGTGACGCTGTACGCCGAAGACGCCCTGAGCGCCGACCTGGCCAAGTTGAGCAACGAACTGCGCTTTGTATTGATCACCTCGACGGCCAGCGTTGCACCGTTTGTACAGGCTCCGGCCGACGCGGTAGTGACTGAAGTCAGCGGCCTGAAGCTGAAGATCGTCAAATCGGCCTTCCCGAAATGCGCCCGTTGCTGGCACTGCCGTGAAGACGTCGGTGTGAACCCGGAGCATCCGGAAATCTGCGGTCGTTGCGTCGACAACATCAGCGGCGCTGGCGAGGTTCGTCACTATGCCTAATGCCGTTGGCCGTTTTGGACGGTTGAGCTGGCTGTGGTTGAGTTTGCTGGTTCTGGTCATCGACCAGGCCAGCAAGTTCTACTTCGAAGGCAGGCTCGAAATGTTCCAGCAGATCGTGATCATTCCCGATTACTTCAGCTGGACCCTGGCTTACAACACCGGCGCGGCGTTCAGCTTCCTGGCGGACAGCTCCGGCTGGCAGCGCTGGTTGTTCGCCCTGATCGCGATTGTGGTCAGTGCGGTGCTGGTGGTCTGGCTCAAGCGCCTGGGCCGCAACGAAACCTGGCTGGCCGTCGCTTTGGCGCTGGTGCTAGGTGGTGCGCTGGGCAATCTGTATGACCGCATTGCCTTGGGCCATGTGATCGATTTCATTCTGGTGCACTGGCAGAACCGCTGGTACTTCCCGGCGTTCAACTTCGCTGACAGCGCGATTACCGTTGGCGCGGTGATGTTGGCACTGGATATGTTCAAAAGTAAAAAGACCGGAGAAGCCGTTCATGACTGAACAGGTATTGGCTGAGCAACGCATCGGCCAGAACACGGAAGTCACTTTGCACTTTGCATTGCGCCTGGAGAACGGCGACACCGTCGACAGTACGTTCGACAAAGCCCCGGCGACCTTCAAGGTCGGCGACGGCAACCTGCTGCCGGGTTTCGAAGCGGCGCTGTTCGGCTTCAAGGCTGGCGACAAGCGTACGCTGACCGTCGAGCCGGAAAACGCCTTCGGCCAGCCGAACCCGCAGAACGTACAGATCATCCCGCGTTCGCAGTTCGTCGACATGGAGTTGTCACCGGGTTTGCTGGTGATCTTCAACGATGCGGCCAATACTGAGTTGCCGGGTGTGGTGAAAGAGTTCGATGACGCGCAAGTGACCATCGACTTCAACCACCCGCTGGCGGGCAAGACGCTGACCTTTGACGTGGAAATCATTTCCGTCAAAGCGCTGTAAAAATGTGGGAGCGAGCAAGCTCGCTCCCACCCAGTTGGTTATTCATTGTTTTCGCGCGCAAGACACGAGGCACAGCATGCAAATCAAACTCGCCAACCCCCGTGGCTTCTGCGCTGGCGTGGACCGGGCGATCGAAATCGTCAACCGCGCCCTGGAAGTCTTCGGGCCGCCGATCTACGTGCGTCACGAGGTGGTGCACAACAAGTTCGTCGTTGAAGACCTGCGCAGCCGCGGGGCGATCTTCGTCGAAGAGCTGGATCAGGTGCCGGACGACGTTATCGTGATCTTCAGTGCTCACGGCGTATCCCAGGCCGTACGCACCGAAGCCGCCGGCCGTGGCCTGAAAGTGTTCGACGCCACCTGCCCGCTGGTGACCAAGGTGCACATTGAGGTGGCTAAATACAGCCGCGATGGCCGTGAGTGCATTTTGATCGGCCACGCCGGACACCCGGAAGTCGAAGGCACCATGGGCCAGTATGACGGCAGCAATGGCGGCGCGATTTACCTCGTCGAAGACGAGAAAGACGTCGCCGAGCTGCAGGTGCAGAACCCGGATAAACTGGCTTTCGTGACCCAGACCACGCTGTCGATGGACGACACCAGTCGCGTCATCGATGCATTGCGCACGCGCTTCCCGGCCATCGGCGGTCCGCGCAAGGACGACATCTGCTACGCCACGCAAAACCGTCAGGACGCGGTCAAGCAACTGGCCGACGAGTGCGACGTGGTGCTGGTAGTTGGCAGCCCGAACAGCTCCAACTCCAACCGTCTGCGTGAGCTTGCCGAGCGCATGGCCACACCGGCCTACCTGATTGACGGCGCGGAAGACCTGCAAAAGAGCTGGTTCGATGGCGTTGAGCGTATCGGCATCACCGCCGGTGCCTCCGCGCCGGAAGTACTGGTGCGTGGCGTGATTCAGCAACTGCAGGCTTGGGGCGCCACCGGTGCCGATGAGCTGGCCGGTCGCGAAGAGAACATCACGTTCTCGATGCCTAAAGAGCTGCGCGTGCGTTCGATCTGACACGCTGGCTTTTGTGGCACAGCGCCTGCTCAGTCTCTTGGCTGTTCAGGCGTACACGGCCGGTCGCCGCCAGTACTATCTGACGCTGGCTGACCGGCTCGCGAGCCGAGCAGACATGTAATGTCCCTGCCTGAAATGCCCGCCCGGGCATCAGCGGTTGCCCCAGACTGCTGAAACGTACGTAACGACTCACCGACCAATTGCCGACAATTGGCACCTGCGTGTCGCTCACACTTTCTTGTAGCAGTGGATTGTTGCTGTCTTTCTGCCCCTTGCCGCTGATATCCAGAATGATCCGCCAGCCCTGACTCCAGTCGCCGTTGATGCCATGAATCACCACGCTCTGATTGCGCGTGATGGCCAGTGTGCGGGCGTTGCGAAGGCCATCGAGCAGCGATTGCGCCGCTTGATCCCGATGGTTCGATTCTCTGAGCGTGGCAAACGCCGGACTGACCAGCAGCAGAACAATTGCGCCAATCGCCAGTCCCATAAGCAGTTCTATCAGGCTGAAACCCTGTTGCGACATGAAAACTCCCTCCATGGAGTGAGATGAACGGCGCGCTCCGTGCGCCGGGCAGGGCAAATCAACCGACGCGGGCCGGTTGAATGTTCTAGCGTGTAGAAGCAGGTATAGCCGACGGCAACGGAGGGCATCGATGGATCTTCGTACAAAAGGTTTCACGCTGATCGAGTTGTTGGTTGCGATCGCGATCTTCGTGATTCTGATCACCCTGGCGGTGCCGGCATTCACCCGTTCGGTTCAGGGCAGCAAGGCTGATACCGAGATGGGCGACCTGCAACGGGCGATCAACTTCGCCAGGCTCGAAGCCATCGACCGAGGCACTACCCTGCGTCTGCGCCCGACCGCCGGTGGCAGCGTCTGGGCCAGTGAGTTGTCGGTTTACGACAGTACTGGCACTTCGGCCAATGTGTTGCGGGTTGTTCCCGCAATGAGCAGCGGCGCGACTCTGACGCTACCCTCAGGAGTGACCGCACTGGATTTCAACAACCTCGGCGGTCTGGCAGCGCCGTCGACGGCGGTGACCATCAGTTACACGTTGGGAACGCAAAGCAGGACGCTGAATGTGTGTTTGAACGGACGAATTCAATTGGGTGGAAGTTGCGGATGAGGGCAGGGAGTCAACACGTACAGCAGGGCATGACGCTGATCGAGGTGCTGGTCGCGTTGCTGATTCTGACGGTCGGGCTGCTGGGCGCGGCAGCGGTGCAACTGAATGCGCTGAAATACACCGACAGCTCACGGATGACCAGTCAGGCCAGTTTCATTGCCTACGACATGATGGACCGCATCCGCGCCAATTCCGGCGCCGACTACACCGTCACGCCGCCGACTTCGGGCAACTTGAGCGTTGCGCGTGATCAGGATCTCTACGACTTCTCGACCAACATCATCAATTTCGGCGGGCCGACCGCCACCGGCAGCATCACCCTCAATCAGCGCGTCTACACCATCACCATCAACTGGAGCGACGCACGGGCAGCCAACACCGCCAGTGCTCAACGCAGTTTTATCCTGACCAGCCGCGCTGCGGTTGATCCGGTGGCCACGCCATGAAGCAGCAAAACCGTGGATTCGGTCTGATCGAATTACTTATCGCTTTGGCATTGGGGCTGATTGTGGTGCTTGGCGTGGTGCAGATTTTCATCGCGGCGAAAAATACCTATGTCAGCCAGAACACCGCCGCCGCGATGCAGGAAGACGCGCGGTTCGTATTGAGCAAGATGATTCAGGAAATTCGCATGGTCGGGATGTTCGGCTGTCTGGGCACGATCCTCGATTCGAGCTCCGCGGGCGACTTCAACGCTGCGCAGGTCATGCCGATCAACTGGGACAATGCCAACCTGAAACTGACACTGGTGACCGCCGATATCGGCAGCGGCGGGGGCACGCCAACCTGGACGGTGCTCTCCGACTGCCGCAATAGCGCAACGGCCTATACCGGCTTGCGCTCCCCGGCGAGCGGGCAAATCGCGTTCCCGATCCGGCGTCTGATCTACAGCTTCAGCAACAATCAGATTCTCATGGGCACCGGCAGCGGCACACCGACCCAGCAGGTGTTGGTGAACAATGTCAGTGCATTCAACGTGACGTTTGGTCTGGCCAGTTCGGCGACGGATGTGGCGGCCTCGACCTACAGCGCCAACCCCGCCGATCCGGCGCGCATTCGCAGTGTGCGGCTGAGCCTGACCCTCAACGATCCGAACAATCGGGTGCGCAATCAAACCTTCAACGTGGTTGCCGCTTTGCGCAACCGCTTGCAGTGAGGGCGCGCTGATGAGGATTTCTCTTCACTCCCGTCAGACTCAGCAAGGCATGGTGTTGCTGGTCAGTCTGGTATTCCTGCTGTTGTTGACCCTGATTGGTTTGTCGTCGATGCAAAGCGCCAACCTGCAGGAAAAAATGGCCGGCAGTGTGAGCCTGCGCAATCAGTCGTTCCAGACGGCCGAGGCGGCTCTGCGTGTTGGGGAGAGCGCTGTGCAACTGGACAGTTATTCGCTCGCCGTGTGCAGCGGCACCACCCAATGCGCACCGCCGGCGGAGTCGTCGGTGGTCAGTGCGGCGGGGTTCAACTCGACCTCCGGGGTGACCTGGATCGCCGCCGGCAATGGTTTCTATGGTGTGCAGAACATCGGCACCACACTGACCGCCGTCAACGTGCCGAGCAACACCTCTGCGACGTTGTATCGCGTCACCGCTGTCGGCATTGCCGGCAGCTCGCGCAGTGTGGTGGAGAGTGTCTATGCGAAGTATTGAACGCTGCACATCGCTGCTGCTCGGCCTGCTGCTGAGCTTGTATCTGGCGACGCCCGTCTATGCATTCACGCCCTCTGATTCGCCGCTGTTGAGTGCTGCAGCGGTGCCACCGAATGTGATGCTGCTGATCGATGATTCGGGGAGTATGAACAGCATCATTTACGCCGCCGGATTTGATCCGAACATCAACCGTGCACCCGCCCGGCAGTGCAATGCCTTCCTGGGATTGTGCTCTGCGCTCAATGCTCCGCAGATCACCGGCGACACGGTGTTTCTATCGAGCCTGCCGACCTCCGGGTGCTCGGGCGGCGCCTATGCGTTCTACAACAACAGCGTGGCGCCGTTATGCCTGAAGCTGCCCGACCCCGTAGGCAATGAGAACACCCGATATTCCGCCGATTACATTTCCTATATCGTCGGCCTGGCCACGAGCAACGGCACCCGTGACTTCACCACAGGGGCGATTCCCAACGATTACCGAATGAACGTTGCGCGTAACGTGTCGACGGCGCTGGTCACCAGCAGTCGCACTTTGCGTATTGGTCTGTCGACTTTCAACCCGGTCACCAACAACGACTCTGGTAATGGCGGTTATATCGCCCGCTCGATCAGCGACTTGGCGCCGGTGTCCGGGAGCGTCACGCAGGCGCAGGCAGACACCAACTACAACGCGCTGATCTCATCGATCAATGGTTTGAGTGCCGTGGCCAACACGCCGTTGGCAGAAACCTACTATGAAATCACCCGCTACATGCGCGGTATGGCGCCTTACTACAACAGCACGCCCGCGACCTACACCAGTCCGATCCAGTACCGCTGCCAGAAAAATTATGGCGTGGTGATAACCGATGGCTTGCCGACCTTCGACCGTACCTTTCCGAGCAACGACCCATTGGGCGGCAGCCGGTTACCGAACTGGGACGGTGTCAGCAATGACGGCAACAACCTCTATGGCGACAAAGAAGGGGATACGCTGTATCTGGATGACATCGCCAAGTTCGCCTTCGATATCGACATGCGCTCGACCGGTACCGACGCGGCGGGCAAGAGTTGGAACGCGGTGGATTTTCCCAAGCAGAACATGAACACCTATACCGTGGGCTTCACCGCCGACAACGACATGCTCTCTGACGCGGCAAGTTACGGGCAAGGCCGGTACTATCAGGCCACCGACAGCACGGGTCTCAACAACGCGCTGTCCTCGGCATTGAGCGATATCACTTCCAAGGCCGGCTCCGGCGGGGCGGGCACCGTCAGTGGGACAACGATCAGCAGTGGCAGCAGCTTTTATCAGACCACTTACGATCCCAAGGACTGGCGCGGCACGATCAAGTCATTCGGCTTTACCTCGACCGGAACCGTTAATACATCGACAGCACTCTGGAACACTGACACGACAATCGTGCCAGGTGCGACCGCACCGACCTATCAGTCCTGGAACACCGCAAGCAACGCCGCTGTGACGCTGACCTACGGAAATTTTTCCGCCGCACAGCAGGCCACGCTGAATCAGGGCCTGCCCACCGGCATTACCGGGATTGACCTGGTGGAGTGGAGCAAGGGCACCAACAAAACCGGGCTCAAGTCACGCAGCGTGTTATTGGGCGACATCATCAATTCGCCATTGGTGCTGGCTTCACCTACCGATAAAACCGCCTCAGACCTGTCGGGCGATACCTCTTACTCCTCCTACCTGACCACTAAAGCGGCGAACATGAATGCAAGCCTGGTGGTAAATGCCAACGACGGTTTCGTCAACGTGATCAACTCGGCCAACGGCACCCGGCGTTACGGTTATATGCCGTCGAGTGTATTGCCGTCGCTGCGGCTGATTGCCGATCCGAGCTACATCAACGGTGTCAGCCACAAGTTTCTGGTCGATGGCCCGGTCGGGGTTTATGACGCGCAATTCAACAGCGCTTGGAAAACCTTGGCCATCGGCGGCACCGGCGCCGGCGGTAAGACGTTCTATGCGCTGCAACTGTTCGACGCTTCGGCTGGCAACGTAATGCGTGCGCTGTGGGAAGTGAGTGGGCCAACGACTGCGAACACCGCCAATGTTTTCAATGATCTGGGTTATGCCTACGCCCGGCCGGAAGTGGCACGCTTGGCCGATGGTCGCTGGGCGGCGTTCATTTCCAACGGTTACGGCAGCAACTCCGGCGTGGCGGCGTTGTATGTGCTGGACGTACGCGATGGTTCGCTGATCAAGAAAATCGTAATCGACAGTTCGGAAACCACTAACGGTCTGTCGTCGGTGAAGCTCAAGGTCAATTCGCAAAATGTGGTGCAGGCTGCCTATGGCGGTGACTTGCGAGGGCGATTGTGGAAGTTCGACCTCAGTGCTACTGCGCCTGAAAGCTGGGGCGTGGCGTTTTCCGGCAAGCCGCTGTTCACCACGGCAGGCGGCGCGAGTCAGCCGATCACCGCGCAACCATTGCTGGCGGACAATTCATTGGGTGGCAAACAGATTTTCGTCGGTACCGGTAAATTCAACGAAACTGCAGACAAGGCCAACAAGGATTTGCAGGCGTTTTACTCGGTGTGGGATGCCGATGGGGGCTCGGGACAGCTCACCGTCAGCAGTTTGCAGGCGCAGGCGATAACCGGTTCATTCTCCGGCAGCTCCGGGCAATTCCTGACCACAACTCAAAATGAGACGACTTATCCGGGGGAGAAGGGCTGGTATCTTCCGCTGGTGTACAACAACGTGCTGACTGGCGAGCGGGTGATCAATCAGGCGAGTATCGTGCTGGGCCGTATTGTCTTTACCACGGCGAGTGTTGATACCACTGATCCCTGTGCGAGTTTTGGTACCGGCAAACTGGTCGAACTGGATGCGTTCAGCGGTAAGATGCTCAATTACGCCGTGCTGGACACCAGCTCTGACGGTTTGGTCGACAGCAATGACTCGATCTCCAGCGGAGTGATATTCACCGGTGGCATTCCGACCCTGAACTTCGTCTCCAGCGATGGCAAGCGCAAGGGGACGACCGACACCAGTGGCACCATCACGATCATTGTGGAGAAGGGCGGCGGCGGCAGTCGTCGTATCATGTGGCGGCAAATACAGTAAGTGAGAGTTTGAGGCATGCGCAGATCCAACCGTGGTTTCACCCTGATCGAAATCATGATCGTGATTGCGATCATCGGTATCGTCATCACCATCGCCGCACCGAGCTATACCGAATACGTAAAAAAAGGCCGCCGCGCTGAAGTGGTGGGATTGCTCTCGGAGCAGGCGCAAACCCTCGAGCGTTTCTACACCAAGAACAATGTCTATACCGGCATCACTGGTCTGAGTACGGGTAATGATTTCTACACGATTATCCCGACCATCGCTGACCAGACCTTCCTGCTGACCGCTACCCGTAAAACGGGTACCTCCATGGCCACCGACAAGTGCGGGGATTTCACCCTGACCAACACCGGTGTCCGCAGCATGAACAACGCGACCACCGGGCTGACCACCAAGGATTGCTGGGGCCGCTGAGGCGCTTTCTTTCGGGTGCCATTTGCGCCCACTGTCTTATTTACGGTTGGATCAAACATGACCAGGCAACAGCAAGTGGTGATTGTCGGTGGCGGAGTGATTGGCCTGCTGACCGCCTACAATCTCGCCTCCGAAGTGCGCAGTGTGGTGCTGCTCGATCGTTCGAACCTCGGCCAGGAATCGTCTTGGGCCGGCGGCGGTATCGTTTCGCCGTTGTATCCGTGGCGTTATAGCCCGGCGGTCACGGCGCTAGCGCACTGGTCGCAGGACTTTTATCCACAGCTCGGCGAGCGATTGTTCGCTGACACTGGAGTGGATCCTGAAGTGCACACCACCGGCCTGTACTGGCTGGATCTGGACGATGAAGCCGAAGCACTGGCCTGGGCCGAGCGGGAGAACCGTCCGCTGAGGGCTGTGGATATCTCGGCTGCACATGATGCGGTGCCGGTGCTTGGTGGCGGTTTCTCGCGGGCGATCTACATGGCCGATGTCGCCAACGTGCGCAATCCGCGCCTAGTCAAATCACTGAAAGCTGCACTGCAGGCATTACCGAACGTGACCATTCACGAACAGTGCGAAGTCAGCGGCTTTGTCCAAGAGGGCGAGCAGGTAATTGGAGTCGAGACATCGATGGGTGTAATCAAGGGCGATCAGGTCGTGCTGACGGCAGGGGCGTGGAGCGGTGATCTGCTCAAGACGCTGGACCTGACATTGCCGGTCGAACCGGTCAAAGGCCAGATGATTCTCTACAAGTGCGCGGCGGACTTTTTGCCGAGCATGGTATTGGCTAAGGGCCGTTATGCGATTCCGCGTCGTGACGGGCATATCCTGATCGGCAGCACGCTGGAGCACGAAGGTTTCGACAAGACGCCGACCGATGTGGCCCTGGAAAGCCTGAAGGCTTCAGCGGTTGAGTTGTTGCCGGCGCTGGCGGATCCCGAAGTGGTCGGGCACTGGGCGGGGTTGCGTCCGGGTTCGCCGGAGGGGATTCCCTACATTGGCCGGGTGCCGGGGTTTGACGGGTTGTGGTTGAACTGCGGGCATTACCGCAATGGACTGGTGCTGGCGCCGGCGTCGTGTCAATTGTTTGCCGATGTGATGCTGGGGCGCACGCCGATAATTGATCCGACGCCGTATGCGCCGGAAGGCCGCATTTAGTCTGATATTTCTCTGTAGCCTGGCAGATCGCTTTCGCGAGCAGGCTCGCTCCCACAGTTGATCTTTGTCGATCACAAAATCCAATGTGGGAGCGAGCCTGCTCGCGAAGGGGCCCTCAATCCAGGCCCAGTTTCTTCAGCCGATAGCGCATCGAACGAAACGAAAGACTCAACCGCTGCGCCGCCGCCGTGCGATTCCAGCGCGTTTCTTCCAGCGCCTGCAAGATCAGCTTCCTCTCGACGTTCTCCAGATAATCTTCCAGATTGTCGATCTGGGTCAGATCGGCAATACCGCCATCTGCCGCGCAGTTGCCTTCGCTCAGACGTAAGTCTTCAGCCTCGATCGTGCGGTTTTCACACAAGGTGTGCGCCCGTTCGAGAACGTTCTCCAACTCCCGCACATTCCCCGGAAACCGGTAATTCTTCAGCGCTTCCAACGCCTGCGGATGCAAGCGTGCTGCCGGCTGGCCGGTGTCCTTGGCCAAACGCTTGAGCATACTGGCCGCCAGCACTTCAATATCATCACGCCTTTCGCGCAGGGACGGCACGCGCAGTTCGATCACGTTCAAGCGGTAATACAGATCCTGACGGAAGCGTTCGGCCGCCACCTCCGCGTCGAGATCCTTGTGCGTGGCGCAGAGAATCCGCACATCGACCACGCTTTCCTGCTGGCCGCCGACACTGCGCACGGCTTTTTCCTGAATCGCCCGCAGCAGTTTGACTTGCATCGACAACGGCAAGTCCGCCACTTCATCGAGAAACAACGTACCGCCATGGGCTGCCTGAAACAACCCGGGCTTGTCCTCGACCGCGCCGGTGAAACTGCCTTTGCGATGTCCGAAGAATTCGCTTTCCATCAGCTCGGAAGGAATTGCCCCACAGTTCACCGGCACGAACGGATGGCCGGCGCGCGGCCCTTGTTCATGGATCAGCCGCGCGACCAGTTCCTTGCCGCTGCCCGACTCGCCACTGATGTACACCGGCGCCTGGCTGCGAGCGAGTTTGTCGATTTGCTTGCGCAGAATGCGCATCGGTGGCGAATCGCCGAGCAAGCGCCGATCAATGGAGGTAAAGCTGCCTCCCGCCGCCGGCATGCGCAGGGCTGTGCCGACCAGTTCGCGCAGGCGCGTAAGGTCGACCGGTTTGGTCAGGAAGTCGAAAGCACCTGCTTTCAAAGCGTTGATGGCCGTTTCCAGGCTGCCATAAGCGGTGATCATCGCCACCGGCAGTTGTGGATAACGTTGCTGAATGTGCTGCACCAGCTCCAGCCCCGTACCGTCGGGCAGGCGCATGTCGGTCAGGCACAGATCGAAACTCTCGCGGTTCAGCAGCGCCTGGGCTTCAGCCAGATTGCGTGCGCTGTAGGTGTCGAGCTTCATCCGTCCCAGGGTGATTTCCAGGAGTTCGCGGATATCCGGTTCGTCGTCGACGATGAGAATTTTTTGCCGTGGGCTCGTATTCAACTTTGTTTCCGTCCGTGAGCAAAGGTGATGCGAAAGCAACCGCCGCCTTGGCGTGACTGAAAGTCTAGGCGCGCTTGGTTGCTTTCGCACAGCTCACGGGACAGATAAAGCCCAAGGCCGGTGCCCTGGCTGCTGGTGGTGAAGAAGGGTTCGAACAGATGTGTCTGTTCATCGGCAGGCACGCCGGGGCCGTTGTCCTGCACTTCGAGGACCGCCAACTGGCTGTCGGGATCACTGAACAACGAGAGCCAGACTTCGGCCTGATCATGCAGCAGGGCGCTGTGGCGCCAGCCATTGCGTAGCAGATTGTCGAGAATTTGCGTGAGCTGGTTCGGGTCCATCAGCGTGGTGAAATCTCCCGAATTGATCCGCAGGTGAATCTGCTGGCGTTCGCTGGCCTGTTCACGACTTTCGACAACGAAGTTTTCCAGCCATGGCTTGAGATCCAGGCGTTGCGGCGCGCTTTGCTGGCGGCGAGACAGTTGCAGGACGTTTTCGATGACTCGGTTCATGCGCTGGGAGTGGTCTTGAATGATCTGCGTCAGACGCCGATCCGCGCTATCGAGTTCCTCGGACTCAGCCAATAGCTGCGCGGCGTGACTGATGGCGCCCAACGGATTGCGGATCTCGTGGGCGATGCCGGCGGTCAAGCGCCCGAGTGCGGCGAGCTTAAGTTGCTGGGCTTGCTGGGCGATTTGCGCGAGGTCTTCGAGAAATACCAGGGTTTGCTGGTGGGGGCTTTGTTCGAGGGCAATGAAGCTCGGTTGCAGTTCCAGGCCGTTGCCGGGGATTTTCAGACTCTGCGGGCGCAAGGTCGGGTTGTTCAGCCACAGTTGCAGGCGATCGACCAGCGCCGTGGAATAGTCATCGATCAAATGCCCCTGAAGGTGCGACTGCGCGAGCAGGGTTTGTGCGCTGTGATTGGCCAGTTGCACTCGCCGCGCCTCGTCGAGCACCAGAATGCCGGTGCGCATGCGTTGCAGGATCAGCGCGTTGAGGGCTTCGAGGCTGACCACTTCACTGGCGCGTTGCTCGGCAAGGGTTTCGCTGACTTCGAGGCGGCGGATCAGTCCCTGCACCAGCAACGACGCGGCAAAGCACAGCGCACCGAGGGTGCCGGCCTGCAAGTATTCATTGGCGCTAAGGGGATGGTTGAAGCCGAGCAGGAAGCTCGAGCCGACGATGCCCAGCGCACCGATGGCGGCGATCAATAGCCCGATGCGCCGCCGTAGCAGGGTGTTGCTGATCGCCACCGAGACAATCAGCAAATTGCCCAGCGCACTACCGACGCCGCCCGCAGCAAAGAACAAACCGCATAAAAGCAGGACATCGACGAGGGCCAGACTGAACAGCTGCGCTGGCCGTCGGGTGTTCTCAAGGAACACCACCAACAGAATGTTGAGGATCAGATACAGCCAACTGCCACCGCGCAGCAATTCGTCGTTGGCCGACGTCAGCAGGCGGTTGTCCATGTTGCTGGAGATCAGCAGCACCAGCGTGATGCCGATACTCAAGCGGTAGAGATGATAAAGGCGCAGCAGGCGCTGCGCCTGTTTGCTGTCGGCGTGGGTGGCCTCAGCGATCACGTGTACCCGGGCCTTGCTCAAGGTGAGCCTGGCTGCAATACCACTGTTGTTGCACGCTCAGCGCGCGGTCGCGCGGCAGATGCACGCCGCAATGGGCGCAACGCACCATCGGTGGGGCGTCCTGTTCGCGAGGGGCACGGTTGGATTGGTTGGACGCGGCAGGCGCCTTGAATTTACGCCACAACCATATCGCGGCAAAAATCACGACGATCCAGAACAATAAACGAAGCATGATGAGCGGCTTTCCGACTGATGATCCGGCAGTTTAGCCAAGCTCCCGACAAGCGCACAGCCTATTAACGCGCGGCAATAAAAAAGGGAGATCCGCAGATCTCCCTTTTCGGTGCAACCGGTGTGATCAGTCGAACACGCCGAAAGTCATGTAGCTGAACCACGAGCGGTCGGTGTTGCTCGACTCAGGCTCTGGCTCTTCGATCACGTCGCCGTTTTCGTCTTTAGGCTTGAGCTCGTTCGGAATCGCGTCTTTCGCGTCCTGGAACTGCTTCTGCACGTCCTGGTTGGCGCGGGTTTCTCCCGGCGGCAGCGGTGGACGCGACTCGATCAGACCCAAAGTCGCCTTGCTCAGGAACGAACGGTTGTCGGCTTCGGCAACCCGTGGCACGAACTGGCCGTCTTGCAGGCTCGGGTGGTTCGGGTAGTTGAGCTTCAGGGTTTCCAGACTGGTGGCTGCCAGGTCGTCCAGGTGCAGACGCTGGTAGGCTTCAGTCATCACCGCCAGGCCGTCGCCGACCGATGGGGTTTCCTGGAAGTTTTCCACTACATAGCGACCACGGTTGGCAGCGGCTACGTAAGCCTGACGGGTCAGGTAGTAGTCAGCCACGTGGATTTCGTAGGCGGCCAGCAGGTTGCGCAGATAAATCATGCGCTGCTTGGCGTCCGGCGCGTAGCGGCTGTTCGGGTAGCGGCTGGTCAGCTGGGCGAACTCGTTGTACGAGTCGCGCGCGGCGCCCGGGTCACGCTTGGTCATGTCCAGCGGCAGGAAGCGCGCCAGCAGGCCGACGTCCTGGTCGAACGAGGTCAGACCTTTCAAGTAGTACGCGTAATCCACGTTCGGATGCTGCGGGTGCAAACGAATGAAACGCTCGGCAGCGGATTTTGCTGCTTCCGGCTCGGCGTTCTTATAGTTGGCGTAGATGAGCTCCAGCTGTGCCTGATCGGCGTAGCGACCGAACGGATAACGCGACTCCAGAGCCTTCAGCTTGGCTGTGGCGCTGGTGTAGCTGTTGTTGTCCAGGTCAGTCTGAGCCTGCTGATACAGCTCGGCTTCGCTGAGGTTTTCGTCTACGACTTCCTTCGATGAGCAAGCAGCGGTCAATGCGAGGATGGCGATCAGCAGCAGGTGTTTCACTTGCATGGCGGCTTGCGTCCCTATGACGGCCGCTGTCTTGGGCGGGGCCGTCCTGTTATGATGAGCGCCCCGTTGAAAAGCCTCGGGGCAAAAGACGCCGTATTTAACCACAAGCGCGCAGCCGAAACCAAAAGCTGTGCCGACGCACAGTCAGAGCATGTCCGATAAAATTGAACTTCGCGCAGAGGTGCCGTCCGAATTGGGCGGCCAACGCCTCGATCAAGTCGCTGCCCAACTCTTCGCTGAGCACTCTCGCTCGCGCCTTTCCGCCTGGATCAAAGAAGGTCGCCTGACTGTGGACGGGGCGGTCATCCGCCCTCGCGACATCGTGCACGGCGGTGCCATCCTTGAGCTGACTGCCGAGCAGGAAGCCCAGGGCGAATGGATCGCCCAGGACATCGAACTCGACATCGTCTATGAAGACGACGACATCCTGGTGATCAACAAGCCTGCGGGCCTGGTGGTACACCCGGCTGCCGGTCACGCCGATGGCACGCTGCTCAACGCGTTGCTGCACCATGTGCCGGACATCATCAATGTCCCGCGCGCCGGTATCGTGCATCGTCTGGACAAGGACACCACCGGTCTGATGGTGGTGGCCAAGACCATTCAGGCGCAGACCAAGCTGGTGACGCAACTGCAGAGTCGCAGCGTCAGCCGCATCTATGAGTGCATCGTGATCGGTGTGGTCACCGCTGGGGGCAAGATCAACGCCCCGATCGGTCGCCACGGCCAGCAGCGCCAGCGCATGGCGGTGATGGAGGGCGGCAAGCCTGCCGTCAGTCACTACCGTGTGCTGGAGCGCTTCCGCTCGCACACCCACGTACGGGTGAAGCTGGAAACCGGTCGTACTCACCAGATTCGCGTACACATGTCGCACATCAACTTTCCGTTGGTCGGCGATCCGGCGTATGGCGGCCGTTTCCGCATTCCGCCAGCGGCTAACCCGACGATGGTTGAATCCCTCAAGCATTTCCCGCGTCAGGCCCTGCACGCGCGCTTCCTTGAGCTGGATCATCCGACGACCGGTGAGCGCATGAGCTGGGAGTCACCGCTGCCGGAAGATTTCGTCTGGCTGCTGACCCTGCTCAAACAGGATCGCGAGGCCTTCGTCGGATGAACTGGCTGACGCCGGACTGGCCTGCGCCGGCCAGCGTCAAAGCCTGCGTCAGCACCCGCGAGGGTGGCGTCAGCGAGGCGCCGTTCGACAGCCTCAATCTGGGCGATCATGTCGATGATCGTCCTGAGGCTGTGGCCGAGAACCGTCGGCGCCTCACCGATCACTTCTCTATACAGCCTGCCTGGTTGCAGCAAGTGCACGGAATTGCCGTGGCGCATGCGGATCCGGGCATTGTTGCGACCGCAGACGCCAGCTGGACAGCAACGCCGGGTATCGCCTGCGCGGCGATGACGGCGGATTGCCTGCCAGCATTGTTCTGCGATCGTGCCGGCACTCGTGTAGCGGCGGCTCATGCCGGTTGGCGGGGTCTGGCGGCGGGTGTGCTGGAAGCTACCCTCGACAGTCTCGATGTTCCGGCCGCAGAAGTGCTGGTCTGGCTCGGCCCTGCCATTGGCCCCAAAGCCTTTGAAGTCGGCCCGGAAGTACGGGAAGTCTTCATCAATCAACTGCCTGAAGCAGCAGAAGCCTTCGTACCGAGCGACAATGCCGGCAAGTTCATGGCTGACATCTATAAGCTGGCGCGCCTGCGTCTGGCTGAACGTGGTGTCACAGCGGTTTACGGCGGTGGTTTCTGCACCGTGACCGATCCACGCTTCTTCTCCTATCGCCGTGCGTCACGCACCGGTCGCTTTGCCTCCCTCGTTTGGCTCACCCGCTAAACTGTCTGATCTGCATCAACCCTCTGACGCTTGAATCTTGCAGAATCGACCGCATCTATAGCGGTATCTGGCAGGTTTCTTTATTCAGGATGGTTTTTAGGTCCGGCCTGCTCAAAAGGAAGGTGACTTATGCGAATAGACCGTTTAACCAGCAAATTACAGTTGGCCTTGTCCGACGCCCAGTCGTTGGCTGTCGGCCACGATCATCCGGCGATTGAGCCGGCGCACTTGATGCAAGCCATGCTTGAACAGCAGGGTGGTTCGATCAAGCCTCTGCTGATGCAGGTGGGCTTCGACGTCAACAGCTTGCGTAAAGAGCTGACCAAAGAGCTCGACCAATTACCGAAAATCCAGAACCCGACCGGCGACGTCAACATGTCGCAGGATCTGGCGCGCCTGCTCAATCAGGCTGACCGTCTGGCCCAGCAGAAGGGCGACCAGTTCATCTCCAGCGAACTGGTGCTGCTCGCCGCAATGGACGAGAACAGCAAGCTCGGCAAGTTGCTGCTCGGCCAAGGCGTGAGCAAGAAGGCCCTGGAAAACGCGATCAACAACCTGCGTGGCGGCGAAGCGGTAAACGACGCCAACCACGAAGAGTCGCGGCAGGCGCTGGATAAATACACCGTCGACCTGACCAAGCGCGCCGAAGACGGCAAGCTTGACCCGGTGATTGGCCGTGACGACGAAATTCGTCGCACCATTCAGGTTCTGCAACGCCGCACCAAGAACAACCCGGTGCTGATCGGTGAGCCTGGTGTGGGTAAAACCGCGATTGCCGAAGGTCTGGCCCAGCGCATCATCAACGGCGAAGTCCCGGACGGCCTTAAAGGCAAGCGTCTGCTCTCGCTGGACATGGGCGCGCTGATTGCCGGTGCCAAGTATCGCGGTGAGTTCGAAGAGCGCCTGAAATCGTTGCTCAACGAACTGTCGAAGCAGGAAGGGCAGATCATTCTGTTCATCGACGAACTGCATACCATGGTCGGCGCCGGTAAAGGCGAAGGCTCGATGGATGCCGGCAACATGCTCAAGCCTGCGCTGGCTCGCGGTGAGTTGCACTGCGTTGGCGCGACCACGCTCAACGAGTACCGCCAATATATAGAGAAGGATGCGGCCCTCGAGCGACGCTTCCAGAAAGTTCTGGTGGATGAGCCGAGCGAAGAAGACACCATTGCCATCCTGCGTGGCCTTAAAGAGCGTTACGAGGTTCACCACAAGGTGGCAATCACCGACGGTGCGATCATTGCTGCTGCCAAGCTCAGCCATCGCTACATCACTGACCGGCAGTTACCGGACAAGGCCATCGATCTGATCGACGAGGCCGCCAGCCGCATCCGCATGGAAATCGACTCCAAGCCGGAAGTGCTCGATCGTCTGGAACGTCGCCTGATTCAGTTGAAGGTGGAATCCCAGGCGCTGAAGAAAGAAAGCGACGAAGCGGCGATGAAACGTCTGGAGAAACTCCAGGAAGAAATCGTCCGCCTCGAACGCGAGTATTCCGATCTGGAAGAAATCTGGAACTCGGAAAAAGCCGAGGTGCAGGGTTCTGCGCAGATTCAGCAGAAGATCGAGCAGTCGCGGCAGGAACTGGAAGCCGCGCGCCGTAAAGGTGACCTCAACCGTATGGCTGAATTGCAGTACGGGGTGATCCCGGATCTGGAACGCAGCCTGCAAATGGTCGACCAGCACGGCAAGAGCGAGAACCAGTTGCTGCGCAGCAAGGTGACTGAAGAAGAAATCGCTGAAGTTGTGTCGAAGTGGACCGGCATCCCGGTGTCGAAAATGCTCGAAGGCGAGCGCGACAAGCTGATGAAGATGGAAAGCCTGTTGCACAAACGGGTGATCGGTCAGGAAGAGGCCGTGGTCGCCGTCGCCAACGCGGTACGCCGTTCGCGCGCCGGGTTGTCCGACCCGAATCGTCCGAGCGGCTCGTTCATGTTCCTCGGCCCGACCGGTGTCGGTAAAACCGAGCTGTGCAAGGCGCTGGCCGAATTCCTCTTTGATACGGAAGAGGCGATGGTGCGGATCGACATGTCCGAGTTCATGGAGAAACATTCCGTGGCTCGCCTGATCGGTGCACCACCGGGATACGTCGGCTACGAAGAGGGTGGTTACCTGACTGAGGCGGTGCGTCGCAAGCCTTATTCGGTGATCCTGCTGGACGAAGTCGAGAAGGCGCACCCGGATGTGTTCAACATCTTGCTGCAAGTGCTCGAGGATGGTCGCCTGACCGACAGCCATGGCCGTACGGTGGATTTCCGCAACACCGTGATCGTCATGACTTCGAACCTGGGGTCGGTACAGATCCAGGAACTGGTCGGTGATCGTGAGGCTCAACGTGCTGCAGTCATGGATGCGCTGACGTCGCACTTCCGTCCGGAGTTCATCAACCGGGTCGACGAAGTGGTGATCTTCGAGCCTTTGGCGCGGGATCAGATCGCGGGCATTACCGAGATCCAGTTGGGCCGTCTGCGCAGCCGTCTGGCCGAGCGCGAGCTGAAGCTGGAACTCAGTCCAGAGACGATGGATAAGCTGATCGCCGTTGGCTACGACCCGGTGTATGGCGCACGTCCTTTGAAACGGGCAATTCAGCGCTGGATCGAAAACCCGCTGGCGCAGTTGATCCTCTCGGGTCACTTCATGCCGGGCGACACGGCAACCGGCACTGTCGAGAACGACGAAATCGTTTTCAACTAAGCCTGAGCGCCAATGAAAAAAGGAGGGCCCCACATTGTGGGGCCTTTTTTTTCGTTAGGCTGTTGAACTCAAAGGAAAAGGCTTGTAAAGTGCGCCCCGCAGTCAGTCGCCAAGACGGTCTCAGCTCACTGAGTTGAAATCTGAAATAAGTTGCAAATCATTAACTTGAAAGCAATTTAGGGGGTTGACAGAGGTGTTCTAGGTTGTAGAATAGCGCGCCTCAGACACACGAACGCAGCGATGCGAACGAGTGGCTAGATGCAGTAAGTTTCACCGTTGTAAATTGAAATATGTAGTTCCGTGATAGCTCAGTCGGTAGAGCAAATGACTGTTAATCATTGGGTCCCAGGTTCGAGTCCTGGTCACGGAGCCAATTTCAAGCCGGGGTATAGCGCAGTCCGGTAGCGCGCCTGCTTTGGGAGCAGGATGTCAGGAGTTCGAATCCCCTTACCCCGACCATTTTTGGGTCGTTAGCTCAGTTGGTAGAGCAGTTGGCTTTTAACCAATTGGTCGTAGGTTCGAATCCCACACGACCCACCATTTTTGAAACCAGTTTGCGCTGGGATCGAATCTTAAGATCAGAGGCCAAAAGCGCTGATCGAAGAAGGCGATCTTTGAAAGGTCGCCTTTTTTTTACCGGGGTATAGCGCAGTCCGGTAGCGCGCCTGCTTTGGGAGCAGGATGTCAGGAGTTCGAATCCCCTTACCCCGACCATATTAAAAATCCTCGTATCGAAAGATACGGGGATTTTTTTTGTCCGACAAAAACTCATTTCCCCTTCAAGTCATCATACAACCTGCCGATAGCCCGCTAACACGAGGGGACTGCCATGGCTTTCGCCCCTTGAATCTGGCCAATACAAGAATAAGGGCGTTCGTCATGTTGCTTCGTCAGTTGAATATTGCTCCCCGGGCGGCCCTGGGGTTCGCCCTGATCGCGGTGTTGGTGGCCTTGCTCGGCGTGTTTGCGCTCGGGCAGATGTCGAGTATTCGCGACAGTGAAGTCGCGGTGGAAAATCAGTGGCTGCCGAGTATTCGTGGCGGCGACGAGATTCGCGAGATCATGCTGCGCATCCGCACCATCTCGCTGCGCATGGCGCTGGATCAGGATCCGGCCAACATTGCGACTTACCGCAGCCAGATGGACACCCGCGACAAGGAGCTGAGCGAGAAAATCGCCGCCTACGACAAACTGGTCAACACCCCGGAAGGCCAGCAGCTATATGACCAATTCAAAAAGACCTTCGCCGCTTATCGCAGCGGTATCGCTCAATCCTTCGCCCTCGCCGAGCAAGGCAAACGTGATGAGTTGACCCGGTTGTTGCTGGTCGACATGAAAACCGTCGTCGATGGCTCCGGCAAACAACTCAACGACCTGGCAGACCTGTTCGCCAAACAGGTCGCCGCCGAAAGCCAGAAGTCCGCTGCGCACTATGAAAACTCGCGCACGATTGTCAGTTTGTTTATTGCGTTGGCCGCGCTGGCCACGGTGGCACTGGCGATGATGCTCACCCGCAGTATCGTTCGTCCGCTCAGCAGCGCCGTCAGCGCAGCAGAAAGTGTCGCGCAGGGGGATCTGACCCGGCCGATCGAAACCCATGGCAACGATGAAGTCAGTCGCTTGCTCAAAGCCTTGGCGACCATGCAGCAAAACCTGCGAGAGACGCTGCAAGGCATCAGCGGTTCGGCCACGCAACTGGCGACCGCTGCCGATGAACTCAATGCGGTGACGCTCGACAGCACCCAGGGACTGCAACAACAGAACAACGAAATCGAACAAGCCGCGACGGCCGTCAACCAGATGACGGCAGCAGTGGAAGAGGTCGCACGCAATGCGGTGTCGACGTCTGACGCGACCCGTCAATCCAGCGAGTCGGCGCATCTGGGCCAGGTGCGGGTCAGTGAGACCGCCACGGCCATCAATGCACTGGCCAGCGATGTGCAACAGACCGGTGAGTTGGTGCAATCACTGGCCAATCAATCGCAGGACATCGGCAAAGTGCTGGACGTGATTCGGGCGATTGCCGAGCAGACCAATTTGCTGGCGCTCAACGCGGCGATTGAGGCGGCGCGGGCCGGTGAGAGCGGGCGAGGCTTTGCCGTAGTCGCCGATGAAGTGCGGGCCCTGGCGTATCGCACGCAGCAATCGACGCAGGAGATCGAGCAGATGGTCCAGGGCATGCGCAGCGGTTCGAGCCTGGCGCTGGATTCGATGCAGGCCAGTACCGCGCGGGCGACGACCACGCTGGCCTTGGCTGAGCGCGCCGGTGAGGCGCTGCAAACCATTACCGCGTCGGTGCATGAGATCCATGAACGCAATCTGGTGATCGCCAGCGCAGCTGAAGAACAAGCGCAAGTAGCCCGGGAAGTGGATCGCAACCTGGTGAATATTCGTGATTTATCGGTACGTTCTGCCGCAGGTGCTGACCAGACCAGCGCGTCCAGCCATGAGTTATCGCAACTGGCCAATGCCTTGCAGGGCATGGTACGGCGCTTCCAGTTGTAAACGGGCAGACGTGAAAAAGCCGCGTTTCTTTCAGGAGAAGCGCGGCTTGTTTTTTATTGTCGATCAGGCGCCGTCTTGGTCTTTCAGGTGTTCGAACAGGCCTTTCGGCATCTTCTTGCCGTTGGCCTCAAAGTTGGCCTTCACGTTGTTGTAGGCCTCTTGCTCGTCGATGAAACCGTCATGGTTGGTGTCGATCTTGTCGAAGTCGGACTTCGGCGCGACTTTCAGAAATTCGGCGCGCGAGACCTTGCCGTCACCATCACTGTCAGTCTTGGCCATCGAAGCATCGCCACATTTGCCTTCACCGCATTTGCCTTCCGGCGCTTTCACCGAGGTTTCCGCCGAGGCAACCATGTAGCCCTGCGCCAGTGGCTGAGCGGCAAACACCGAACCGGACAACATCAGGCCGCCCGCCAGCGCGGCGCCGATCAGGCCAATGGATTTTTTACCGAGGGTCGAAGTACGGGACATTTACATTCTCCTGGGCTGCACTGCGCAACCACACGTTAAGGACGATTGCCTGAGCAGGTGTTGCTCGGGTGTGGCCATTAAGCGGTGGCGGTGTATCGCGACTGTGTCGCGGAGCGGGGGAGTTTGTAAGCGAAGGAGGGAAAAGCGGGGCGGGGATACAGTAAGAAACAGATCTTTCGATCAACACAAAACATTGTGGGAGCGAGCCGGCTCCGGGCAGCGATCCGACGAAGAGGTTGTATCAGTCGACATTTTTGTCGTTTGACACGCCGCATTCGTCGGATCGCCGCCCGGAGCCGGCTCGCTCCCACAGGTTTTAGTGCAGTTTCAGACGCGGTTCAGTACCACGGCCAATCTTGCTGCCCAGCATCAGCATCGCTGTGCGGAATGGCCCGTACAGCGCCATCTGGTGCATGCGATACAGCGACACGTAAAACATCCGCGCCAGCCAGCCTTCGAGCATCACGCTGCCGGTCAGGTTGCCCATCAAGTTACCCACCGCCGAAAAACGCGACAGCGAGATCAGCGAGCCGTAGTCGGTGTACTTGTACTCCGGCAAGGTCTTGCCTTCGATGCGCAGTTTCAGCGATTTGGCCAGCAGCGACGCCTGTTGGTGTGCGGCTTGGGCACGCGGCGGCACATTGCGATCGGTACCCGGTTGCGGGCACGCGGCGCAGTCACCGAAAGCAAAGATGTTCTCGTCGCGGGTGGTTTGCAGTGTCGGCAGCACTTGCAGTTGATTGATGCGGTTGGTTTCCAGGCCGTCGATGTCCTTGAGGAAACCCGGCGCGCGAATGCCCGCTGCCCAGACTTTCAGGCTGGCCTTGATCTCGTTGCCATCGGCGGTGATCAGGCTGTCGGCGGTCACTTCGCTGACCGAAGCGTTGGTCATCACGTTGACCCCGAGTTTTTCCAGGGTCTTGTGCACCGGCCCGCTGATGCGCTCCGGCAGGGCGGGCAACACCCGTGGACCGGCTTCGATCAGGGTGATATGCATGTTTTCCGGTTTGATCCGGTCCAGGCCATAAGCCGCCAGTTCATGGGCGGCGTTGTGCAGTTCTGCCGCCAGTTCAACGCCTGTGGCGCCGGCACCGACAATCGCCACGCTGATCTGCTCGACCACATCGGTTTGCCCGGCGTGTGCACGCAGATAGTGATTAAGCAATTGCTGGTGGAAGCGCTCGGCCTGTTTGCGTGTGTCGAGGAACAGGCAGTGCTGCGCCGCGCCCTGAGTGCCGAAGTCGTTGGTGGTGCTGCCGACGCTGATCACCAGCGAGTCGTATTGCACTTCACGTGCAGGCACCAGTTCTACGCCGTTTTCGTCGTAGGTGGCGGCGAGCTGGATTTTCTTCTGTGCGCGATCGAGCCCGCTCATGCGCCCTAGCTGGAACTCGAAGTGGTTCCATTTTGCCTGGGCAACATAGTTGAGTTCGTCTTCGGAGGAGTTCAGCGATCCGGCGGCTACTTCGTGCAGCAGGGGCTTCCAGATGTGCGTCAGGTTCGCGTCGACCAGCATCACACTGGCCGTGCCGCGCTTGCCCAGAGTCTTACCCAGACGGGTAGCCAACTCCAGACCGCCGGCGCCGCCGCCGACAATAACAATACGATGGGACATAGGGATAACTCGCAAGGTTTTTAAAGGAAATCTTTGTCGTCATTACCCAAGCGAGCGCCAGGCTGCTCATAGCGTCAGGTAACTGATAAATCGGCTCAACAGGCCCAGACCAATGGTCACTGCCAGCACCAGCACGAGGAGCATCCACGGCCGGAAAGGCCGGCGCTCGACTCGGTGTTGGGACAGTTGCAGGTACTCTTCGACATGTTTCTGGTCTTCGGGGTTCAGGCGGCTGGTCATATTTGCCTCGTCAGGTAGACGTTGCTGAATGGGCAGAAGCTACAGCGGTTTTTATCCGGGGTTGAACGCAGCATAGCCGCTGTCCGGAACCGGTTCGACGCTCACCCGGTCTTCGAGGCGAATGATCCCGCTTTGTAACACCCGCGCGGTAATTCCGCCATGGCCGCGCACCGCTTGAAAGGTGCCCGGGCCGAGGTTGTTCTGCAGGCGTGCGCAGGGCTGACACCAGCCCGTGGTTTCGAATATTGCCTGACCGATGCGAAAGCGCCGACCCTTGAGGCTAAACAAATTGATACCGCTGATAACCAGATTGCGCCGCAGATCTTCAGGCCTGACGGGTTGATCGTCGGGGCGACCCATCAAGGCGCTGATTACCGCCAGATGTTCCCACTGGATCAGGGTCACCTGTCGCGCGTTACGCACACCGGGACGGGCGTGATCGCCGGTCAGTCCAGCTTCCAGCCGCGCCTCGACGGCATCGAGTTCGATCATCGGCCCGCGCGACTCGGGGCGCACGCCAATCCAGCGCACACATCCGGTCTGCGGTACATCGGCGATCAATTGCTGAAGGGGGGTCACAGGCTGATTCCCACATCAAAAACGATGCTGCGACCGAGGTTGCTGCGCAGAAAATCCGGCGCGTCCGGGTGGGCGAACAGCACGCGGGCGAAGGTCGGGCCGACGAGCGACAGCGAGCGCCAGCCCTGACGTAGGTATTCGGTGGGCGGGGGGAAATGGCTGTTCAAATCCAGTACTTCTCGTTTGAGGCTGGCGAAGGCGATGATGTCCAGTTCGCCGAGATCCATGCCGCGCTCTTTGTAGTTGTGTGCTTTTTTGCGCAGGGTCGGCGCCAGTCGTAGCAGGAATTCATTGGCCGGGATCCGTTTCGGCTTGGCTTCGCGGCGTACCAGTTGGCTGAGGGAAAAGGCGCTGCGTCGTCGCTGCAATTCATCGCGCCATTCGTCGTTGAGCCGGCGCCCCTCGTCGAGCACGAAGAACACCTCGAAATTGGCATCGCGAAACAATACGTCCGGCGGCTCGCCGGCCGGCGCGAATTCGTCGGCGCGGTAGGGAATGTTCAGGCCTTGCAGCAGGCGCTGGCAAACCCAACGCTCACGCTCCCATTTGCGGGCATTGGACAGAAAGGCGTTGGCCTGCTCGGCCGCGATGGTCAGCAGGCGTAAATAATCTGAGTCATCCATAAGCCCAAGCTTAGCGTTCAAATGCGACAAGCTGAAAGCGTTCCGCGGCAAAGTGCATCAGTGGGTAGTGGAGAAGGGCGGTGTAGACTCATGGAAATCGATTATTTGCGCCAAACCGTGAGGACTCATCGTGAAATTTCGCTGGCTGCTGCTGTTTGCTGTTTTTCCGCTGTGTGCCCATGCACTCGAAACCGGTGAGCGTCTGGCTCCCTGGACGTTGCTCGATCAGTACGAGCAACCCTTCACCCTCGACAACAGCACCAACACGCTGCTGGTGGCACGGGATATGGACGGCGCCAAGCTGATCAAGGAAGCGTTGAAGGACCAACCCAAGGGCTATCTGGAGGCCCGTCACGCGGTGTTCGTTGCCGACATCCAGCGCATGCCGGCGCTGATTGCCAAAATGTTTGCCGTACCGGCCATGCGCGACTACCACTATCGGGTCATGCTGGATCGAGAAGGACGGGTTGCGTCGCGCTATCCCGGCGCGGAAGGCCAGGTGTTGTGGTTGCAACTCAAGGACGGTCGATTGCTCTCGCAACGTGAGTACGCCAACGCGGGTGATCTGCGCGAGGCACTGGAGAAGGCGCGCCCATGATCGGCGTTGAGGTGCTGGCGACCGAAAGTCTGTTGCTGGGCTGGCTGATTTATCTGCCGGTGCTGCTTTGGGCGATCGTGCGGGCGCCGTGGGTCGAGTTGTTCAGCGACAGCCGGCGTCAGCATCTGCTGTTCGGCACCGTGTTTGCGTTGTTTCTCTTGTGGTTGATGCGCAGGGATTTCGACACAGGCGTGTCGTATCACTTCCTCGGCATGACGGCGGTAACCCTGTTGCTGGACTGGCCGCTGGCGATCGTTGGCGGACTGGTGGCGCAAATCGGCCTGGTGCTGCTCGGGCGTCAGGATCTTGCGGCGATGGGGGTCAATGGCGCCTTGTTCATTTTGCTGCCGGTGCTGGTCACCGAGTGCGTGGCAATCCTTGTCGAGCGTGCTCAACCGCGCAACCCGTTCGTGTATATCTTCTGTTCCGGTTTTTTTGCCGCCGCGTTGTCGGCCTTGTTGTGCCTGATCCTCAGCCTGACGCTGCTGTGGTACGACGGCCTTTTCGCCATGCCGGAGTGGCTGGAAGACTTCATCGGTTACGTGTGGCTGATCATTTTCCCCGAAGCGTTCATCAACGGCATGATCATCAGTGCGCTGGTGGTATTCAGCCCGGAGTGGCTGGAGACCTTCAACCGCACGCGCTACCTTTCGGCGCCGTGGAAGGACGACGATCCGAAGTCTTGATCCACATCAAATCCGCCACGCGCGGGAAATTTCATGCTCACGCAAATCCCTTCAGGAGCAGCGGCATGAGTGTTTACGAGTGGGCAAGGCAGGAGACCCGGCAGAGTCTGGACATGGCGCAGGAGGTGGGCTTTGACCCGGGGTTGAGTTTGCGTGCCTTGCTCAATGCGGTGGTGCAGCAGAGCAAGGCCGTGCGCAACGCCGAAGACCTGGCCGACGAGTTGCGCTTTCTGGCGGAAAACCTCGACGACGATCAGGACTACGGCTTTATGCGGCCCTGATCGAGATCAGTGACGCGGATCGAAGTCGCCGGAAAACAGTTCGTCCTCGGCATCCGGTGCGACCGGAATCTTGTGTTCTTCCGACGCCCAGGCGCCGAGGTCGATCAGCTTGCAGCGATCAGAGCAGAACGGCCGAAACTTGTTTTCGGGGATGAATTCCACGGGGGCGCCGCAGGTCGGGCATTCAACGGTGGGGATCTGGCTCATGCTTGGCCTCCGGATAAAGTCAGGTAAAAGTGATGCAGACGCTCGACTTCGCTGTGCAGCCAGGCGAGGTCGCGGTCGTTGACGACCACGTCGTCGGCGCGGCTCACACGCTCTTCGCGGCTCGACTGGGCCTTGAGGATCGCCTGAACCTGCTGCTCGCTGGTCTGGTCACGCTGCAAAGTGCGTTCGATCTGCAATTGTTGCGGAGCGTCGATCACCAGAATGCGCTGGGTCATCGCGTATTGCCCGGATTCGATCAGCAGCGGCGACACAAGAATCGCATAAGGCGATTTTGCCTGCGCCAGGTGATGAGCGATTTCCTCGGCGATCAACGGATGCAGCAGGGCTTCGAGCCAACGGCGTTGCTCCGGCTCTTCGAAGATCAGTTTGCGCAGGGCAGCGCGATCCAGCGTGCCATCGGCCTGCAACACGTCGGGGCCGAAGTGTTCGGCAATCTTCGCCAGCGCCGGGCGCCCCGGTTCAACCACCCAGCGCGCCGCGTGATCGGCATCCACCACGTGGATACCCAGATCAATGAAGTGCTGAGCCGCCGCGCTTTTGCCGCTGCCAATGCCGCCGGTGAGGCCGAGAATCCAGGGTTTTTGCACAGGGGTATTCATTTCAAACCGACAAACTGCCAATAGAAGGCGGTTATTTGACCACCCCAGAGCAAGGCAATCCAGCCGGCAATTGCCAGATAAGGGCCGAAGGGGATTGGCGTCGAGGTTTTTTGCTCTCGCAGGCGCAACAAAATCACCCCGATAATGGCGCCGACCAGTGATGACAACAGAATCGTCAGCGGCAGAATCTGCCAGCCGCCCCATGCCCCCAGCAGCGCCAACAGCTTGAAGTCACCATGACCGATGCCATCCTTGCCGGTCAGCAGCTTGAACAGCCAGAACACTGACCACAGCGCCAGATAACCGGCCACCGCGCCCCACAACGCATCGTGCAAGGTCACGAACAGGCCGAAACTGTTGACGATCAACCCCAGCCACAGCAACGGCAACACCAGCACATCAGGCAATAGTTGATGCTCGGTGTCGATCAGACTCATCGCCAGCAGACCCCAGGTGAGGACGATCAGCAAGCACGCCGGCCAACCGAAACCCAAGTGCCAGGCGATGAAGGCCGAGAGCAGCCCACAGGCCAGCTCGGTCAACGGATAACGTTTGCTGATCGGTGCGGAGCACGCTGAACAGCGCCCACGCAGCCACAGATAACTGAGCAGGGGAATGTTTTCCCACGGGCGAATACGGTGGGCGCAATGCGGGCATTCGGAGTGCGGCAGCATCAGGTTGTAGACGGGTTGCGAGGCTTCGCCGGGCAAACCGAGCACATCGTGTGCCTGCTGGCGCCAGTCGCGTTCGAGCATTTTCGGCAGGCGCCATATCAGCACATTGAGGAAGCTGCCGACCACCAGGCCCAGCAGCAGGGCGGTGCCGACAAACGCTAGCGGATACACGGCAAACAGTTCGTCGATAGGCATGTCAGATCGCTGAGCCGAGTTGGAAGATCGGCAGGTACATGGCCACCACCAGCCCGCCGACGATTACCCCCAGCACGACCATGATGAACGGCTCCATGAGGCTGGTGAGGTTGTCGACCATGTTATCCACTTCTTCCTCGTAAAAGCCCGCAACCTTGTCGAGCATGTCATCCAGGGCGCCGGACTCTTCGCCAATCGCGGTCATTTGCACGGCCATGCTGGGAAAGACCCCGGTGCTGCGCATCGAGAAATTCAGCTGCATACCGGTGGACACGTCCTGGCGAATGCGCAGCACGGCTCGCTTGAAGACCACGTTGCCGGTGGCGCCGGCCACCGAGTCAAGCGCTTCGACCAACGGCACACCGGCGGCAAACGTGGTGGACAAGGTTCGAGCGAATCGCGCCACGGCGGACTTGTACATCAGCGTGCCCACCAGTGGCAGTTTCAGCAGCCAAGTGTCTTTGCGATCGCGCAGTGCCTGGGAGGTTTTCAGCGCGTGGCGGGTGCCGAAAATGGCCGCGACCAGCGCAGCGAGAATGGCCCACCACCATTGCTGCATGAATTCCGACAGGCTGATCACCATCAGGGTGAACGCCGGCAGTTCGGCGCCGAAACCGGAAAACACTGACTGAAATTGTGGCACTACTTTGACCAGCAGAATCCCGGTGACAACAGCCGCGACCAGCACCACGGCGGTGGGATAGGTCATGGCTTTCTTGATCTTGGCTTTGAGGCTTTCGCTTTTTTCCTTATAGGTCGCGACGCGTTCGAGCAAGGTGTCGAGGGCGCCGGACTGTTCGCCGGCATCGACCAGGTTGCAATACAACTCGTCGAAATACTGCGGTTTCTTGCGCAGGGCTGCGGCGAAGCTGTTACCGGCCGCGACCTCCTGTTTCACGTCGTCCACCAGTTTGCGCATGGCCGGGTTATCAAAGCCTTCGCCAATAATGTCGAACGACTGCAACAGCGGTACGCCGGCTTTCATCATGGTCGCCATCTGCCGGGTGAACAGGGCAATGTCCCGGGCCTTGATGCGTTTGCCAAAGCTCAACAATGACGCGGATTTCTTGCGCACCTTGCCGGGATTGATCCCCTGTTTACGCAATTGTGCCTTGATCAGCGCCGGGTTCTGTCCGCTCAATTCACCGGTGACTTTGCTGCCTTTTCTGTCCGTGCCTTCCCAGGCATAAATACTGATTTTTGCTGCCTTGACCGCCATGTTCAGTCCTTGGTGACCCGGTTGATTTCTTCAAGACTGGTGATGCCTTGCATGGCCTTGTGCAGTCCGGAGGTGCGCAGGTCGTCGAAGCCGTCGCGGCGCATCTGCAGGTCGATTTCCAGCGAATTGCCTTCGGCCATGATCAAGCGTTGCAGCTCCGGTGTGTTTTTCACCACTTCATAAATCCCCACGCGTCCTTTGTAACCGCCGTTGCAGTGATCGCAACCGACCGGCTCGTAGATCGTGAAATGGCCGATGCGTTCCTCGGGGAAGCCTTCCTTGAGTAAGGTTTCGCGCGGGATCTCGATGGCTTTTTTGCAGTGGCTGCACAGTTTGCGCGCCAGGCGCTGGGCGATGATCAGGCTGACCGAGGTAGCGATGTTGAAACCGGGAATACCCATGTTGTGCAGGCGCGTCAGGGTTTCCGCAGCGCTGTTGGTGTGCAGGGTCGAGAGCACCAGGTGACCGGTCTGCGCAGCCTTGATCGCAATCTCGGCAGTTTCCAGATCACGAATCTCGCCGACCATGATCACGTCCGGGTCCTGACGCAGAAACGAGCGCAGTGCCTGGGCAAAGTCGAGCCCTTGCTTGGGATTGACGTTGACCTGGTTGATGCCTTCCATGTTGATTTCCACCGGGTCTTCGGCGGTGGAGATATTGATGTCGACGGTGTTGAGGATGTTCAGGCCGGTATACAGCGAAACGGTTTTACCCGAACCGGTCGGCCCGGTGACCAGAATCATGCCCTGTGGCTGCTTGAGTGCGGCCATGTACAGGTCTTTCTGCTCTGGCTCATAGCCGAGCGCGTCGATACCGATCTGCGCGCTGGACGGGTCGAGAATCCGGATCACCACTTTTTCGCCCCACAGGGTCGGCAGCGTGTTGACCCGGAAATCGATCGACTTGCTTTTCGACAGGCGCATCTTGATCCGCCCGTCCTGAGGTTTGCGCCGTTCCGAAATATCCAGGCTGGCCATGACTTTCAGGCGTGCGGCGATGCGCCCGGCCAATTGAATCGGCGGTTTGGCAACCTCGCGCAGGATGCCGTCGGTGCGCACCCGCACCCGGTAGTTTTTTTCGTAAGGCTCGAAGTGCAAGTCGGAAGAGCCACTCTTGATCGCATCCAGCAACATCTTGTGCACGAAGCGCACCACCGGCGCATCGTCGGCGTCGAGCCCGCCGATGGCGTCCTGCTTGCTGTCGTCGACGGATTCGACATCGACCCCGTCGAGATCGACATCGGCCATGTCCTCCAGACCGCTGGTGTGGGTGTCGAAGAATTTCTCGATGGCATCGGTAAGTTTGTCGTCCTCGACCAGAATGGCTTCGGTGCTCAGCCCGGTACTGAACTGGATGTCGTTGATTGCTTGATGATTGCTCGGGTCGGAAATGCCCACGAACAGCTTGTTGCCGCGACGCCACAAGGGCATGGCGTGATGCTGACGCACGAGTTTTTCGCTGACCAGGCCTTTGGGCTGGGTTTCCTTGTCCAGGCAGTTGAGATCAAGCAAGGCCATGCCGAAATGCTCGGAGGCGATCTCGGCGACCTGTGAGCTCTTGACCAGTTTGTTCTGCACCAGATAGCTGACCAGCGACAGACGATTGCGTTGGGCCTGTTGCCAAGCTTGCTGGGCGCTTTTTTCCGTGAGCAGTTCGGCCTGGACCAATTGCTTGGCCAGACCGCTCAGAGCGATGTCATTCATGGGGATTCCGCACGCTTGCCGTTCATGACTTATAGCCTAGTCAAGTGACAGCGCCAAACACGGCGGATGCAGGTGACAAAAAGTGTCAGATAGTGCGGTTGCAGGTTGTAGGAATTGGCGTTGCAAGCGCTTCGCGCCCCAATGGGCGGGTCTTGAAGGCATTGGCATGGCCTATGCTGCGTCACTTTCAGATCATGAGAATTCGACTCATGCATGGAGCGTGTCTATGAAAAAACAACAAGGGTTTACGCTGATCGAACTGCTGATCGTGGTGGCAATCATCGGGATTCTGGCGACCATCGCCTTGCCGCAGTATTCCAAGTATCAGGCGCGGTCGAAGGTGACGGCGGGGCTGGCGGAAATCAGTGCGATGAAAGTGCCGTTTGAGGATGTGATCAATCAGGGCACCGATCCTACCAATACAAACGTGGCTGGCAGTGCAACTGTTTTAACCTCCAACTGCTCAGTGTCTGCAACAGGTACCGCATCTTCGGGTGCAGGTTCGATCGTCTGCACGATTAAAAATGCGCCAGGTCCGGTGCTGGATAAAACCATCACGCTTACTCGTTCCTCCGGAACCGGTGCGGGCGTATGGACTTGCGGTACGACCGTTGCACCGGACTATTCGCCAAAAGGATGTACTGCCAGCGGTACCTGAGTTGTTGATGGACTGCCAAATGCCCCGCAATGCGGGGCATTTTTCTTGGTTCACACTTCTAAAAAGCTTCAATAATTTCAGCGTCTTAGGAACTTTCCCAAAAACCGCAACTTGCATGCGAACATTGGCCAGTTCATGCAAATTGCATGATTTCGGAAATTGGTGATATCTGTAAGTTATTGATTATTAAGAATATTGTTCGTTCGAAAAAGTTGGCACAGCGTTCGCAACTACCTTGGTAACCCTGCTGACAAGACAACCAGCAGACTTTCCAGAAAAACAGGAGTTACTCGTATGAAGAAGTTCGCTATCACTGCCGCTGCTGCTACCGCGCTGACCCTGACCATGGCTTCCGGTGCATTCGCACAATCCACTCAGGCTACCCAGGCTCCAATGACTCTGGCTGCCGGTGAAGTCACCCAGGCTAAAGAAGCTACTTCCGACACTTGGATCACTACCAAAGTCAAAGCTGACCTGGTCACCGAAAAAGGCATTCCAGGTACTGACATCAAAGTAGAAACCAACAAAGGCGTTGTATCGCTTTCGTCGACTACTGCTGTAACTGAATCGCAGAAAGACGTTGCTGTTGCGATCGCCAAGAAAATCAAAGGCGTTAAAGCGGTCTCCGCTGACGGCCTGAAAGCCGAGTAAGGCATGACTTCTCGCCTGGACCGGGAGAAGGCGCGACAGACGGGCCGAGCAATACGTCTGCCGCAACTTTAGAGTTCATGCGAACGGTCACACGGAGGTGACCATTACGGGCCCCGGCACTTGTGTCGGGGCCTGTTCTATTTCAGGGACGAAAGAATCAAATGGCACCACAAAACAACTGTAGGAGTGAGCCTGCTCGCGATAGCGGTGTATCAGCCGATTAATGTGTTGACTGACACACCGCTATCGCGAGCAGGCTCACTCCTACAGGGGGGATCGGTTTCGGGTCAGTTACCGCGTTTGCTGTTGATCTGCCGCAGGCGATTGCCTTCGAAGCGCAGGTATTGGTACATGCCGTTGCTCGGGCCGTAGGTCCACTCCTCGACCTGAAACTCTTCGCGGCGATTGGCGCTGCGCTTGTAGCCCAACACATCACGGCTGACCGGCTCACCACACTTTTGCAGGACTTCGCTGGAACGGTCGCCCAGGCTGATCAGCTGACTGCCGCAGCGCAGGGTATCGGAGGCCGAGGCGTGGCTGGCCGCGAAGGTCATCGCGATCAAGGCCAGCCACTTTAGTTTCATCATTCGGCGTCCAGATGCATTTGCGTGACCACGCGGCCATCGCTTTCGGCCTCGCCCAGGTTGGCGTCGATGAAGTACACGCGGTCGTCTGCCAGTTGGCCTTTATCGACCAGATAATCCTTGATGCTGCTGGCACGGTCCTGACCCAACTGACGCAGCAGCACATCGCTGCCACTCCAGAACTGGATCACGCCTTCACGCATCTTCGCCGTGCGTTCTTCCTTGCCCAGATCCTTCCATTCGGCTGGCGGCTGGGTTTTCAGACGGGTGCGGTAAATGCCTTCGAGCAGTGGACCTTTTTCGCTGTCTGGTACTTGCAGCAACGAAGCTTGGGCCGGGACTTTATCGCCGCGACGTTGGAGCATCTTGTAGTAGTTGTACTGGTATTCACGTTCCAGACGTTGCTCGGCGAGTAACGGGCCGTCACTGCTTTTGGCGGCAGTGCCTTCGATCTCTAGACGCAGTGCCGGACGCTCCTTCAGCGCTTGAGACAGTTTGATCAGCGCCGCTTCGGCATCCTTGCTCAACTCGCTGGAACCCGGAGCAAACGACACGGTGCCAAGGTCTTGCGAACTGCCACCACTGATCAGCCCGCCAATCATTTTGAAGGGTGCGGCAGCGGCTTTGACGATGAGATTGCGCAGGGTCTGCCAGACAATCGGCATCACGCTGAATTGCGGGTTGTTCAAGTCGCCGGTCACCGGCAACTCGATGGAGATCTTGCCGTCGACGTCCTTGAGCAAGGCAATCGCCAGTTTCAGTGGCAGGCTCACAGCATCCGGGCTGTCGACTTTCTCACCGAGCTGCAATTGCTCGACCACCACTTTGTTTTCGGCTTTTAGCTGGCCCTTGGTAATCAGGTAATGCAGGTCGAGGTTGAGCCGGCCCTTGCGGATGCGGTAACCGGCGAATTTGCCGGAGTAGGGCGTCAACGTGGTCAGCTCGACGCGTTTGAAACTGGTGGCGATGTCGAGGCTGGCCATCGGGTCGAACGGATTGACCGCGCCCTTGATGGTCACTGGAGCATAGCGATCGACCTTGCCTTTGATGTCGACGCTGGCCGGTTTCGCCTGACGGCTGTCGATGGTGCCGATCTGGCCGTTGAGCTGCTGCACGGCGGTGGCGAAGTTCGGCGTCAGGCTGAAGTCGGCGAAGTTGGCCGAACCGTCGTTGATGGCGATGCCGCCGATGTGAATGCCCAGCGGTTTCTCGTTGCTGGCCGGTTTCGCTGCTGCGCTTTTGGTGCCGCTGTCGGCGGGCTGCGGGATCAGCAGATCATCGATGTTGGTGGTGCGATCATCGTTGATCATGAACCGCACATACGGCTGGAACAGGTTGACCTTGTCAATCGACAGGCTGTCGCCGTGCTGATAGTTCAAGCCTTCGACCACCACCTGCTGCCACTTGAGGAAATCGCGGGTTTTCAGGGTGTCGAGGGTGTGCAGTTGATCGATCTGCGCGCGCCCGGTGACGCTTAGGGCCAGCGGCTCGGTGCTCTTGAGATTGACCTTGAGATCACTGCCGAGCATGCCGCTGCGCAGTTCCAGGCGAATGAATGGGTTGATGTAGGACTGCGCGACGCGCAGGTCGATGTCCTGGGTTTTCACGTTGAGCTGGGCGTTGACCGGGGCGAGATTGACCGTGCCGTCAGCCGTGATCTTGCCTTGTTTGCCCACGCCGCTATCGAGCTTGAGCTTGAAGGGCGAGCCGTTGAGGCTGTCGAAATCCTGCAGATCGACATTCAGCGGGGTGATGTCCAGTGCTACTGCCGGTTTGGCCGAGCGGTCGGCCAGATGCACGGTGTAATTGCGCAATTGCACGTCTTTGAGCAGCACCTGCCACGGTTTGCTCGGCGCCGGTGGGGTTTTCGGCGAGTCGGCAGCTGCCGGTGTGTTCGCCGGTTCGGCAGCCGCTTTGGCAGCCGGTTTCGATGGCTGGCTGGCAAACAGTTTCTGCCAGTCGAGTTGGCCGTCGGCTTCGAGCGCCGCCCAGGTTTCCAGTTTGTTGCTGCGGATCTTGCCGACTACGACTTGTTGTTTGGCCAGATCCACCGAGGTCTCGCTGACGTCGAGGCGTTCAAGTTTCGCCAGTGGCCGCCCGTCCGGAGCCTTGATGGCGAATGGCGCGATGCTCACTGCGACATTGTTCAACTGCAGTTCGGTTTCTTTCGACAGATTGAGTTTGTATTCGCTGCTGAGGCTAATCACACCATCTTCGAGTACCAGCGGTACCGAGTCACGCACGTAGGGCCAGAACGCTTTCATCTTGCCGTCGGTGACTTTCAGGGTGCCTTCGGAAGTGAACGGGATCAGGCTGAAATTGCCACTCCAGTCGATCCGGCCACCGGCCGGGCCGATGGCGACCAGGGTCATGTCGGCGCTGTCTTCGGGCAGGGTGCTGAGGTTTTTCAGCTCGAAGCTGAGGTCATCGTAGAGAAACTCGATGGGTTCGCTGGGGCGCACGTCCTCAAAGTGCACGACGCCGCCGGCCAGTTTGATGTTGTCGATGCGCAGCGGGAAGGGCTTGGCGTCCGGGTCGGCCGGTGTCGGCTCGCTGGCCGGGACATTGAACAGGCCGAGCAGGTTGAGCTTGCCGTCTTTGGCGAAAAGGATTTCGGTCTTTGGCTTGTCCAGCTCGATGTTCGCCAGATGCAGAGCTTTGGTCCACAGACTGTCGATTTGCAGGTCGGCGTACAGGCGATCGAAACCGACCTGCTCCTTGCCCGGCTCGCCGATCACCAGTCCCCACAAGGTAACTTCAAGGCTGAACGGGTTGAGCTCGATACGCTGGATATGCGCAGGCACCGTTGCGTAATTGGCCAGTTGTTGATTGGCCACACGCAGGGCGATGCCCGGCAAAATCAGAAACCCCAGCAGGCTGTAGAGGGCCAGAGCAGTCAACAAGGCGCCAATCGCGCGAATCAATCCTTTGGGCATGTGCGGCTTCATCTGTCTGAATCGGAGTGCCTTGGAGTATGGCACGCGATTCTGGTTCCGAAGTACCTCGCGTGGGGCAGGATTGTTCAGATTTGTCTCAAAACACAGAACCCCTGTGGGAGCTGGCTTGCCAGCGATGAGGCAATACCAGTCGACAACTTTGTTGACTGACCCACCGCAATCGCTGGCAAGCCAGCTCCCACAGGGTTGTTTATAGCTGGAGGATCAGGGTTTTCAGCGGCGGTTGCTGATCCATCGACGGGAAGTCGGCGCCTGGGGTCATCACGCTCCACTCACGCACCGGTCGCCCGGCCTTCTCGGCGCAGCGCAGCACTTGCTCGCGCCAGTCGTCCATGCTGACTTTCGCCAGATTGTTGCAGCAGATCAACACGCCATTGTCGGCGGTGGTCAGCAGGGCCGGTTTGAGCAGGCTCTGATAGTCGCGCAGCAGGTCGACGGTGCCGAATGCGCTCTTGGCCCAGGCGGGCGGGTCGAGCAGGACCAGATCATATTGGCGCTGATCGAGGCGCTGGTAGCTCGGCAGTTTCTGTCCACGGCGCTGACTGATCGGCAGACCGGCGAGTTGCCGGATCGCCGGAAAGTAATCGGACTGAATGAACTGCATCTCGGGCAACTGCGGATTGAGCAGACCGTTTTCGCGACCGACCGCCAGATTACCCTCGGCGAAATCCAGGTTGCACACTTCGCGCGCGCCACCTGCGGCCGCACTGAGGCCAACGCCGCAGGTGTAGGCGAATAGGTTGAGCACGGATTTGCCTTGGGCGTGATCCTTGACCCAGCCACGGGTGTTGCGCAGGTCGAGGAACAGCAGCGGATCCTGTCCAGCATGGCGTCCGCGCACCCGGTAGTTGAGGCCCCATTCGTGGCCGACCAGATCGGCCAGTGCCGCGTCTTCAGCTTTGTAGACGCTGTCTTCCCGGTCGATGCGCGAGTTGCCACGGGAACGGTCGTTGTAAACCAGCAAGGTTTCCATCCCCAGGCTCTGATTAACCATGGCGTGCAGTTGCAGCAGGTCGTCACGCTCCAGCGTCTGGTGGAAGCTTTGCACCAGCAGTTGCGGGCCGTAGCGGTCGATGGTCAGGCCGCCGGCGCCTTCCTGGCTGCCGTGGAACAGCCGATAGCAATCGGTGCCCTGGCTGTGCAGCTCAGCGAGCAAGTCCTGGCGTTGATCGAGGGCGGCGCGCAGCGCCTGATTCAAGGAAGACATGCGGGCGCCTTGCTGGTGAGAATTGGGGCGCGGGAGTTTAGCAGCTTGGCGGGCAATCGAGTTGCGCCCTTCGCGAGCAGGCTCGCTCCCACATGGGAATGCATTCCAAATGTGGGAGCGAGCCTGCTCGCGAAGCTTTTAGGTCAGCAAACCCATTCGTCGTTTAGCCCGTTGCACCGAACCATTGCGCATCGCCCAGCGCAGCATCGGTGCGCTGCGCCGGACGCTGGCGCGAATCAGTTGCCGTTGCAGCGAACTCTGTCGCACATCAAGCATGTCGCTGGCCCAGTCCGGCAACAGGTCGATACCGGCCTTCATCATCAGATCGCCAAACGGCCGGGCCAGAACACTCGGCGCCGGGGCGTTGAGCAGCAAGCGCAAAACCTCACGACTGCGCTCATCGCACAGCAACTGCGGGCGCATGCGTTGCAGATAATCAGCCACGGCTTGCCGCGATTTCGGCACATCCCGCGCGCCCAAACGTTCAGCCACCACGGCGATTTCCGCGTAATAGCGATCCTGATCCATGCTTGACAACTGCGGGTTGCGATAGCGCAAATGCGCGGCAAGAAAGTTGCTGACTTCCGCCACATGCACCCAGGTCAGCAAATCCGGATCGCTGGCCGCGTAAGGTCGTCCGTCCGGCGCGGTGCCGACCACTTGCAGGTGAATGGTGCGCACTTTCTCGATCAGCCAGTCGGCGTCTTTTCTTGAGCCAAACGTAGTGCCGGAGACGAACTGACTGGTACGCCGCAAGCGCCCGAGCATGTCTTCACGAAAGTTCGAATGATCCCAGACCCCGGCCAGTGCCAGCGGATGCAAAGCTTGCAGCAACAGCGCGCTGATGCCGCCGATCAACATGCTGCTGAAATCGCCGTGCACCTGCCAGCTGATCGAATCCGGGCCGAACAGGCCGGGATCGCCCTTGGGGTTTTCCAGGTCGAGCTGACCGAGCGACAGCCCGGTCAGGCTCATGAGTTGCTGTTCGATACGGCTGCGGATGAATTCCATGAACACTCAGTGAAGAAGGGAGGGCGCGGCCGATGGACCGCGCCCGGGGTGTTACTGATTGAGGCGCTTGTCGATCAGGCCTTGCACCACACTCGGATCGGCCAGGGTCGAGGTATCACCGAGGCTGTCGAGTTCGTTGCAGGCGATCTTGCGCAAGATGCGCCGCATGATCTTGCCTGAACGGGTTTTCGGCAAGGCCGGCGCCCACTGGATCAGATCCGGTTTGGCGAAGCTGCCGATTTCCTTGCTGACGTGGGCCAGCAATTCTTTCTTCAACTCGTCATTGGGTTCGGTGCCGTTCATGGGTGTGACGAAGGCGTAGATGCCCTGACCTTTGACGTCGTGGGGGTAACCAACCACGGCGGCCTCGGCGATGCTGTCGTGCAATACCAGTGCGCTTTCCACTTCGGCGGTACCGATGCGGTGGCCGGAGACGTTGATCACGTCATCGATGCGCCCGGTTATCCAGTAATCGCCGTCCTCATCGCGGCGTGCGCCGTCGCCGGTGAAGTAGTAGCCGGGGTAGGGTTTGAAATAGGTGTCGACCATGCGCTGCGGGTCGCCATAGACGCTGCGGATCTGCGCTGGCCAACTCGACTTGATCGCCAGCACGCCACTGCCGGCGCCTTTGATTTCCTTGCCGTGCTCATCGAGCAGCACCGGTTGCACGCCGAACATCGGTTGCGTGGCGCAGCCAGGCTTGATTCGCTGGGCGCTGACCAGCGGGCTGAGCATGATGCCGCCGGTTTCGGTCTGCCACCAAGTGTCGACGATGGGGCAGCGCTGTTCTCCGACGACATTGAAATACCATTCCCACGCTTCCGGGTTGATCGGCTCACCGACGCTGCCGAGTAATCTGAGGCTGGCGCGCGAGGTTTCCTTCAACGGTTCGGCACCTTCACGCATCAACGCGCGCAGGGCGGTCGGCGCGGTGTAGAAGATGTTGACTTTGTGTTTGTCGATCACCTGCCAGAAACGTGAACTGCTCGGATAGCTCGGCACGCCTTCGAACATCAGCGTGGTCGCACCATTGGCCAGCGGGCCGTAGACGATGTAGCTGTGGCCGGTAACCCAGCCGACGTCAGCGGTGCACCAGAACACTTCGCCGTCGCGGTAATCGAGCACGTACTTGAAGGTCATCGCCGCTTGCAGCAGGTAGCCGCCGGTGGTGTGCAGCACGCCTTTGGGTTTGCCGGTGCTGCCGGAGGTGTAGAGGATGAACAGCGGGTCTTCGGCGTCCATCGGCTCCGGTGGGCAATCGTCGCTGACCTCGCGCACGGCCTGGTGATACCAGAGGTCGCGACCCTCGACCCAATCGACTTTGCCCTGGGTGCGTTCGACCACCACGACAGTACTGACGTCGGGGCAACTTTGCAGGGCTTTATCGACGTTCTGCTTCAGCGGCACGAACTTGCCACCGCGCACGCCTTCATCGGCGGTGATCACCGTGCGGCAGTCAGCATCAAGGATGCGGTCACGCAGGGAATCGGGGGAGAACCCGCCAAACACCACCGAATGGATTGCGCCGATCCGCGAACAGGCAAGCATGGCATATGCGGCCTCGGGGATCATTGGCATGTAGATGCACACCCGGTCGCCTTTCTTCACACCACGGCTTTTCAGCACGTTGGCCAGGCGGCAGACGTGGTGATGGAGTTTTTTATAAGTGATTTGCGCTGATTCTGCCGGGTCGTCGCCCTCCCAGAGCAGGGCGGTCTGATCTCCGCGCTTGTCCAGATGGCGGTCGATGCAGTTGTAACTGACGTTCAGCTTCGCACCGACAAACCAGGCGGCTTCACCGGTTTTCAGGTCGTAGCGCTGAACGGTCTGCCACGGCGTGCTCCAGTCGAGGAACCGCGTGGCCTGTTCGGCCCAGAAGGTGCTGGGGTGTTCAATGGATTCGCGGTACAGGCGCCGATAGTCATCCTGACTCAATTGCGCAGCCCGGCGGACGGCATCGGCTTTGGGGAACGTGCTGATATCGAACATGACGGTTCCTTATTCTTGTTGTGCGACAAGAGGGGAGCTGTACGACCCTCGTAGGAGCTGCCGAAGGCTGCGATCTTTTGATCTTGTTTTTTAAGGTCAAGATCAAAAGATCGCAGCCTTCGGCAGCTCCTACAGGGATCGTGTACGCCACCGATTCTGCGATTAGCCCGGTGCCGTGGAACTGTCGATGTTGCAAGCTGTAGGGGCAGGCAAACCGCCCCTTCAGCCTATCACCCGCGGTGACGACCGCGGAAGTAGTTGATCAAGCCCTGAGTGGAAGGGTCATCAGCAGTGCTTTCATCGCTGCCGACCAGACGGTTGTAAACGCCTTTGCCCAGTTCCTTGCCCAGTTCCACGCCCCATTGGTCGAAGGCGTTGATGCCCCAGACCACGCTTTGCACGAACACTTTGTGTTCATACATCGCCACCAGTGCGCCGAGACGACGCGGGCTAATGCGCTCGACCACGAGGGTGTTGCTCGGACGGTTGCCCGGGATCACCTTGTGCGGCGCGAGCTTGTGCACTTCATCTTCGCTCATGCCCTTGTCGCGCAGTTCCTGCTCGGCTTCCGGCAAGGTCTTGCCGAGCATCAGCGCCTGGCTCTGCGACAGGCAGTTGGCGTACAGCCACTGGTGGTGGTCGGAGACCGGGTTGAAGCTGACGATCGGCACGATGAAATCGGCCGGAATCAACTGCGAACCTTGATGCAGCAACTGGTGGTAGGCGTGCTGACCGTTGCAGCCGACGCCGCCCCAGATCACCGGACCGGTATCGGTCGACACCGGCGTGCCGTCCTGACGCACGCTCTTGCCGTTGGATTCCATGTCCAGCTGTTGCAAGTGCTTGGTGATGTTACGCAGATAGTGGTCGTACGGCAGGATCGCGTGGCTTTGCGCGCCCCAGAAGTTGCCGTACCACACACCGAGCAGGGCCAGCAGCACCGGCATGTTCTGTTCGAACGGTGCGGTCTGGAAATGCTGGTCCATGGTGTAGGCGCCGGACAGCAGTTCCTTGAAGTTGGACATGCCGATGGCCAGGGCGATCGGCAAACCGATGGCCGACCACAGCGAATAACGACCGCCGACCCAATCCCACATCGGGAAGATGTTTTCTTCGCGGATACCGAACGCAACGGCCGCTGCGTTGTTGCTCGATACGGCGATGAAGTGACGATACAGCTCGGCTTCCGAACCGCCCTGCGCCAGGTACCAGGCACGAGCAGCCTGAGCGTTCTTCAGGGTTTCGAGGGTGTTGAACGACTTCGACGAAACGATGAACAGTGTGGTCTCGGCGCGCAGTTTCTGCGTCAGCTCGTGGAATTCGCTGCCGTCGATGTTCGCCAGATAATGGCAACGCACGCCTTTCTGCGCGTACGACAGCAGCGCTTCGGACACCAGCTCAGGGCCGAGGAACGAGCCACCGATGCCGATGTTCACCACATCAGTGATCGGCTTTTCGGTGTAACCACGCCACAGACCGTCGTGAATGCGGCCAACCAGATCGGTGATCTGGTTCAAGACCTTGTGGACTTCCGGCATCACGTTGACGCCATTGACCGACAGTTTGTCTCCTACCGGGCGGCGCAGGGCGGTGTGCAGCGCCGGGCGGCCTTCGGAGGTGTTGACGATTTCGCCGTCGAACAGCGCTTTGATCGCGCCCTTCAGATCGACTTCATTGGCCAGACCGACCAGCAGGTTGCGGGTCTGGGCGTTGATCAAATTCTTCGAATAATCGAGAAACAGTCCGCAGCTGCTGAGGGTGAATTGATTGAAGCGCTGCGGATCGGCGTTGAAGGCTTCGCGCATGCTGAAATCCTGCATGGCTTGGCGGTGGTCTTTCAACGCTTGCCAGGCGGGCAGAGCGGTAACGTCTTGAGGAGTGAGGTAATACGCCATCGCTGCGGTTTTCCTTTTTACTTGAACGGCCTTTTGAACACTGAACAGACCCGGCACGCCATGTTTGGGCATGGGATCAACTGCGTCGACACGATTTCTGGACACAGGGCGAATACAGTAAACCTCGCGCTGCGTTCTGTCTTGACTTTGTCTGACCAGATCCCTGTACTTTTTTAACATCGAGGCCGGGAACTGGCCGACAAACGGAGGGGGCGGGGCGAAATCGGGATCAGGCGAGCTGAACCGGGATGGCGTTGCTGGTGTGACTCAGCTCGTTGCCTGGCGCCATGTAAAGCATGCGCGGCTTGAAATTGACCAGATCGGCTTCGCTGTAATGGGCGTAGGCACAAATGATTACGCGGTCGCCAACCTTGGCCTTGTGCGCAGCGGCGCCATTGACCGAGATCATCCGCGAACCTTCTTCGCCACGGATCGCGTAGGTGGTGAAACGCTCGCCGTTGTCGACGTTATAAATCTGGATCTGCTCGTATTCACGAATGCCGGACAAGTCCAGCCACTCACCATCGATGGCGCACGAACCTTCGTAATCGAGCACTGCATGAGTGACTTCGGCGCGGTGCAGTTTGGCCTTGAGCATGATCGCGTGCATGAGGGTTTTCCCGGGTTGGAATCGAACGGCGGGCAGTGTGCCCGAAGGCTTTAGGGGCGGCAATAAGGCTTGAAACGCAATTTTCATAACACCGAAAACCACTGTAGGAGTGAGCCTGCTCGCGATAGCGGTGTGTCATTCAACACTAATGCTGACTGACTCACCGCTATCGCGAGCAGGCTCACTCCTACAGGGGGTATTGCGGTGTTTTTAAGCGGGTGTATCGAGATTCAGGTGCAGGTTGTCGATCAACCGAGTAGTGCCAAGAAACGCCGCCACCAGAATCACCAGATCGCGATCCTCCGCCGTCGCCGGACGCAAGGTCAGTGCATGGCGTATTTCCAAGTAATCCGGACGCAGGCCCGCCGTTTCCAGCTGCTGTACCTGGGCACTGATCATTGCCGGGAAGTCGCGTTGGCCTTGCTTGATCGACTCGGCAATGTTGCTCAGCGAGCGATAGACCACCGGAGCCACCGCGCGCTGTTCCTCGTTGAGGAAGCCATTGCGCGATGACAGCGCCAGGCCATCGGCTGCACGCACGGTCGGTTCGCCAATGATCTGGATCGGCATGTTCAGGTCATGCACCAGCGCGCGGATCACCGCCAGTTGCTGGTAATCCTTCTGACCGAAAATCGCCAGATCCGGCTGGACCATGTTGAACAGTTTGCTGACGACGGTCGCCACACCCTCGAAATGCCCCGGACGGCTGGCGCCGCACAGGCCTTCGGACAACTGCGGCACGCTGACCCGAGTCTGTCCGGCCATGCCGTCGGGGTACATTTCTTCGACAGTCGGCGCGAAGAGGAGAGAACAACCGGCTTCGAGCAGCTTCTCCTGATCCGCTGCCAACGTGCGCGGGTATTTATCGAGGTCTTCGCCGGCGCCGAACTGCAGCGGGTTGACGAAAATACTCGCGACCACGAAGTCCACACGTTGGGTGGCTTTGGTGATCAGTGCAACGTGACCGCTGTGCAGGTTGCCCATGGTCGGCACAAAGCCGATGCGCTTGCCTTCGCTGCGGGCGCGGGCTACGGCGGCGCGTAGTTCGCGTACGGTTTTAACGGTGTTCATGCAGAGAATCCGTGTTCGATGCCAGGGAACGTGGTGGCTTTGACTTCGTTGACGTAAGCCTTTAGCGCGGACTGGATGCTGTCCTGGCCGTGCATGAAGTTTTTGACAAATTTCGGCACGCGGCCGGTGATCGACAGGCCGAGCATGTCGTGCAGTACCAGGACCTGGCCGTCGGTGGCGTTACCGGCGCCGATGCCGATGACTGGAATCTTCACCGCCTGGCTGATTTCGGCAGCTAGTTCGCTCGGTACGCATTCGAGCAGCAGCATGGCGGCGCCGGCCTGTTCCAGCGAGATCGCATCGGCACGCATCTGCCGCGCCTGGTTCTCGTTGCGACCCTGCACTTTGTAGCCGCCGAGGATGTTCACCGCTTGTGGGGTCAGACCCATGTGCGCGCAAACCGGTACCCCGCGCTCGGCAAGCAGACGGATCGACTCGGCCAGCCACAACTGACCTTCGACCTTGACCATGTGCGCACCGGCCTGCATCAGCATGGCGCTGTTAGTCATGGTTTGTTCAAGGGTGGCGTTAGCCATAAAGGGCAGGTCGGCCAGAATCAGGGCATCAGTGTTGCCGCGTTTGACGCACGCGGTGTGGTAGGCCATTTCTGCGGTGGACACCGGCAAAGTGCTGTCGTGACCTTGCAGGACCATGCCGAGGGAGTCGCCCACCAGCAGCACTTCGACACCAGCTTCGTTGCAGGCGTGGGCGAAGGTCGCGTCATAGCAGGTCAGCATGGTGATCTTTTCACCTTTCTGCTTGAGGCTCTGGAGCGTGGTCAGGGTGATGGCTGGCATGTAAAAAATCCTCGTTCAGGCGCTCTGGAAACTACTGCGAGTAACGCGCGTGATTCTTCATCTACTCAGGCGCACGCTCTTTTGTCGTGCTTATAAGGCCTGGATTGCGCCCGTATGTGCCGGGTTGGCGGCAGCGGGACGCCTATAGTCGTGATGAGCCAACAGGAAGTCAATTGCGTGTGTTACCGCATTGTTACGAGGGGAGTGTTACCGGCGTTACTGATGCGATTCAGCGCTGCGGCGGGCCTGATTCGACGGGTTTTTGTCCGACAAAATCCAGCGTATGCAATAAACCAATGTGGGAGCGAGCCTGCTCGCGAAGGCGGCTGATCAGTCAACATAGTATTGAATGACACTCCGCTTTCGCGAGCAGGCTCGCTCCCACAGGGGATTGCAATCAATCTGTCGAGAGGCGTTCCAGGCCGACGAACGGGCAGGCTGCCAGCAGATCAGACAGGCTGCGGCCATCGGCCAGACGCAGATCTTGCGGCGCCAGTTCGGCAAGGGGATAGAGCACGAACGCACGTTCCTGAATCTGATAATGCGGGACTTTCAGGCGCGGTTTGTCGATCAGTCGATCACCGAACAGCAGAATATCCAGGTCCAACGTGCGCGGGCCCCAGCGCTCCAGGCGCTCGCGGCCCTGATCATTCTCGATGGCTTGCAGCGCGTCGAGCAGTTCAATCGGCGCAAGATCGCTGTCGAGAGCAGCGACCGCGTTGGTGTACCGCGGTTGGCCTGGCAGCAACGAGTCGCTTTGATAGAAGGCGGAAACGCCCGCGAGTGTGGTCTGCGGCAATTGCCCAAGCGCTTCGACGGCGCTGCGTAACTGTTCGGCCGGGTCAGCGAGGTTGCTGCCCATGCCGATGTAGATGCGTTCCATGCCTTTATTCGCCTGTAGCGCTCGGGGCGCCGGCGCGTTTGCGCTTGGAGCCGCCGCTGCGGCGACGTTTACGTGGCGCGCCGCTAGCGTCATCGCCCTTGCCGCTGAGGTCGCGGATCATGTCGCGACGTTCGCTGTCGTTGGCGTCCTGATAATCAGTCCACCATTCGCCCAGGCCGTCCGTTTCTTCGCCCGCGCTTTCACGCAGCAGGAGGAAGTCGTAACCGGCGCGGAAACGCGGATTGTCCAGCAACAGGTCGGCACGTTTGCCGCTGCGGCGTGGCAGACGCTCCTGCATGTCCCAGATCTCGCGGATCGGCATGGTGAAACGTTTCGGAATCGCGATGCGCTGGCACTGTTCGGCGATCAGCTCGTGGGCGCCTTCCTGCATCGCCGGGATCGGCGGCATGCCACGTTCCTGCAAGCGCAACACGCGAGCCGGCAGGGCAGGCCACAGCAGCGCGGCAAACAGGAACGCCGGGGTCACCGGTTTGTTCTGCTTGATGCGCAGGTCAGTGTTGGTCAGCGCTTCGCTGATCAGTGTGTGGGTGTATTCCGGGTTGTGTTCCAGCGCATCGGCACTGGCCGGGAACAGCGGGGCGAACAGTTGCAGATCGACCAGCATTTCGAAGGTGATTGCGCCGTGTCCCGAAAGGAACAGCTTGAGCACTTCTTCGAACAGGCGTGCCGACGGGATCTCGCGCAGCATCGGCGCCAATTCACGGATCGGTTGCACGGTGTGCTTTTCGATGCCGAAGTTGAGCTTGGCGGCAAAACGCACGGCGCGCAGCATGCGCACCGGGTCTTCCTGGTAGCGCTGCTTCGGATCACCGATCAGACGGATCAGGTGATTGCGGATGTCGTGTACGCCATTGGCGTAATCGAGGATGCGCTCACTGACCGGATCGTAATACAGGGCGTTGATGGTGAAGTCGCGGCGTTGCGCGTCTTCTTCCAGGGTGCCGTAAACGTTGTCGCGCAGAATGCGCCCGCTCTCGTTACGCGAAGACTGGTTGCTGTCTTCGTCGTCTTCGTTGACCGGGTGATTGGCGCGGAAGGTCGCGACTTCGATGATTTCGCGACCGAAATGGATGTGCACCAGTTTGAAGCGACGGCCAATGATCCGCGCATTGCGGAATTCGGCACGGACTTGCTCGGGGGTGGCGCTGGTGGCGACGTCGAAATCCTTGGGCGTGATGCCCAGCAGCATGTCACGCACGCAACCGCCGACCAGATAAGCCTGGTAACCGGCACCTTGCAGGCGTTCGACAATATTCACCGCATAGCGGCTGAATTGCGTTTTCTGCAGCGAATGTTGACCGCTGTTGAGCACTTCAGGGGTGCTGCGGATGTGTTGCGTACGACGCACGGGAGTTCGGAATGACTGGAACAACTTCTTCAGCATGGGATGCACTGTTTGAAGGAATGTTCGGCCATACCAAAGAATGACCGCATGATGGGCGCAGATTCTAGCATTTAGTCGGGGGATGGTGTAGGACACGGCCGATTTGAGCTGCAAGCCGCAGGCTACAGGCATCGCGCGCGAATAAAATGGAGGATTTTACCAGGGAGGAGAAACTACAAGGGGAGCCGAAGCTCCCCAAGAAGTAGTTGCGTGCTCTTTTTATTATTGATTCGGGCTTCTTGTTTTTGTTGAGTGCCCTCGCCACGAAGTGTGTCCTTCGTGACCCTCCCAATCGGGAGCCAAGAGCAAACGGATTGCTTTGGTCGCTGAATTGCAGTGATCTCTCGATCCAACCAGTACAGGCTCTGTCTTAGGACAGTTTTTGTTGTTCTCGGCCTGGTCGTGGGGCAAGCCCCAAATACAACGCCTCTCCAAAAGAATCAGTTAGCTGCGCCTCTCGCCGTCTTGTTTTTATTGTGCGTGAGTCGATTCGTCTTATTTTTATTGTCTTGTGCATTGCTTGTTATTGTTCTTGTACCAAACATATAGCAGGGGGCGTGCCAACTTTTGCGAAGCCCAATAAAACAAGGGGTTAGGTCGATATAACCGTTTTGTCGGGGCGAAAAAAAGCCGGGGTTTCGTTACCGATAACCCCGGCTTCTGTTACGTGAATCGACTGAGGTAACAGTTTTTTCACATCTTCAAGCGTTACCCGCACACTCGACAGGTAACGTTCAGCTCTCGCTGGCGACCCCGGTCTTGCGCCGTGGGATGCCTAGACGCTGACGGCGCTCCCACAGACATTTACGGCTGACGCCCAGTTTGCGCGCCAGTTCGGTCTCGGTCATGTGGTCCTGGTGCTCGAGAACGAAGTGCTGGAAGTAGTCTTCCAGCGACAGGTCTTCGGTCGGCTCATGGCTGCTGTTGCTGGCGTTACCCGCCGTTTGTGGCGGCAGACCGATGAACTCGTCGTCTTCCAGATCGCTCAGCTCGATGTCGATGCCCAGCAGGTCGGCGGAGATTTCCGGGCTTTCGCTCAGAATCACTGCGCGCTCGACCGCGTTCTCCAGCTCACGTACGTTACCCGGCCAGGAATAATGACGGATCGCCTGTTCGGCATCCGCGGCAAACTTCAGGTCGGTACGGTTGATGCGTGCGCTCTGACGAGCGAGGAAGGCAGTAGCGATTTCGTTGACGTCAGCGCCGCGCTCGCGCAGGGCCGGTAGTTTCAGTGCGATCACGTGCAGACGGTAATAAAGGTCTTCACGGAACTGGCCGATTTTCGCCAGGCTCTTGAGATCCCGGTGAGTGGCCGCGATCAGGCGTACATCGACCTTCTGCGACTGCACCGAGCCAACACGGCGAATTTCGCCTTCCTGCAACACACGCAGCAGGCGAGCCTGAGCTTCCAGCGGCAGTTCGCCGATTTCGTCGAGGAACAAGGTGCCGCCGTCCGCCGCTTCGACCAGACCGGCACGCCCGGCGCTGGCGCCGGTGAATGCGCCTTTCTCGTGGCCGAACAGTTCGGACTCGATCAGGCTTTCCGGAATGGCTGCGCAGTTCACCGAGATCATCGGCGCCTTGGCGCGTTTCGACAGGTTGTGCAGCGCGCGGGCCACCAGTTCTTTACCGGTGCCGGACTCGCCCTGGATCAACACATTGGAATCGGTTGGCGCGACTTTGCGGATCTTGCTGTACAGATCCTGCATCGGTGGGCAGGAACCGATGATGCCAATCTCGCCATTGCTGTTGTCGACGGCAGATTTGCCGCTGCCATTGGCCGGTTTGCTGGCAACCGCTTCGCCGGCCGCCGGTGCCGATTGGCGATCACGCAGGATCCGTGCGACAGCCTGAAGCATTTCATCGTGGTCGAAAGGCTTGGCGATGTAATCCACCGCGCCCATCTTCATCGAGTCGACCGCCGAGCGCAGGCTGGCGTAACTGGTCATGATCAGCACCGGCGTGCCCTGGCCGAGCTTGATCAGCTCGGTGCCCGGAGCGCCCGGCAAACGCAGATCGCTGACGATCAGATCGAACGTAGGAATGGTGAAGCGTTCTTGTGCTTCCTGCACTGAACCGGCTTCGCTGACCTGGTACTGGTTGCGTTCCAGCAGGCGGCGCAAGGCGGAGCGGATAATTGTTTCGTCTTCGACGATCAAAATGTGCGGCATTGATTCGATACTCTCGACGGTCTCAGTTCACAGCGGACGTCGCTTCGACATGACGCGGTAAGGTCACCCGGATACGGGTGCCGCGTTGGCTTTGTACATCAGCCGGGCTGTCGATGGTGATTTGTCCATAATGCTCTTCAACGATGGAATAGACCAGTGCAAGGCCCAGACCGGTGCCTTCGCCAGGATCCTTGGTGGTGAAGAAGGGTTCGAACAATCTGTCCATGATGTTCTTCGGAATACCGCTGCCTTCGTCTTCGACGATCAGATCGACCGTGTGTTCGCCGGCTTCGCTCTTGACCCGTACCGCACTGTGCGGCGGTGAGGCGTCGCGGGCGTTGGAGAGCAGATTGATCAGTACCTGGGCAAGTCGCTGCGGATCGCCCTCGACCCAATGATCAGGATCGCAGAGGTTGTAGAACTGCACTTCGAAATTGCGTCGGTTCAGCGCCAGCAGACCAATCGCATCCTGCGCCACTTCGGCCAGGCAAACGGGCTCGTCACTGTGCTGGTGGCTGCCGGCGTGGGCGAAGCTCATCAGCGACTGGACAATGCGCGAGACGCGTTTGGTCTGTTCGAGAATCTGTCCGCTGATTTCCGTCAGCTCGCCGTCGTCTTCACGTTCTTCGCGCAGGTTTTGCGCAAGACAAGCGATGCCGGTGATCGGGTTGCCGATTTCGTGAGCCACACCCGCCGCGAGACGACCAATGCTGGCCAGACGCTCGGAGTGCACCAATTTGTCTTCGAGCATCTGCGTTTCGGTCAAATCTTCGACCAGTAGCACCAGGCCGCTGTTACCCGGTGCCAACGGTTCGTCGATTGCCGCTTTGTGCAGGTTCAACCAGCGGGTTTGGCCATCGAGGGCCAAATGCTGTTTGTGCAAATGCTCGTCCGGCAGATCGATGAAACCTTGCAGCAGGCCTTTCCATGGCTCGCCGATGGTACTCAGGCGCGAACCGACCACGCGCTGTGCGGCGATTCCGGTGAGTTCTTCCATGGCCTTGTTCCACATCAGGATCTCTTGATCCTTGGCCAGCGAGCAGACGCCCATCGGCAGTTCTTGCAAGGTTTGGCGGTGGTAACGACGCAGGGCATCGAGTTCGGCGGCCAGGCCTGTGAGGCGCGAGTGGTAATCCTCGAGGCGGCTTTCGATGAAGTGGATGTCTTCGGTCACGTAGTTTTCGCCGCCGGCCTTGTACGGCAGGAAGGTTTCCACCATGTCCTGGGCCACGCTCGGGCCCATCAGGCCGGAGAGGTTGGCTTCGATGCGGTCACGCAAACGGCGCAAGGCGTACGGACGGCGTTCGTCGAACGGCAGATAAAGATCGCGCAGGGCCTGCTCGACTTCTTTCTGCGCAGCCTTGGCGCCCAACGGTTTCGCCAGTTGTGTGGCGAATTCCTGTGGCGAAGCGGCATGCAGCTCACGCCGCTGCGGGCGACGAACGTTATCCACAGCGCAGGCTTCGGCAGCGCTGGCCTCTTCGGGACTGGCGTTGGTGAACAGCGAGATCAGGGTGAACATCAACACGTTGGCAGCGAGCGAAGCGATGGCCGCCATGTGCCAACTGGTGTCGTCGAGCACGTAAATCATGTTCAGCAGCGGTATGTAGAAACCCTGCAGATTGCCGACCAGCGGCAGCAGCATGGTCACTACCCAGACCAGAATCCCCGCCAGCAGACCGGCGATAAAGCCGCGACGGTTGGCGGTCGGCCAGTACAACACCGACAACACCCCAGGCAGGAATTGCAGGGTTGCGACAAACGCGACGATGCCGAGGTTGGCCAGATCCTGCTCGGCGCCAAGCATCAAGTAGAAACCGAAACCGGCCATGATGATCGCGACGATCAGCGCGCGGCGGGTCCACTTCAGCCAACGGTAGATGTTGCCTTCGGCCGGCGGCTGGTAGAGCGGCAAAACCAAGTGGTTCAGCGCCATGCCCGACAGCGCCAGCGTGGTGACGATGATCAGCCCGCTGGCCGCCGATAAACCGCCGACATAGGCGAGCAACGCCAGCGGTTTGCTGTTGGCGGCGATGCCGATGCCGAGGGTGAAGTATTCCGGGTTGGTTGTGGCGCCGAGTTTGAGGCCGGCCCATAGAATCAGCGGCACCGCCAGGCTCATCAGCAGCAGGAACAGCGGCAGGCCCCAGCTCGCACTGACCAGCGAGCGCGGATTGAGGTTTTCGGTAAAGGTCATGTGATACATGTGCGGCATCACGATCGCCGAGGCAAAGAACACCAGCAATAACGTGCGCCACGGGCCTTCCTGCAACGGCGTGTGCAGAGCGGCGAGGGCGGTCTGGTTTTGCAGCAGCCACAGTTCCAGCTGTTGCGGGCCATCGAACACGCCGTACAGCGCATACAGACCGACGCCGCCGAGAGCGATCAGTTTGATCACCGACTCGAAGGCAATCGCAAACACCAGTCCTTCGTGCTTCTCACGAGTGGCGATATGCCGGGAGCCGAAGAAAATCGTGAACAGGATGATCAGCGCACAGAACGCCAGCGCCACGCGACTCTGGATCGGCTCGCCGGTCAGAATGCCGATGGAGTCGGCCACCGCCTGAATCTGCAACGCCAGCAGCGGCAGCACACCGATCAGCATGAAAATCGTGGTCAGCGCGCCGGCCCAGGTGCTGCGAAAGCGAAACGCGAACAGATCGGCCAGCGACGATAATTGATAAGTGCGGGTGATCTTCAGAATCGGATAGAGCAACACCGGCGCCAGCAGAAATGCGCCGGACACGCCGAGGTAACTGGACAGAAAGCCGTAGCCGTACTGATAGGCGAGGCCGACCGTGCCGTAGAACGCCCACGCACTGGCGTAAACCCCCAGCGACAAGGTGTAGGTCAGCGGGTGGCGAATGATCGCCCGCGGGATCATGCCCCGTTCGCTGATCCAGGCGACGCCGAACAGCACCGCCAGGTACGCGGCGCTGATCAGGATCATCTGGGTCAGGCTAAAGCTCATCGGCATCTTTTTGGCTCTGCAGGATGAAGGTCACGACAATCAGGATCAGCCAGAGCAGATAGGGGCGATACCAGGCGCCCGTAGCGTCGATCCACCAATCCATGATGGCGGGGGAAAACAGGTAGATCCCCACGACTAAAAGCAGGACCAAGCGATAGATGTACATCCCGGCCTCTCTTTTTTATGCGCGTGCCCGAAAACGTGCGGCGATGGTAACGGATGGGCGCACGACTGCAAGTGTCGTCATAGCAGTTGCGCTTCGGGCAGGGTCAGTGTGCGCGGGATCTTCGTGGCATCCCAGTGTGTGCTGCCCCACTTGAGTAATTCTTGCGGTGAGGCGTGGGCCAGTTCGGCGCCAGGGTTTTGCCCCAGAGCACGCAGGGCGCGCAGCAACAACGGTGTCGCTTGATCGGCTTGCAGCGGCGGCGAGCGATAGGACTTGCCGAGTTTGTTGCCGTCCGGTTGGGTAATCAGCGGCAGGTGCAGATAGCGCGGCTGGCGCAACCCCAGCAACTCTTGCAGATAGAGTTGGCGCGGCGTCGAGTCGAGCAGGTCGGCACCACGCACGATGTCGGTGATACCTTGCCAGGCATCGTCGAGCACCACCGCCAGTTGATAGGCGTAGAGACCGTCACGGCGACGGATCACGAAATCGCCGACGTCGCGACCCAGATGCTGGCGGTATTCGCCTTGCACGCGGTCGATAAAGTGGTATTCCAGTTCGGGTACGCGCAGGCGGATAGCGGCGTCTTGCTGATCGTGGCCGGCATTGCGGCACAGGCCCGGATAAATCCCGTTATACGCTTCGAGCTGTTTGCGCGAGCACGTGCAGGCGTAGGCCAAGCCGTGATTGAACAGGCTGTTGAGCACGTCCGCGTAGGCGTCGTGGCGATCGCTCTGGCGCACCATGTCGCCATCCCACTCGAAGCCGTAACTTTCCAGCGCCTTGAGAATCGCCGCTTGTGCGCCGGGTTCTTCGCGGGGTGGGTCGAGATCTTCCATGCGCACCAGCCAGCGACCGCCGACCGAGCGAGCGTCGAGGTAAGAGGCGAGGGCGGCAACCAGCGAACCGAAGTGCAAGTGGCCACTGGGGGTTGGGGCGAAGCGGCCGATGTAGGCGGGGGATGTTTTGGCAGTCATGGAGACGAAGCTACTTTTCAGGCTATACGCAGGTCAACCTGTGGGAGTGAGCCTGCTCGCGATAGCGGTGTGACATTCAACACCGATATTGACCGACCCACCGCTATCGCGAGCAGGCTCACTCCTACAAAAGGCAAAAGGCAGAAACAAAAACGGAGCGTTCGCACGCTCCGTTTTTCGTTCAGGTCGAGGTTACTTGCCGACCTGCTTTTCCTTGATCTCAGCCAGGTTCTTGCAGTCGACGCACATGTCGGCGGTAGGACGGGCTTCAAGGCGCTTGACGCCGATCTCGATGCCGCACGAATCGCACCAGCCGTATTCGCCGTCTTCGATCAGTTGCAGTGTCTTGTCGATCTTCTTGATCAGCTTGCGCTCGCGATCACGGGCGCGCAGTTCAAGGGCGAACTCTTCTTCCTGACTGGCACGGTCGGCCGGGTCGGGAAAGTTGGCCGCTTCGTCCTTCATGTGATCAACAGTTCGGTCGACTTCCTGCATCAAGTCCAGTTTCCACTTGGTCAGGATCTTGGTGAAGTGCGCGCGCATGGGTTTGCCCATGTACTCTTCGTCTTTGGCCTGAACGTAAGGTTCGAAGCCACTGATCGCCGTTTGCTGCTGTTGCTTTGCTTGGGTGGGCATGAAATGGACCGCCTCTACTCTTGTAATCCATTGCGCAGGATTGCTCCATCACCGACACCTGCCGGCCCTGCGGCTGCAAGCGGGCGAACTTACCAGATCAATTCGGCCTGCGCTACTCCCGGATGTCGAGGCCCCGGCGGGTGGCGCTTGCAAATGTTTGGCAAGCCGTGTCTGGTGGTGCTGAAGACCTGTTCAATCACTGATTTTAGTCAATCCTGGAGCGTACGCTCATATCGTTACAGTCCAGCGTTCTTGAGGCTGTGACCGCTGCGGGTTCTCGCTCGTTCCGGCAGATGGGTAGAATCGTCTCTTTTTCCCTGCCGAAGGAAAACCAATGGCTCAGCCCTACAGTGCGCGCAGTCGTGCGATCGAACCGTTCCATGTGATGGCGCTGCTGGCGCGGGCCAATGAATTACAGGCTGAAGGCCACGACGTGATCCACCTGGAAATCGGCGAGCCGGACTTCACTACTGCCGAGCCGATCATCCGTGCCGGGCAGGCCGCTTTAACGGCGGGCAAGACCCGTTACACCGCTGCGCGCGGCATTCCTGAATTGCGCGAGGCGATTTCCGGTTTTTATCAATCGCACTACGGCTTGAACATCGATCCACGGCGGATTCTGATCACGCCGGGTGGTTCCGGTGCGCTGTTGCTGGCCAGCGCTTTGCTGGTCGATCCAGGTAAACACTGGCTGCTGGCGGATCCGGGGTATCCGTGTAACCGGCATTTTCTGCGCCTGGTGGAAGGTGCGGCGCAGCTTGTTCCTGTAGGGCCGGACGTGCGCTATCAGTTGACTCCGGATCTGGTCGAGCGTCATTGGGATCACGACAGCGTCGGTGCATTGGTCGCTTCGCCAGCCAATCCGACCGGCACCATCCTGACCCGCGATGAACTGGCCGGGTTATCCACCGCCATCAAGGCCAGGCACGGACATCTGGTGGTGGACGAGATCTACCACGGTTTGACTTACGGCACCGATGCCGCCAGCGTACTGGAAGTCGACGACAGCGCTTTTGTATTGAACAGTTTCTCCAAATATTTCGGCATGACCGGCTGGCGTCTCGGCTGGCTGGTGGCGCCGGACGCTGCCGTCAGCGAGCTGGAAAAACTGGCGCAGAACCTCTACATCAGCGCACCGAGCATGGCGCAGTATGCGGCGTTGGCCTGTTTCGAACCGGACACCATCGCCATTCTGGAAGAGCGCCGCACCGAATTTGGTCGCCGCCGTGATTTCCTCCTGCCAGCGTTGCGCGAGTTGGGTTTCAACATCGCCGTGGAGCCGGAAGGCGCGTTCTATCTTTACGCCGATATCAGCCAGTTCGGCGGCGATGCCTTCGCGTTCTGCCGTCATTTCCTTGAAACCGAACATGTAGCGTTCACCCCGGGTCTGGATTTCGGTCGCTATCAGGCCAGCCACCATGTGCGTTTTGCCTACACGCAAAACCTCCCTCGCCTACAGGAAGCAGTGGAGCGTATTGCCCGTGGCTTGAAGAGCTGGCAAGGCTGATGCGCTTTTATCCTGCTCTGGAAGAGGCGCGACTGATCCGTCGTTACAAGCGTTTTCTCGCCGATATCGAAACCGTTGACGGCGAGTTGCTGACCATTCACTGCCCGAACACTGGTTCGATGCTCAACTGTCAGGTCGAAGGCGGGCAGGTCTGGTTCAGCCGCTCAAATGACCCGAAACGTAAATTACCGGGCACTTGGGAAATTGGTGAAACCCCGCAGGGTCGGTTGTTTTGCGTGAATACCGCACGGGCCAACGGTTTGGTCGAGGAGGCGCTGCAGGCCGGCGTCATCAGCGAGTTGAACGGCTTTACCGCATTGAAACGTGAAGTCGCGTACGGGCAGGAAAAGAGCCGAATCGACTTCCGCCTCGAATACCCGAGCGGCCCGGCTTATGTTGAAGTGAAAAGCGTCACCCTCGGTTTCGACGGCACTGCCGTGGCGGCGTTTCCCGATGCGGTGACCCAGCGCGGCGCCAAGCATTTGCGTGAATTGGCGCATCTGGCGCGGGACGGAATTCGGGCGGTGCAGTTGTATTGCGTCAATCTGACCGGGATTGACGCGGTGCGACCGGCGAGGGAAATCGATTCGGCCTACGCCGATGCGCTTCTCGAAGCGGTGGCTTGTGGCGTTGAGGTGCTGGCGTATGGCGTGCGGCTGGACCATGAAGAGATGGTCATCGACCGGCGTCTCGAGGTGCTGCTTAACGGTTAAACATCGATCCACAGCCCTTGCACGTCTTCCCGGCAAGGAATGGCGGTGAGTGCTTGCCCGGCGCAGGGGCCGGCGACGCATTCACCGTCCTCGATCAGAAACAGTGCGCCGTGGGTGGCGCACTGGATCAGGCTGTTGCTCGGGTCGAGAAACCGGTCGGGTTGCCATTCCAGACCCACGCCCCGGTGCGGGCAGCGATTGAGGTAGACATAGGCCTGACCATTGCGACGCACGGCAAACAGCTTTTTTCCGTCGATCTCGAAACCACGACTTTTCGCTTCGGCCAGATCGGCGCCCGCGCAGAGAAACTTCATGGCTATCCTCTAGTGTCCGCTCGTGTCTGGATATGTCCGAGCTTGACGTTTAAATGCAAACAATTATCAAATGGCGGCCTTCACCCGTAGGCGTCTGGCAGATGTCGAGGATACTTGGCCTGCCATCCGGATGCCCGGGAAAAAACCTTATTCAAGGAAGCTGTGTATGCGCCTGAGTACCCGCGTTGCCGTGCTGTGTGTCGGACTTTTGGTCAGCCACCAGGCTGCAGCGGCCGATTTGCCGCAACGTTGGGTCAGTGCTGGCGGTGCGCTGTCGGAGTGGGTGAGTGCGTTGGGGGGCGAGTCGAAACTGGTCGGTGTCGACACCACCAGCCAGCATCCGGAGTCGTTGAAGGCGCTACCGAGTATTGGTTATCAGCGCAGTCTGTCCGCTGAGGGCATTCTCAGTTTGCGCCCAGATATCCTGATCGGCACCGAAGAAATGGGCCCGCCACCGGTACTGTCGCAGGTAAAAGCGGCCAGGGTTCAGGTGGCGTTGTTTTCGGCTCAGCCAGATCTGCCAACGCTGGAGAAAAACGTTACTCATTTGGCCCAATTGCTCGGCGCACAGGCTCAGGCCGCGCAACTGCTGCAAAGTTATCAACAGCAACTCGATGCGCAGAAGGCTCGGGTTACTGAAGTGCAGACTAAACAAAAAGCGCCGGGTGTGTTGCTGTTGCTTGGACATGCCGGTGGCAAGCCATTGATTGCTGGCAAGGACACCGCCGCCGACTGGTTGCTGCAACAGGCGGGCGGACATAACCTGGCCACGCACACGGGTTACAAGCCGTTTTCCGTGGAATCCCTCGCCAGTCTCGATCCTGAAGTGCTGGTGTTCGCCGACCGTGCATTGACCGGTGAGGCGGCGAAAGCGGCGCTGTTCAAGGAAAACCCTATTCTCAATTCAAGTCGCGCCGCGAAGACCGGGCGTGTGCTGGAGCTGGATCCGACCCTGCTGGTCGGTGGGCTCGGGCCGCGTTTGCCGGCAGCGCTGAAAACCCTGACTGACGGTTTCTACCCGGCCAAGAGCGGCCAATGACCACACTGGTAAAACCCCGTGGCTTGTTCATTGGCCTGACGCTCCTGTGTTTATTGGCGATCTGGCTATCGTTGGCACTCGGGCCCGTCAGTCTGCCGTTGTTCGACACTTTGCGTGCTGCGCTACGCATGCTTGGTGTGCCGTTGGCACCGGACGGACTGGAGCAGGCTGAACTGATCCTTGGGCAGATTCGTCTGCCGCGAACGCTGCTGGGACTGGCAGTGGGCGGTGTGCTGGCGTTGTCCGGCGTGGCGATGCAGGGCTTGTTTCGTAATCCGCTGGCCGATCCGGGACTGGTCGGTGTTTCCAGCGGCGCGGCATTGGGCGCAGCGATTGCGATTGTCGGCGGTGCTTTTTTTGGCGGCCTGCCGGAATGGTTCGGGCCGTACCTGCTGTCGGTCTGCGCGTTTCTCGGCGGCCTCGGCGTGACGGCGCTGGTGTATCGACTGGGTCGCCGTAATGGCCAGACCAACGTCGCGACCATGTTGCTGGCGGGCATCGCACTGACGGCGCTGGCCGGTTCGGCGGTGGGGCTGTTCACTTATCTGGCGGATGACGCGACCCTGCGCACGCTGACGTTCTGGAATCTCGGCAGTCTCAACGGCGCTAGTTACGCGCGGCTGTGGCCATTGCTGATCATCAGCGCCGGCGTGGCGTTGTGGTTGCCACGTCGCGCCAAAGCGCTGAATGCCTTGCTGCTCGGGGAATCCGAGGCTGGTCATTTGGGCATTGATGTCGAGCGGCTCAAGCGTGAATTGGTGTTTTGCACGGCGCTGGGGGTTGGCGCAGCAGTGGCGGCAGCCGGGATGATCGGTTTTGTCGGGCTGGTGGTGCCGCATCTGGTGCGCTTGCTGGCGGGACCGGATCACAAAGTGTTGCTGCCGGCCTCAGTGCTGGCGGGGGCGAGCCTGTTGCTGTTGGCTGATCTGGTCGCGCGGCTGGCGCTGGCGCCGGCAGAGTTGCCGATCGGCATCGTCACCGCGTTTATCGGTGCGCCGTTCTTTCTCTATTTGCTGCTGCGAGGGCGTGCCTGATGTTGCGTGCGCAGAATCTGCACATCCTTCGGGGTCGCAAGGCTGTGCTCAGCGATGTCTCGTTGCAGGTCGAACCGGGTGAAGTGCTCGGTGTGCTTGGGCCGAACGGTGCTGGCAAAAGTACGTTACTCGGTGCCTTGTGCGGTGAGCTGGCAGCGAGCGCGGGCGGGGTTTCGCTCGACGGGCAAGCGTTGAGCCACTGGACTGGCCCGCAGCGCGCGCAACGACTGGCGGTGTTGCCTCAGGTGTCGACCCTGGATTTTGCTTTTCGCGTTGAGGAAGTGGTCGGCATGGGCCGCTTGCCTTGGCAAAGCGGGCGGGTGCGGGATGCCGAAATCATCGCACAGGCATTGACGGCAGCGGATGCCGGGCACTTGAGTGGTCGCAGTTATCTGGCGCTGTCCGGGGGCGAGCGTCAGCGTGTGCATCTGGCGCGGGTGCTCGCGCAGCTTTGGCCGGGGCAGGCCGGGCAGACACTGTTGCTGGATGAGCCGACTTCGATGCTTGATCCGCTGCATCAACATACGACACTGCAGGCCGTACGCGAGTTTGCCGATCGTGGCGCGGCGGTGTTGGTGATCCTGCATGATCTGAATCTGGCGGCGCGTTATTGTGATCGCATTCTGCTGCTGGAGGGTGGGCGTCCGGTGGCGCTGGATACACCGCAGCAGGTTTTGCGTCCGGACACGCTTCAGGCCGTATTCGGTCTCGAAGTGTTGGTGCAGCCGCACCCGGAGCGCGGGCATCCGCTGATCATCGCCCGCTGACAGGATCCTTGAGGTGATGGCATGCGTGGGTTGTGGTTGTTGGCGGTGATGTTACTTGCGGGGTGTCAGCATGTTGCGGCGCCACCGCCGATCAGTGGCGAGATTCGCGACCTGCGCAACGGTCAGGTGCTGACGGCACAGCAGTTGCTGACGCGTCTTGTCGAGTCTGAACGGCTGATTATCGGTGAACAGCATGACAACGCCGATCATCACGCCGCGCAATTGTGGCTGTTGCGCTCGCTCGGTGAGCAGCGGCCGCAGGGCAGTCTGTTACTGGAAATGCTCACGCCGGATCAGCAGCCTCGCATTGATCAAGTGCGCCAGGCTGCAACGCCGCCCGCGGACTTCCCAGCCGCATTGGCCTGGAAGGACGGCTGGGACTGGAATCTCTATGGACCCATTGTCCGCTTCGCGCTGACTCAGCCGTATCCACTGCTGGCGGCGAATTTGAACAGCGCTGAAATCCGCACCTTCTATCGTGATCCGCCTGTGCTTAACGGGGAGAGCAGCAATACAGCATCCGTGAAAGCTGTTTTGCTGGAACAGATCAGCGATTCCCATTGTGGCCTGCTGCCCGAATCACAGATGCCGGCGATGCTCGCCGTTCAGCAACAACGTGATCGGCGTATGGCCGAGCGTCTGCTGGCGGCTCCTTCACCTTCAGTCCTGCTGGCCGGTGCGTGGCATGCGCGCAAGGACGTCGGCGTGCCGTTGCATGTTGTTGATCTGGGCGCCGCCCAGGCACCCACCGTGTTGCTGTTGGCGGAGCATGGCTCCGAGGTAACGGCTGCGATGGCCGATTACGTTTGGTACACGCCGGCCACGCCAAAACAGGATTACTGCGAGCAGATGCGTAAACAGTTCGGCAAATGACTTTTCCACAGGCAAAAAAAAGACCCGGTAAAAACCGGGTCAAATAACCGTGATTAGCCTGATGAGGAGATAATCTGAGAGTCCGAACCAAGGGCTTTTCAGAATATCGACTGATCTCGCGACCAGTTGTGATAATCATAGCGATTCTCATTACCGAGTCAACAACTGTTTTTCCGTTTCTTTGAAATCGTCCGGAAAATGGTCGGTACGCCCCGCAAACAAAGACTTTTAGCGTTGACCTTCAGTCGGTGTCATTTGCGTGATCTGCCGATTCAACTGGCCGATCCGCCGTGCCATGCTCTCGATCAGGCTGTGGGCGATCTTTGGATTGGTGCGGGTCATGCTCAAAAAATGATCACCGGGAATCAGCATCACCGTGCTCGGTTCTCGTGCTATCACCGTGGCATTGCGTGGCTCGCCGGTAAACACGGCCATGGCACCGAAAATCTCGTCTTTGGCCACATCTCCCACCTTATGCCCGTCGACAAACGCTTCGGCATGCCCGTCGATGATCACGAACACGTGATCAGCCGCGTCCCCTTGGTTAATCAGGATTTCACCCGCCTCGACCCGTTTGAAGCCATTGGTGCTGCGAAACTCACGCGGTTTCAGTTCCGCGACGGCATGGGCGAGGATCGCCATCTGCCCCAGCAGATACTCTAGAAACTGGTCTGCCCGATGAGCGTCGGCATACACATGCTGGAAAACCTCACGGCGCCAATAGGGCGTCAAGCGCAACGCCCCGTCACTGCACAAACGGCAATCAGCCCAGTCCTCACCTTGCTGAAGGCCGATCAAATCGCCGTCCTGCCAATAAAACAGCGGACGGGCGCCGATACAGCCGTTGATCATCCCTTCATTCAGCATGAATAGCTGATCGGCGGGTAACTGCGTCAGCAAATCATCCGCCGCCTCCAGTTCCAGCATCGGCCCGCAAGGCGCCAAATCGCGCAGCCACAGTGCGGGCAAGCTCTGCAAACGGTTGATCAAGGCATCGGCGCAGGCCGATTGTTCCCCAAGTAAATACATGACGGTCAATGCCCGTTCAGTTCTTGTGGCGCGAGGAAATGGCTTCGAGTTGCTTGTTGAGGGCGTCCTTGCGTTCAGCGGGGATGTCGTTCCAGTGCACATCCATCAGCGCGCCTTCGATCGCATACAGCAACACCTTCGATGCGCGAAACCCGCGGGTACGCACGGCCCGGTAGGCGTCCACCGCGCCCAGGCGACGCAAGTCCGAGGCGCTGTGGATGCCCACGGCATGCAGCCATTGCGCCGACGTCTTGCCAAGATTCTTCAGGTGTTGCAGTTCATCATTCATCAAGCCTCCTTGCGACGGCCGAATGGTGCGTGGGCGAGCTTCTCAGGAGTGTAGCCATCAGTAGGAAAAGCGTGATTGTTTGGTCGGATTCAACGCAAACGCTTCTAAGAAAGGGCGCTTGAAAGGCCTGCGAACGCAGAAAGAAGGGGAAAAAACACATATCAATGTAGGAGTGAGCCTGCTCGCGATAGCGGACTGGCAGGCACACATGTGTTGAATGTTAGACCGCTATCGCGAGCAGGCTCACTCCTACAGGGTGGGCGTCGTGTCAGAGGGGAGGCAACTATCAGCGGGTGCGATAGCGCAGGCGCGTGCCGAAATTCATCGACATCAGAATCTCGTCAGCGCTCAGTTCCGGCGGGAAGTAAGCCCCGGAAATCTGCGCGTGAGCCAGGCTCGCGCCTTCCAGCGACGCATTGCGGAAATCGATGCCTCGCAGATCGGCAGAACGGAAATACGCGTCCCTGAAATCCACGCCATCGGCATTCAGTTCACGCAAATCAAGACCACGGAAATCGCCGCCGACCATGTCGATCGGGCCATCTTGTGGGCGCTCTTTGTTGAAACCTGTGATGTCGTCTTTGTGCAGCAAGGCATATAGCGGGGTGTCGAGAAGTTTCGGCTGGCTCATGTCATATCACCGTTGGTTTTATGACGCCAGTATAGTGCCACTATTTGACGGCCGTGAAGCAAGCGAGGGCTTCACGGCCGAAATAGTTTCTTACAGGCCTGGCAGGCGCTGACGAATCTGCGCGACCACGGTGTCCAGCGTGCCGGACTCATTGGTCTGTACGCGTTTGCTGCGCAGGATTTCTTCCGGCGTCAGCGCTTCGCGATTGGCCTGCTGCGCTTCGATCACCGCCAGGGTGGCGTCGGACGGATCCTTTTGGTCGGCCTGACGGATCGCCAGCCAGCTTTCGATCACCGCTTGTGGCGCGTTGCAATCGAGGATAAGGAATGGCGTGCCGGTGGCTTCGGCGATCTTTGCCGCGTTGTCGCGTTGTTCGCGTTTGAGGTAAGTCGCGTCAATGACCACCGGGAAACCAGCGTGCAGGATCACTTCAGCGATTTCATGCAGACGCGCGTAAGTGGCGGCGCTGGCGTCGGCACTATAGATACCGGCCTGCACGTCGTTGGCAACGGTTTGCTCACCGAACAGACGCTTGCGCTCGACATCGGAACGCAGGCGAATTGCGCCCAGCGCTTCGACCAGACGCATGGCCACGTGGCTCTTGCCGACAGCGGAAACGCCGTGGGTAATCGCCATGAAGCGCGAAGGAATGGTGCTGTAGCTTTCGGCCAGGTTGGCGTAGTTGCGGTACTGGCGCAGGGTGGTGGCGCGCTGCACCGGGGTCGCGTCCGCCGGCATGCTGAACAGGGCAACCTTGGCGCGCACCAGTGCACGGTAGGCTTTATAGAAGTTCAGCACTTCCAGGCCCTGATAGTCGCCAGTCAGTTCCAGATACTGGCTGATGAAGCGGCGCGCCAGGGATTTCAGACCACGGTCTTCCAGGTCCATCGCGAGGAAACCGGTGTCGGCCCAGACGTCAGTGAAGCGGAACGGTTCGTTGAACTCGATGCAGTCGAAGATCACCACTTTGCCGTCGATGACCGTGGCGTTGCCCAAGTGGATATCGCCGTGGCATTCACGGGTGAAACCCTCCGTCTTGCGCTGAGCGAACAGTGGCTTGAGACGTTCGAAGCTGCTTTCGGCCCAGGCTTTCAGTGCATCGAGTTGCAGCAGATCGTTTTTGTCGCTGAGAAACGGCAGGATCTGTTCGAAGTTTTGCGAGACCGGCGCCATCACGCTGTCCGGGGTGCCGGCGTCGTGTTCGGCCGGGACCTTTGGCGCGGTGAGGTGGAAGCGTGCGATCTGCTCTGCCATCTCGTCGATGTGCCGAGTCGTCAGCTCACCCTTGGCTTGCAAGGTGCTGAGCAAACCGCTCTGCGGGAATTGACGCATTTTCAGTACGTATTCGATGGCCGGACCGTCGCCGCCCAGTTGCGGTGCTTCAAGGCTGCCGGTGACTGGCAACACTTCCAGATACAAATCATCGGTCAGGCGCTGGTTCAAACGCAGCTCTTCCGCACAGAAATGCGCGCGCGATTCGAGGCCAGTGAAGTCGAGGAAGCCGAAATTAACCGGCTTCTTCATTTTATAAGCGAAGGGACCGGTGAGGATCACCCACGAGATATGGGTTTCGATGACCTGAAACCCTTCGACAGGGTGCGGGTAGAGGGCCGGGTTTTGCAGGGCAGCGATCAGAGACTGGCTCACGGGCGATCCTTCAGAGACTGGGGGAAATTCGAGGCCGCCATTATGGCCGCTCGCCAGCCCGACGCAAACCTCGGAGCGCTCCTGTTGAGGATGAATAAAGTGCGTATAATCCGCCGCCATGACTCGAACTCGATCCCCCCGTACCAAGAAAAAACCACCCTCCAAGGGCCTTAGCCCATGGTTGAGCTGGGCCATTAAACTCAGTCTGGTCGGCCTTGTCGTGCTGGCTGGCTTCGCCGTTTACCTCGATGCCGTGGTGCAGGAGAAGTTCTCCGGCAAGCGCTGGACCATCCCGGCCAAGGTTTACGCGCGGCCGCTCGAGCTGTTCGTCGGACAAAAGCTCAGCAAGGACGACTTCCTTACCGAACTCGATGCCCTCGGTTATCGCCGCGAAGCCGTGAGCAATGGTCCCGGCGCGGCAGCCGTTAGCGGCAACACCGTCGATCTGAATACCCGTGGCTTCCAGTTCTATGAAGGCTTGGAGAAACCGCAGCCGGTGCGCGTGCGTTTCTCTGGCGATTATGTGGCTGAGCTGTCGGCGACCAACGGATCGAAATTGTCTGTGGTGCGCCTCGAACCGCTGATGATCGGCGGTATTTATCCGAAGAATCTTGAAGACCGCATTCTGATCAAGCTCGATCAAGTGCCGCCGTATCTGCTCGAAACTCTGATCGCTGTCGAAGATCGCGACTTCTATAGCCACTGGGGCGTGTCGCCGAAGTCGATTGCCCGGGCTATCTGGGTCAACACCTCGGGCGGCAAGATGACGCAGGGCGGCAGTACGCTGACCCAGCAGTTGGTGAAAAACTTCTACCTGACCAATGAACGCAGCCTGACCCGCAAGCTCACCGAAGCGATGATGGCGATGCTGCTGGAGCTGCATTACGACAAAAAGGAAATCCTTGAGGCCTACCTCAACGAAGTCTTCGTCGGGCAGGATGGTCAGCGCGCGGTGCACGGCTTCGGTCTGGCCAGCCAGTTCTTCTTTGGCCAGCCATTGTCCGAGCTGAAGCTACATCAGGTGGCGATGCTGGTCGGCATGGTCAAAGGTCCGTCCTACTACAACCCGCGTCGCAATCCTGAGCGCGCGCTGGAGCGGCGTAACCTGGTGCTCGACGTGCTTGAGCAGCAAGGCGTGGCGACGGCCGAACAGGTTGAAGCGGCGAAGAAAATGCCGCTGGGCGTGACTACTCGCGGCAAGCTCGCCGACAGCTCGTTCCCGGGCTTTATCGATCTGGTCAAACGCCAGTTGCGTGAAGACTATCGCGACGAAGACTTGACCGAAGAAGGTCTGCGCATCTTCACCAGCTTCGACCCGATCCTGCAGATGAAAGCCGAGGCCTCGGTAAACGACACCTTTAAACGTCTGTCCGGGCGCAAGGGCTCCGACGATGTCGAAGCGGCGATGGTCGTGACCAATCCGGAAACCGGCGAGGTCCAGGCAATGATCGGCAGTCGTCAGGCCAGTTATGCCGGTTTCAACCGCGCACTGGATGCCGTGCGACCGATCGGCTCGTTGATCAAGCCTGCGGTTTATCTGACTGCGCTGGAAAAGCCGAGCCAGTACACCCTGACCAGTTGGCTGTCTGATGATCCGTTGTCGGTCAAAGGCGCGAACGGTCAGGTGTGGAAACCGCAGAACTACGACCGTCGCTCCCACGGCACCGTGTTCCTCTATCAAGGCCTGGCGCATTCCTACAACCTGTCGACCTCGCGTCTGGGCCTGGAAGTGGGCGTACCTAACGTACTCAAGACCTTGGGTCGTCTGGGCGTAACGCGTGAGTTCCCGGCATTCCCGTCGATGTTGCTTGGCGCCGGTGGCATGACCCCGATCGAAGTCGCGACCATGTACCAGACGCTGGCCAACGGTGGTTTCAATACGCCGATGCGCGGCATTCGCAGTGTGCTGACCGCCGAGGGCGAACCGCTCAAGCGTTATCCGTTCCAGATCGAGCAGCGTTTCGATCCGGCGTCCATCTATCTGATCCAGAACGCCATGCAGCGCGTGATGCGTGAAGGTACCGGCAGCTCGGTTTATAACGTGCTGCCCAAGACTTTGACGCTGGCGGGCAAGACCGGTACCAGTAACGATTCCCGGGACAGCTGGTTCGCCGGCTTCAGTCAGGATCTGCTGGCGGTGGTCTGGTTGGGGCGCGATGACAACGGCAAGACGCCGTTCACCGGGGCCACCGGTGCGTTGCAGGTCTGGACCAGTTTCATGCGCAAGGCCGATCCGCTACCGCTGGACATGCCGCAGCCGGACAATGTCGTACAGGCTTGGGTCGATTCGCGTACCGGGCAGGGTTCCGATGCCAACTGTCCGGGGGCGGTGCAGATGCCGTATATTCGCGGCAGCGAACCGCCACCCGGCGCCGCGTGTGCGGGCGAAACGCCTGCCTCCGGCGAGTCGGTGATGGATTGGGTCAAGGGCTGGATGAATTAAGCAAAGAGGGTTTCAAGTGAACAAGTGGTTGATTCCAGCGGTGACCGCCGTGGCTTTGCTCAGCGGCTGCTCTACCGTACAGCGTGGTTCGATTCCAGTGGTTGACTCCGGTACTGCGGTGTCCAACAGCGAACGTATTTCGGCCAATGGCGGCTTCCGTCAAACGACGGTGAAGCGTCCAGCACAGGGCCAGACCCAGGCGATTCCGCAAGGTGACACTGGCGTGGTGGTGATGGTGCCTGGTGGCGGCGCGACGACTTCTGCGCCGATCAGCTCCTCGCCAATCGTGCCGGGTCCGGCGTCCGGTGGTATCACGCCTGGGCCGTACAACCCATCAGCAGTTGAATCGGCGCCGATCAACTCGGGCACTTACAACATGCCTTCGACGCCGAGCGGAATTCCTTCGGCCAGCAGTGGCGGTGGACTTTCCGCCGACGAGCAACTGGATGGTCCGGTGCTCGCCTTGCTGACCACAGCGCAGCAGCAACAGGCCGGCGGCGACCTCAACGGTGCGTCCTCCAGCCTGGAGCGTGCTCAGCGAGTTGCCCCGCGTGAGCCGCAAGTGCTTTATCGCTTGGCGCAAGTGCGCATGGCCCAAGGTGATGCGCCGCAAGCCGAGCAGTTCGCCCGTCGTGCGCTGACCATGGCCAACGGTCGTCCGGACCTGCAGGCCAACCTGTGGGAAGTCATCGCTCAGTCCCGTGAGAAACAAGGCGATTCAGCGGGCGCCGCTCAGGCCCGTCAGAAGGCCAAGGTTTCGCTGTGATGGATGCCCGTTTCCCGAAAATCGCCGATCAGCTGTTGCTGATCGAGCGTGAACTGCGCACTCAAGGCTGGTGGGACGAGGTTCCGCCGTCGGCGGAAGCGTTGAGCAGTGTCGAGCCGTTTTCGGTCGATACGCTGGATTTCGAGCAGTGGCTGCAATGGATCTTCCTGCCGAAGATGAAATACATCCTTGAGGAGGATCTGCCATTGCCGAATGCCTCGGGGATTCAGGAAATGGCTGAAATGGTCTTCGCCCAGCGCAACCTGGGTGGCAAGGATCGTCAGCTTCAGGTGCTGCTCAAAGAGTTTGACCTGTTGATCACTGCCTCGCGCTAATACCGATTCTGTGTAGGAGCTGCCGAAGGCTGCGATCTATTGAACTTTAAAGTCAAAAGATCGCAGCCTCGTCTCACTCGACAGCTCCTACAGTCCTGCAGATGCCTATTGGCAATTCTCGGCTATCTGTTTCTGAGCCTCGACAATGCGTTCCTGACGCTGCGCATCATCCAGCCGTCGCATCTGTCCCTCCACCTCTTCCCTCAAACGCGGATTGTTCTGCAATTGCGCAAGGTTCGTGCGTGCTTGCTCGCAAAACTGTTTGAGCTGCGCCTGTTGGTCGGCCACCTGTTTCTTCACCCTGTCATCAATCGCCTTCTGATCGCCCAATACACCGCTGCCCGGCATTGCCGCCGGTTTCGGTGGGGGCGAGGAGGGCGTCTGCAAGGTTGTCGACTGCTGACCCGGTGGCGGCTGCGCATCGAAGTGCGTGACCCCCTGGGCATCGACCCATTTGTAGATTTGAGCGGCCATGCACCATGGGCTGAGGCCGATCAGCAGAGTAAGGAGGAGCGTTCGCATGCTGATTCCTTGGCAAAATTGCGCAATTGACACTAACAGAGTAGCGGTTTTCAGGTTTTTTCTTGCGTTCTCATGTGCTTACCCACAATTAACCACACAGACGACTTGACTTGGAGAGGGCGAAACAGAAGAATCCAAAGTCCGCTGTAGAGGGACTGCCAGAAGCAGACCCACTCGGTAGATCATGAGGCGCACATCCGCGCCGACCTGTTACACCCGCAACGCGTTACCTCGCGCTGGGTGGGAAAGGCCCGCAACACTTGGGACGATCCCAATACTTGCTCAGTCAGTGCTGACGTAGTCGGCGACCACCGTCGCTCATGCTCTGCCGAGAAGTAAACCTATTAAGACCCGCCCCTTTTTTGTGGACGGTATTCTGGCGTTTTAGAGGTGAACAACGTGGAGCTTTTATCTGGCGGTGAGATGCTCGTCCGCTTCTTGCGTGACGAAGGCGTCAAATATATCTACGGGTACCCGGGTGGTGCTCTCCTGCATGTTTACGATGCCCTGTTCAAAGAACCGGAAGTGACTCACATTCTGGTTCGTCACGAACAAGCGGCAACCCATATGGCTGACGGTTATGCCCGTGCCACCGGTAAAGCCGGCGTGGTATTGGTGACGTCCGGTCCTGGCGCCACAAACGCCATTACCGGTATCGCGACCGCCTATATGGACTCGATTCCAATGGTGATCATTTCCGGTCAGGTGCCAAGCACCATGGTCGGCACCGACGCGTTCCAGGAAACCGACATGATCGGTATCTCCCGGCCGATCGTGAAGCACAGCTTCATGATCAAGCACGCCTCGGAAATCCCGGAAGTCATGAAGAAGGCCTTCTACCTGGCGCAATCCGGTCGTCCGGGGCCGGTCGTGGTCGATATCCCGAAAGACATGACCAACCCGGCCGAGAAGTTCGAATACATCTTCCCGAAGAAAGCCAAGCTGCGTTCCTACAGCCCGGCCGTTCGTGGTCACTCCGGGCAAATCCGCAAGGCAGCAGAAATGCTCCTGGCGGCCAAGCGTCCGGTCATGTACTCCGGTGGCGGCGTAATTCTCGGCAACGGTTCCGCACCGCTGACCGAACTGGCGAAAATGCTCAACCTGCCAGTGACCAACACCTTGATGGGCCTGGGTGGTTTCCCGGGGACTGATCGTCAGTTCATCGGCATGCTCGGCATGCACGGCAGTTACACCGCCAACTTGGCGATGCACCATGCTGACGTGATCCTGGCTGTCGGCGCACGCTTCGACGATCGCGTGATCAATGGCGCAGCGAAGTTCTGCCCGAACGCCAAGATCATTCACATCGATATCGACCCGGCTTCGATTTCCAAGACCATCAAGGCCGACGTGCCAATTGTTGGTCCGGTTGAGAGTGTTCTGACTGAAATGGTCGCGATTCTCAAGGAAATCGGCGAGACCCCGAACAAGGAGTCCGTGGCCAGTTGGTGGAAGCAGGTGGATGAATGGCGCGGTGATCGCGGCCTGTTCCCTTATGAAAAGGGCGACGGCAGCCTGATCAAGCCGCAGACCGTGATCGAAACCCTCTGCGAAGTGACCAAAGGCGATGCCTTCATCACTTCCGACGTGGGTCAGCACCAGATGTTCGCTGCGCAGTACTACACGTTCAACAAGCCGAATCGCTGGATCAACTCCGGTGGTCTGGGCACCATGGGCTTCGGTTTTCCGGCGGCCATGGGCATCAAGTTGAGCTTCCCGGATGACGACGTTGCCTGCGTCACCGGTGAAGGCAGTATCCAGATGAACATCCAGGAACTGTCGACCTGCCTGCAGTATGGCTTGCCAGTGAAAATCGTCATCCTCAACAACGGTGTTCTGGGGATGGTTCGTCAGTGGCAGGACATGAGCTACGGCAGCCGCCACTCACACTCCTACATGGAATCGCTGCCTGACTTCGTCAAGCTGGCTGAAGCCTACGGCCACGTTGGCGTACGCATCACCGAATCGAAAGATTTGAAGTCGAAGATGGCAGAAGCGTTCGCCATGAAGGATCGCCTGGTCGTGATCGATATTTCGGTCGACACCAGCGAGCACGTCTATCCGATGCAGATCAAAGACGGCTCGATGCGCGATATGTGGCTGAGCAAGACGGAGCGTACTTAATCATGCGGCACATTATTTCCTTGCTTCTGGAAAACGAACCCGGCGCTTTGTCTCGCGTAGTCGGCCTGTTCTCGCAGCGCAACTACAACATCGAAAGCCTGACCGTGGCCCCGACCGAAGATCCGACCCTGTCGCGTCTGACGCTGACCACTGTGGGCCACGATGAAGTCATCGAGCAGATCACCAAAAACCTGAACAAGCTGATCGAAGTGGTCAAGCTGGTGGACCTGTCGGAAAGCGCTCACATCGAGCGCGAACTGATGCTGGTCAAGGTCAAGGCCACTGGCGCCCAGCGCGCCGAGATCAAACGCACCACCGATATTTACCGTGGACAGATCGTCGACGTCAGCGCCAGCGTGTATACCGTTCAATTGACCGGTACCAGCGACAAGCTCGACAGCTTCATTCAGTCCATCGGCACCGCATCGATTCTGGAAACCGTCCGTAGCGGCGTGACCGGCATTGCCCGCGGCGACAAAGTACTCAGCATCTAAACCAAATTAGCGAATGGCCTGAACGGCCTGGATATAAAGGGGAAATTCATGAAAGTTTTCTACGATAAAGACTGCGACCTGTCGATCATCCAGGGCAAGAAAGTTGCCATCATCGGTTACGGTTCCCAGGGCCACGCCCAAGCGTGCAACCTGAAAGACTCCGGTGTCGACGTTACCGTTGGTCTGCGTAAAGGTTCGGCCACTGTTGCCAAAGCTGAAGCTCACGGCCTGAAAGTGACCGACGTTGCTTCCGCTGTTGCTGCCGCCGACCTGGTCATGATCCTGACCCCGGACGAGTTCCAGTCCTCGCTGTACAAAAACGAAATCGAGCCGAACATCAAGAAAGGCGCCACCCTGGCCTTCTCCCACGGCTTCGCGATCCACTACAACCAGGTTGTTCCGCGTGCCGACCTCGACGTGATCATGATCGCGCCGAAAGCTCCGGGTCACACCGTACGTTCCGAGTTCGTGAAGGGCGGCGGTATCCCTGACCTGATCGCTATCTACCAGGACGCCTCGGGCAACGCCAAAAACGTTGCGCTGTCCTACGCCGCTGGCGTTGGTGGCGGTCGTACCGGCATCATCGAAACCACCTTTAAGGACGAGACCGAAACCGACCTGTTCGGCGAACAAGCCGTTCTGTGCGGCGGTACCGTTGAACTGGTAAAAGCCGGTTTCGAAACCCTGGTTGAAGCTGGCTACGCGCCGGAAATGGCCTACTTCGAGTGCCTGCACGAACTGAAGCTGATCGTTGACCTCATGTACGAAGGCGGTATCGCCAACATGAACTACTCGATCTCCAACAACGCTGAGTACGGCGAGTACGTGACCGGTCCGGAAGTGATCAACGCCGAATCCCGTCAGGCCATGCGCAACGCCCTGAAACGTATTCAGGACGGCGAATACGCCAAAATGTTCATCAGCGAAGGCGCAACCGGCTACCCTTCGATGACCGCCAAGCGTCGTAACAACGCCGCTCACGGTATCGAAGTCATCGGCGAGCAACTGCGCTCCATGATGCCGTGGATCGGTGCCAACAAGATCGTCGACAAAGCCAAAAACTAAGTCGTTGTCCCTTGTATGAAAAAAACGCGGCCTCGGCCGCGTTTTTTCGTTTGAGGCGGTGGTTCTGGTATAAAGCTGCAGCGTTTGTGGCCGAACTGTCGTCCTCAAGCATCTGTCGAATTTTCTTCAAACCGTTGCAAGGTAATGTCCATGAGCGAACGTCCCGAAGAGCCGAACAAGGCTTCTGACGCCGAAAGCCTGTTGCCCATCGATGAACACATCGAAGAAGGGCACGACGCAGAAGGTCGTAAAGTCCGGCATCGTGGTATCTATCTGCTGCCGAACCTGTTCACCACTGCAAACCTGTTCGCAGGGTTTTACTCCATCATCAACTCGATGAGCGCCCAGGCTGCGTTGAGTGCCGGTGATTCGGCGAACGCTAGCAAGTATTTCGCGTTCGCCGCGATCGCGATTTTCGTCGCCATGGTGCTCGACGGCCTCGACGGTCGTGTCGCGCGCATGACCAATACGCAAAGTGCCTTTGGCGCCGAGTACGACTCGCTGTCGGATATGGTCGCGTTCGGTGTTGCACCGGCGTTGCTGGCATTCGGTTGGGCGTTGGGCGACATGGGCAAGGTCGGCTGGATGGTTGCCTTCATCTATGTAGCAGGCGCGGCGTTGCGTCTGGCGCGTTTCAATACGCAGGTTGGCACGGCGGATAAACGTTACTTCATCGGTCTGGCCAGTCCGGCAGCGGCCGGTGTGGTGGCGGGGATTGTCTGGGCATTCAGTGATTACGGGATCCAGGGTTCGAAGATGTCGTTCCTGGTCGCGTTGATGGTGGCGGCTGCCGGCATGCTGATGGTCAGCAACATCAAGTACAACAGCTTTAAAGAGCTGGACTTGAAGGGGCGCGTACCGTTTGTGGCGATTCTTGCGGTAGTGCTGGTGTTTGCCGTGGTGTTTAGCGATCCACCGCGCATTCTGCTGTTGGTGTTCCTTGCCTACGCCGCTTCCGGCCCGGTGCAGTACTTATTGCATCTTCGTCGGCACAAAAAAGCCGAGTGATGTAATTTTCCGCATACTCCGCAGTCTATGGGTGCATCTGTCCTCCAAAGCTGCGGAGTTGCCATGTTGATCAAAGTCCCCAAAGCGTCCGACTGCCACGAGTCGGATGTCACGCCTGAAGCCATTTATCTTTCTCGCCGCCAATTATTGGGGGTCACTGCTGCCGGTATCGCCGTCAGCAGCCTGCCGCGCTGGGCCAATGCCGACGATGCGGCGCGGTATGCCGATGTCGAGCCGGGCAAGGCACCTGCATGGTTCACTGAGAAGCTGCCTTCTACTAAATGGGGAGCGGTCAACGTCAAGGATGAGGCGATCACGCCTTATAAAGACGCCACTCACTACAACAACTTTTATGAGTTCGGTACCGACAAGGGCGACCCGGCGGCGAATGCGGGCTCGCTGAAAACCGAACCATGGAGTGTGGTGGTCGACGGGGAGGTGGGTAAGCCAGGGCGCTATGCGCTGGAAGACTTCATGAAGCCGTACCAATTGGAAGAGCGCATCTATCGCTTGCGCTGTGTCGAGGCGTGGTCGATGGTCATTCCGTGGATCGGTTTTCCAATCTCGGCGCTGCTCAAGCAGGTCGAGCCAACGTCCAAGGCCAAATACATCCGTTTTGAAACCTTGCAGGATCCCAAGAGCATGCCTGGCCAGCGTTCAGGGTTTGCCCTGATCGATTGGCCTTATGTAGAAGGCTTGCGGTTGGATGAGGCGATGAATCCACTGGCGATTCTGGCGGTTGGTATGTATGGCCGCGAGTTACCGAATCAGAACGGTGCGCCTCTGCGCTTGGTGGTGCCATGGAAGTACGGCTTCAAGAGCGTTAAATCCATCGTCCGTATCAGCCTGGTCAGCGAGCAGCCGAAGACGACCTGGCAGAGTATCGCGGCAGATGAATACGGCTTCTATGCGAATGTGAACCCGACGGTTGATCACCCACGCTGGACCCAGGCGCGGGAGCGGCGACTGCCAAACAGTCTGTTCAAGCCAAATGTGCGGGATACGCAGATGTTCAACGGCTACTCGGATGAAGTCGCTTCTTTATACACAGGGCTCGATCTGCGGAAGAATTACTGATGCGATTCCCGTACTGGCGTATAGGCGTTTTCATTGCGGCGGCAGTCTGGCCGATGCTGTGGTTGTATCAGGCTCTCGGGGATTTGCTCGGGCCTGATCCTGGCAAAGTGCTGGTGGATCGGCTGGGCTTGGGGACGTTGGTGTTGTTGTTGATCACTCTGAGCATGACACCTATGCAGAAGCTCACCGGCTGGGCTGGGTGGATTGCAGTGCGCCGACAGCTGGGGCTCTGGTGTTTTGCCTATGTGGTTTTGCATCTGTGTAGTTATATGGCGTTTATTCTGGGTTTCGATTGGTCGCAGCTGACTGTCGAGTTGCGTAAGCGGCCCTACATAATAGTGGGGGCTTTGGGTTTTCTCGGATTGTTGGCGCTGGCGCTGACGTCAAATCGCTACAGTCAGCGTCGTTTGGGTTCGCGCTGGAAGAAGCTGCATCGTCTGGTCTATGTGATTCTTGGCCTGGGTTTGCTGCATATGCTGTGGATCGTGCGTGCTGATCTAGAGGAATGGGCGATCTATGCCTTTGTAGGCGCGATGCTTCTGGTGCTGCGTATTCCGCCAGTGATGCGTCGGATCCCGCGTTTGCTGGCTAAAAAGCAGGTTTTGCAAGAAAAGCGAAATTAACGGTTGACGGCGAATTTCAGATGTCTATAATTCGCCCCACTTCCGGCGCAGTCGAAACGGAAAACTCCTTGAGATTCAATGAGTTATGTAGGTTTCGGCGGCAGGTTGCTTCAGTTCATCGAAGCCAGAAGGAAGTTGAAAAAGAG